>JBIOTW010000095.1:0-50027 GCA_044866355.1 Candidatus Limnocylindria bacterium | reverse complement strand
GTGGCGCCTTCGCGTCAGGCGAGCGGCGGCAGGTCCTGGACCAGGGTCGTCGCCGGAGCGAAGGGGTCGCCGACCTCCGCCACGCGCGCGGGGAGGGTGCGGACCGTCCATCGGTCCGGCGCGAGCTTTGGATCGTCCAGCTCATCCCAGGTGATGGGCGCCGATACCGGAGCGCCCGGGGCTGGGCGCGTGCTGTATGGGGCGACGAGCGTCCGGATCGGGGCGTTCTGCGTGTAATCCAGGCGCGCCCGTCCACGACGATCGCGCTTGGACCAGGCCCAGCTGACCAGGTCGGGTACGGTCTGCCCGATCGCCCGGGACAGCTGCTCGACCCAATCGCGGGTCTGGTCGAAGGTGTACCGATCCGCAATCGGGATCCAGACCTGGACGCCGCGCTTGCCGGTGGTCTTGGGCAGGCCGGTGACACCCAGGTGCGCGAGTGCGGCCCGGAAGAGGCGCGCCAGGACGAGGACCTCGTCCCAGGTCGTGGCCTCCCCCGGGTCGATGTCGATGAGCGCGAACCGCGGCCGGTCGGGCGCTTCCACGGTCGCCGTCCACGGGTGCAGCTCGATGGCTGCCTCCTGGGCCAGCCAGGCCAGGGTCGCAACCCGATCAACCACGACGTACTGCTTGGTCCCCTCGGAATCGACCAGCTCGCGGCGCGTGATCCACGCGGGAGTATGAGACGGGAGGTCCTTCTGCCAGAAACCCGAGCGGCCCACGCCGTCGGGGAATCGTTGCAGGGTGAGCCCGTGGCGACGAAGGTGCGGGACCATCACCCGCCCCACGGTGACGTAATAGCGAAGCAGATCGCGTTTGGTGACCGGATCGGCGTCGGGCTCGCGTGGCGGGAACAGGACCTTGTCCAGGTTGGTGAGGCTCACGGTGTGGCCGCCGATCTCCCAGTTCCCCTTCCCGGGGAGCGCGTCGAGCGCCTTGAGCTCCTCTCCGGTGGCCTCCGTCGGAGGTCCCACCGCCGGAGCCCGATCGCGGGCAGCCTCGGATCCGCGCACTGCGCGGCGCGGCGAGTCCTCGCGAACCGTTGAGTCCGGGTCTCGATCGGTCACGACGGCCACGAAGATAGGCTGCCGCAGCAGTCCGTCCGGCGTCCATTCGGAGAACTCGACGCGAGCCACGATCCGAGGCTCGACCCACCGCGCGCCCTTGACCTCCGGGGCGTGCTCGATGGGAGCGTCCGGTCGAGCCAGGTCCGAAAAGGCGGCCAGCAGCTCGCGTCGCGTCTTGGCGTCCAGGCCACTCCCCACCTGGCCGGCATGCACGAGGCCCTTGGGGCCGCGGACGGCCACGATCAGGGAGCCCAGGTCGTTCGTGCTTCCCTGCCGCGGCAGCCACCCCACGACCGCCACGTCCTGTTCGGCTCGCGCCTTGATCTTCACCCAGTCCGCCGACCGCTCACCGGGCCGGTATCGGCTCATCCGTCGCTTGGCCACCACGCCCTCCAGGCCCCCGGCCAGGGCGGCGTCCAGAAAGGCACCGCCCTCCCCGGCGATGTGCGGCGCGTAGTGCACCAGTGGGTGCGGCTGCAGGATCCGGTGCAGAAGCCGCTTCCGCGACTCCAGCGGGACGTTCAGGAGCGAGCGGCCGTCGAGGTGGAGCAGGTCGAAGACCTGGTACGCAATCGGTGCGGGCTGGGTCCGGCGTTCGCGTTCGTCCGATTTCGCCGCCCGAGGCCGCCGACGCCCGGTGCGCGCTTCCAGCCCGATCAGGCCGGTCCGCTCCTGGAGGGCGGAGAAGCTGGGGCGTCCCGCCTCGTCAAGGGCGACCACTTCGCCGTCGACCACGGCCTCCTGGGCATCGATCCAGGTCGGGCGGCCCGCGAGCTCCGGGAAGTACCCCGCCGCGTCCGCCCGATTGCGGGTCCAGATCCGCACCTTGCCATCGCGCACGACGGCCTGGACCCGATACCCGTCCCACTTCACCTCGTGGACCCAGTTCGGGTCCTCGTACGGCCGATCGCCGGCGGTCGCGAGCATGGGTGACACGAAATCGGGGAGCGGCGCATCCCGTGCCGCCGACAGGTCGATGGGGCCCTCGGCTGAGGGTGGCGGGACCTCGAATCGCGGCGGCTGCCCGGCGGCCAGCTCGTCGTTCGTCCGCCCCGTCTTCACGCTCCGGGCGTGCGACTCCGCGTCGTACCCGTCCTCCGCGTGCTCATCGCGCTTGTGGATGAGCAGCCACGGGTCGCCGCCCTCGGCTCGACCCCGGTCGTCGGTGCGCCCCGCCGTCCGGATCAGGGTGAACCGGCCGCGGAGACGCTCCCCGTGAAGCCGGAACTTCAGCTCGCCGGCGGCCACCGCGGCCGCCGGCGCATCGGTCTCTTCCGGTTCGTACGTGCCCCAGTCCCACACGATCATGTCGCCCGCGCCGTACTGGCCCTTGGGGATGACCGCCTCGAAATCGAGGTACTCAATCGGGTGGTCCTCGGTTCGCATGGCGAGTCGCCGCTGGTCGGGGTCGAGCGTCGGGCCACGCGGCACGGCCCAGCTGGCCAGGACCCCATCCACCTCCAGCCGCAGGTCGTAATGGAGTCGGGTGGCTCGATGGCGCTGCACCACGAATCGCCCACTCGTTTCCTCAATGGATTCGCCGGCGGGCTCCGGGGTCTTCTTGAAGTCCCGTTTGGACCGATAGGCCTCGAGGGGCATGGCTACAGAGCGTCCACGAGCTCATCCAGCCGGTCAACCACAACCCGCGCGCCATCGGCGAGCAGCTCGTCGCGGGTCGCCGATCCGGTCGCGACCCCGACCGGGATCATGTGGGCGGCGGTCGCCGCCTGGACGTCCCATCGGGAGTCGCCCACGCACCAGCAGGCCTCCGGCCGCGCCCCGAGGGCTTCGGCCGCAGCGAGGAGCAGATCGGGCGCCGGCTTGGCCCGGCTGACCTGGTTCCCGTCTACGGTGACCGGTTGCTCCGGCAGGCCGAGGGCGGCAACCGAGTGGCTGATCTGCTCTGGTCGTGAGGATGTGGCGATCGCCCAGGGGACAGCGGCTGTCCGCAGCGCCTCCGCAAACGCCACCGCACCTGGCAGCGGCCGAGGGTCGGAGTTGAGCCTTCCATAGATCGCGCCGGCCCGGCGGTCGATGGCTTCGGCCCGGGCAGAGGAGAGCTTCATGCAGGCACGGGCGGCCACCTGCTCGGCGAGCCACCTCCCGTCAGAGCCGATGAGCGAGGCCACATCGTCGCGGTCCGCGGGGATTCCGAACTCGGCGAACGTCCGGAGCCAGGCGCGGATCCGGGTCGGGACGGTGTCGACCAGCGTGCCGTCCAGGTCGCAGACCACGGCCCCGGGCCGGGGCAGGCCCATCATCGTTCTACGATAGCCGCCCCATGGCGTCCGAGTTCCGACACCTGTGGCCCCTCGACCCAAAGGTCGACTTCCTCAACCACGGATCCTTCGGCGCCGCTCCCACGGCCGTGCTGCAAGCCCAGACCGCGATCCGACATCGGATGGAGGCCGAGCCAGTGGCCTTCTTCTCCCGCGACCTGGAAGGGCTTCTGGACGATGCCCGGGTCTACCTGGGCGCGTTCGTCGGCGCCGACCCGGATGACCTGGCCTTCGTGGACAACGCGACCACCGGCGTGAACGCGGTCCTCCGCTGGCTGCCCCTGGCCACCCGCGACGAGCTGCTCACCACGGACCACGAGTACAACGCGGTCCGCAACGCGATGGACGCCGTCGCCTCGCCCGTCGGCGCCCGCGTCGTGACGGTCCCCATCCCCTTTCCGGCGATGGGGCCCGAGGACGTGGTCGATCGGGTCCTGGCCGCCGTCACGCCTCGGACGCGGCTGGCGGTGCTCGACCACGTCACGTCGGCCACGGCCCTGGTCCTCCCCATCCAGGAGCTCGTCACGGAGCTCGCCGCTCGCGGAGTGGACACCCTGGTCGACGGGGCCCACGCGCCGGGGATGCTCGATGTCCATCTGGACCAGCTGGGCGCCGCGTACTACGCCGGAAACCTCCACAAGTGGGTCTGCGCGCCGAAGGGCGCCGCCTTTCTCCACGTTCGGCGCGACCGCCAGAACGGCTTCCATCCCCTGGTCGTCAGCCACGGCGCGAACTCGGACCGGACGGATCGATCGCGCTTTCGGCTCGAGGCGGACTGGACCGGCACGCGGGATCCGAGTGCCTGGCTGGCGGTCCCGGCCGCCCTGGACTTCGTCGGCGGGCTGCTCACCGGGGGCTGGCCCGCAGTCCGGCTTCGGAACCGGGACCTCGCCCGGCGCGCTCGAGACCTCCTGTGCTCGGCGCTGGCCATCGCCTCGCCCGCACCCGACGCCATGCTGGGGTCCATGGCATCCGTGCCGCTCCCCGAGGAGGAAGCCGCGGGCCGAGTCCAGGGCGTGGACCTGTACGGCGACCCGGTCCACGACGCCCTGCTGGCCCGTGGTCTGCAGGTCATGGTCACGCCCTGGCCGCAGCGCCCCAACGGCGGGCGGTGGAGGCGCCTGATCCGGGTCAGTGCCGCGCTGCACAACGACCTGGATCAGTTCGTCCGGCTGGCGGAGGCCCTGCCCGAGGTCCTCGCCCCGGTCGACGCCTGACCGATGCCCATCGCCCTCGAGACGCTGGACGACGATCCCCTGGTGGAGCTGGCCGCCTGGGTCGCGGAGGCAGAGGCCGCCGGCCATCGCCTCCCGAACGCCTTCGCGCTGGCCACGGCCGACGCCGGCGGCCGCCCGAGCGTCCGGCTGGTGCTGATGCGAGGCATCGAGCCGGACGGCCTGCGCTTCTACACCAACCGCGGCAGCACCAAGGGGCGCGACCTGGCCGCCAACCCGACAGGGGCGGCGGTCTTCTGGTGGGAGCAGACCAACCGCCAGGTCCGGGTCAGTGGCCCGGTCACACCGCTCGACGAGCCGGAAGCAGTCGCGTACTGGGCCAGCAGGCCCCGCGGCCACCAGCTGGCGGCCTGGGCATCGGAGCAGGGCGCGCCCATCGCCGATCGCGCCGCGCTCGAAGCCAAGGTGGCGGCCGTGGCCGAACGGTTTAGGCCAGGTGAGGCCGTGCCCCTGCCGCCGTTCTGGGGCGGCTATCGGCTCGAACCCGAAGTCGTGGAGTTCTGGGAGAGCCGTTCAGATCGGCTCCATGATCGGATCGAATACCGGCGCAGCCCAGATGGTTCTTGGGAGCGGAGGCGCCTGCAGCCTTGAGGGGTCCCCCAGAGCCGACGCGCTCTAGAGCTGGTGGTGCTCCCGACGATGGAGACGGGCGATCAGCGCGTTCATGAGCGGGACCGCCATCTCCGGGAACTCCTTCAAGAGAGCGGTGAATTCCCACGCCACGAAGAGGATGCACTCGGTCGGCTCGTCGGCGATGACCGTGGCGCTGCGGGGATGCTCCTCGATCAGGGCGAGCTCGCCGAAGAAGTCGCCGGGACCGGCGGTGGCGACCGGGGCCGCGCCACCCTCCGCGACCTCGAAGTGGACCTTGCCGCTCAGGATGATGTACAGCGCCGAAGCCGGTGCGCCCTCGCGGATGATGACCTCGCCCGCGGCATAAGAGCGGTGTTTCCCCTGGTCGGCCAGGCGTTTGATCGTCTTCCGATCGAGGCTGGACAGCAGCTTGGTTGAAGCGAGGGCTGACTCGACGTCCACGCGCGCATGGTAGCGCCGCGTGGAGCACGCGGGATGGTTCCGGCGCGAGGCGCCGGACGCTCAGGTCAGCGGACCAGGGTCACGCGGACGAGGCCTCGCAGCTGCGCTTCGTCCGACTCGCGTTCCTGGCGTCGGGTACGGCCGCGCTTCCGGATGAGGCGCCAGTACATCCAGGTGGCGACCATCAGGACGCTCAACGTGAGAAGGACGATGAGGGGATCCGCGGTCGGGATCGGCATGAGCCCAGCCTGCGCCGCCTCTCAGGCCGCCGGAATGGGAGGAAGGTACCGATGCAGGCTGCCACATCGGCCTCACCGGCGGGATCTCGACCAGCCCGAAACATCCGCTTCAGCGGTAGACCCCGTTGTGGCCCAGGCTGAATCGGCCCGGCTGAGGGAAGTACATGAGTCCGTGTGGCTGGCGCCCGACTTGGATGACGTGGAGGACCTGTCCGGTCGCGGCGTCCACGACGACCGCGGTGTTGGCGCGGCGGTTGGCGGTCCACAGCTGGGTTCCGTCCGGGGACACCTGGAGCATGTCCGGCGATCCGCCAATCCACCAGGTGGCGATGATCGTCCGCGTCGCGAAGTCGATGACCGAGATCGAGCCGGCGTCGCGATTGGTGACGTACAGCCACCGCGTGTCGCGGCTGATGGCCATGCCGTGCGCCCCGCGCCCGGTGGGCAGGAAGCCGATCTCGGTCATGCCCACCGGTTCGATGATCGAGACCCCGTGGCGGAACTGGTTGGCCACGTAGAACACCGAGCCATCGGGTGAGAGCTTGACGTCGACCGGGCTTCCTCCCACCCATAGTGAGCCGACGATCTCCATCGTCACGGTGTCGACCTTGACCAGCACCCCTGCGTACTCGGTCGTGGCGAGCAGGTATCGGCCGCCAGCCGAGAAGTCCGCATGGTCGATGCCCGCGAACGGAATCGGCAGCTGGCGGAGGAGCTGCCAGGTCCGTCGATCGTAAAAGTCCATGCGGCTGTACTCCTCGGCCATGACCACCGCCTTGGAGCCGTCCGGCGTGAAGTACAGGTTGTAGGCCAGCGGAGCGGCGATGGGCGACAGCAGCGCTCCGCTGCGGGCGTCCAGCACGGTCAGCTCGGTCGAGAAGTAGTTGCTGACGTAGAGGCGCGACAGGTCCCAATCCGGGCCGACGTGCTCGGGCAGGATGCCGGCTGGCAGGGTGGCGATCACGCCCATCGTCGCGGGGTCGATCACCGAGATCGTGTAGTCCCGTTCGTTCGGGACGTAAACCCGCGCCGGAACATCGGCGACCGAGGCGGGCAGCTGGCTGGTGGCGGTTGCCGCCCATACGTTCCAGTCGCGGGCGGCCGGCTCGGCGGCGTCGAGCAGGCTCACCGCCAGGCCGATGCGATCCGGCATCCAGCCGGTGAGGCCGGCGACCTGCACCTGCCACCAGCGAATGGTGCCGAGCTGGACGGGGCCGTCGAGGACAGCCACCAGCTCGCCGGCCGCGAGCCTCCCCACGATGGAGGCAGTGGTCGAGGCGCCAGGAGCGTTTCGCACGCGTGCTCCGTCCACCATGACCCGCGCCATCTGCCCGCGAACCACGGTCGGCGGCAGCTCCATTGGCTCGGGTGTCGGGGTGGGGGTGGGGGTCGGGCTGGCCGTTGGATGGGGGCTTGGGCGGGTGAACTCAGTCGGTTCCGCCGTGGCAGACGGCGATGGGGATGGCGGCGGCGCAGCGGCCAGCGGGGCGCAGGCCGCCACCAGCAGGTTCAGGGCGATGACAACCAGCTGCTTCATGATCGGGCGCGCCAGTATGCGTCGTGCCCATGACGCTGCCTAGATGCAATTTCGACGGGCCGGATGACCCCCGCCGAGGGCGTATTTACAGGCTCGTGCGTGTCGGTAGCATGGGTGCCATCGCGCTGGCAAGGGTCGGTCGAGGGAGGGCCCGATGGGCGGCGACGCTGGTCGCTGCCGCGCTGGTCGTCCTCGCGTTGCCGGCACCGGCCGCGGCCGGTGCGTCGTTGACCCTCATCCCGTCATCGGGGTTCCCAGGCCAAACCGTGGTGGCCCACGGGGCGTCCTATCCGATCAACCAGCCCATCTCGGTCCTGTGGGACGGATCGCTGGTGGCGACGGGGAACTCCGGATCACAACGCATCGGCTTCGACATCCCCTTCCAGGTCCCACCCGGTGCCGCACCCGGTGCCCACACCGTGACGATGTGCGTGACGGGCTCGGGTGCAACGGGGTGTAGCAGTCCCAGCGACACCGCCACGTTCACCGTCCTCAGGGTCGTCCAGACTCCGCCTCCACCTCCCCCACCGCCACCGACGCCCATCCCCCAACCATCAGCGACCGCCCAGGCCAGCGCCGCACCCACCCTGCCCTTCCCCACCTTTCCGCTGGGTGCGGAAACGCCCACGCCTGCGCCACCGCCCATCGCGGTCGTCACTCCCGCGCCGACGCCACCGAACCAGCTGGGCGACGTCCCCGAGGACTTCCCCGACCTGTGGATCAAGGCCATCGAGGTCACCCAGGGAATCCAGGACCTGCAGAACCGGATGCCCCTGGTCGAGAGTCGGCGGACATACGCTCGTGTGCACGTCGGAGTCATCGGCCAGCCGGACCAGGCGAATACGTATGGCGCGCTGGAGGCGCGCCGCAACGGCCAGCAGATCGGCTGGATCTGGCCCGAGAACGGACCGATCCTGGCCAAGCTCGGCGGTGGGAGCCGAGTTCAGGCCGACGACACACTGAACTTCCGCCTGCCGCAGGCGTGGCTCAACGGGGAGATCACCCTCCGGGCCTTCGTGTACTCGTACAGCCTCGCGACGGTCTTCGAGAAGGAGGCCGAATGGCAGAACAACCTGCTGGCGGTAAATGTCGCATTCCATCCGGCGCAGCCGCTGACGGTCCACCTGGCGCCCATTCATCTTCATCGGTCCTTCCATCCTGACGACGTCGAGCGCACCTATGACCCCGACCTGGACGCGGACCTCCTGCCGCCAGGTGGCTCCGCCTCCCAGCGCATCATCCACGGGCTGTACCGATACCACCCGCTGGCGCAGGTCAACCTGGACCTGTTCACCGGGCCCATCGAACCCATGGGCCACGGCGATGGGCACGAGTTCAATCTCGGCTGGTGCCAGACGACGATGGTAGGCAACTGGAACGGCGGCAATCCGGAAATCGCCGACTGGGAGCCGCTGATGGCCGACCCGGCCGCCCTCGACCCGGTTGTGGGCGAATGGAACTTCGCGGACAACGAGTGGCTGTACATCCTCGACCGCCGGATCCATATCCACCACTGGCAGCTGACCGATGGCGGCGGCGCGGATATCAGCATGGATGAGCACCAGGGCGACGGCCCCATGCCGCTGCCCGGCACCCCTGTCTTCGTCGAGGGTTGCCGCGTTCAGCCAGGCGTTTCGCAGGAGGTGAACCAGGCCCTGGCGGTGTATCGCGTCTTCTACGACTGGGACGACGAGGAGGATCTCTTCGTGGGGATGATCCATCCGGGTCTCCCGACCCATTTCGGCGGGCAGTCCACCGGAGGGACCGACTCTGTCTGGGTGCGGATGACCGACACGTTTGGCGGCGCCTCCACCTGGTGGCATTCGGGAGCCGAGACGCTGGGCCATGAGGCAGGCCATGCCGCCGGGCTCAAGCACGTCCCCTGCAAGGACGGCGACTCCGACACCGAGCCAGATGGCGTTCCCGATGAACAGGCCGGTGGCGCGATCGATCCCAGCCATCCGGATGCGCTGACGTTCCCGGTCTGCACAATGGCCGATCCAGATCCCGAAGGCTTCTACGGGTTCGACGTGTACTGGTCGCTCTTCGGCCTGGATGGACCCACCGCCATCAGCAACGACCCTGCCCAGACGGCACCCAATCGAGCCTGGCCGTGGATGTCATACCAGAGCCCGGGTTGGTCGGACCCCTACCACTACTGCCGCCTCCTCGACTTCTACGGAGTGCCCTGCAATCCGACCGACCTGGGCATCCCGTGGAGCGAGCCCGATGCGCCCGCCGGGGGTCCGCTGACCCAACCGCCCGACCCGGACGACGCCGAGCTGCCGCCCGGCGCGACCGGGCTCATCGGCCTGCGCGGCACGTTCGACCCCTTGACCGGCGAAGGTTCGTTGGTGGGGGCGTTCGTGGTCGACGATCCGACGCCGTCCGCGTTGGAGCGCTACTCGGGCCAGTACGTCGTGGCGCAGGTGGCGCACAAGCTGGTCGTGCTCGATGCAGCCGGGACGGAGCTCGCGAGCGTCCCAATCCAGCACCAGGAAATGGCCCATGGCGACCAAACCACGATCGACTTCGAGCTCCTGGTGCCCGCCTTCCCGAATGCCAAGACCTACCAGATCATCTCGGCTGGGCGCGATGGTCCTCGCCTTGAGGTTTCGCCGAATGCCCCGACGGTGACATGGGGACCGATCACCGAAGAGGCGGACACCTTCGGCCGGATCAAGGTCCAGTTCCACTGGGACTCGAGCGATGCCGATGGCGACGACCTGACGTTCACCCTCCTGTACGCGCCGGACGGCGAGCATTGGCAGGTCGTCGCGTGGGGCCTCACAGAGCCGTTCTTCGAGATCTACGCCGACACCCTGCCACGCGGCCCAAACCCGAAATGGTCGATCAGCGCCTTCGACAGCGGCGCCTCCGGCACCGCCGTCGCGGACGCCCTTGTTGCCATCCCCGGGCAGGCGCCCCAGGCAAAATTCTCGCCCACGAAGCTCTCCGGGCAGCCGGTCAAGGTGACATCCGGTTTCGCCGTCGTCCTGACCGCCACCGCTTTCGATGCCGAGGACCGGACCTTGCCCGGCGAGGCGATTGCATGGAGCTCGTCGTTGGACGGCGACCTGGGGACCGGCGGGGAGCTCGTGGTCGAGGACCTCTCGCCCGGAACCCACCTCATCACCGCGACCGCCACCGACTCGGACGGAATGACCGATGCGATCTCGATGGAAATGGAGATCGATGGCTCGGCGGTCCAGCCGCAGCCCGATCCGGCGGTGGTGTCCGCGATGGACGCGATCTTCGCCGCAGTCGCCGCGGGCCAGGATCCGGCAGTGACGTTCCAGGACGCAGCCGGAGCCGATCTCACCCCCTGGCTGGTCCTCGCTCTCCTGGCGGTAGGCGCCGCTGCCGTCGGTGGCGGATTCTGGTGGCGCTCGCGAGTGGGTCGCAGGATCAGATAGGCCCCCGGGTGGTCACCTGCCGCGGGCGTCGGGCTGGATTCCGCGGCGTATCCTCTTCGGCGTGCCCGATGTGACCGGTCCACCTGGCGGCGCCGGCGC
Organism: Candidatus Limnocylindria bacterium; assembly: GCA_044866355.1. Taxonomy (GTDB): domain Bacteria; phylum Chloroflexota; class Limnocylindria; order QHBO01; family QHBO01; genus DASTEQ01. Next base: position 39,120 of record JBIOTW010000095.1, on the reverse strand, counting down.
GCCCCCACCCGAGTCGTCTACTCCGCCCCCGCAGCCCGCCTCGCCGCCCCAACCCGCCCCGATCCCTCCGGCATGGGCTCCTCCTCCCCGGGTGCCGCGTCCCGGGCCTGCCCCGGGCGTCGAATACGCCGGCTTCTGGATCCGAGCCGGCGCCTACGTGATCGACTCGCTGCCATTCCTGGTCCTCGGCTTCATCGTCATGGGCACGATCATGGGAACGGCCATCGACCTCATGCGTGACGTGCCAATGCCCCCGCCGGGGTCATCCCCGGACTCACCGGAGTACCGGGCCTGGGAGCTGCAGATCACCCGGCGCATGAACCTGGCCATGGGCGACTTCTATCCGTTCGCCGGGTTCTTCCAGCTGGCTTCGATCGCCTACTTCGTCGGGTTCTGGACGTGGCGTGGCCAGACCCCCGGAATGATGCTGTTCGGCCTGCGGGTCGCCCGCGATTCGGACGGCGCCAAGCCGGGACTGGCGCGGTCACTCCTCCGCTACGTCGGCTATTTCGTGTCCTGGATCGCGCTGTTCATCGGCTTCATCTGGGTGGCCTTCGACAGCCGTAAGCAGGGTTGGCACGACAAGATCGCGGGCACCGTGGTGGTCAGACCAGCGGGATGACACAGTCTGCCCCCGGCTCGGGCGTCGCCGGCACAACCCGCCCGCGTCGGACGCCGGTGGCCGATCTCTTCGAGGAGACATTCCGCCTGTATCGCAACCACTTCGCCGCCATGGCGCTCGTCTTCGCCGCCTTCGAGATCCCGGTCGTGATTCTCACCCTGCCGCTCACCGCCCTTCAGGCGCAATGGTCGCAGCGCTTCTACGACCCGTCGCCAGCCGCGCTGCAGCGAGTGCTCGACGATCTGGTGCCGTTCTTCGCGGCCACGGCGGTTGTTGGACTGGTCGCGATCATCCTGGGAGCGTTCGCCGCCGCCGGCGTCACGTATGTCGCGGGACGCGCTCGCAACGGCGAGAGCCCCACCGCCCGAGAGGCGTTCCCGGTGCTTCGAAGCCTGGCTCCCGCGATTCTGGGTTACGTCGCCTTGATGATCGCGGCCGTCTTCGTGGTGGTCGTAGGCTTCACGGTCATCGTTCTGCTGGGCTTTGGGATCGGCGCCGGCCGGGACGTGAGCACCCTCGTGGCAGTGGTCGCGATCCTTGCCGCCATCGCGGTCCTCATCATCGGCATCGCGCGCTTTGCGCTGGCGATTCCGGCCCTGGTGGTCGAACGACTCGGACCGGTTGACGCCCTCCGACGAAGCTGGAGCCTGGTCGAGGGCTCGACCTGGCGGACGTTTGGCATCGTGCTCCTAGCGGGGCTGGTCCTGACCATCATCGCCAGCGTCGCCACTCCGCTCTACGTCCCGGGACTGATGGAGGGGATCATCAGCGGGTCGGTCGGTAGCTTCGTCGTCGTGGCGCTGGTCAGCGGCGCGATCCAAATCCTGATCGGACCCATCATCCCGACCCTGCTGACGGTGCTCTATTTCGATTACCAGGCGAATCGCCCGTAGGGCTGGTCAGGATCCCCGCGCGGGTTGAGGCTCGGACCGCGACAACAGGTGCGTGCCCAGCCAGAAGGCCCAGATCGGATAGCCGATGTAGGGAACAGCCAGCAGGCTCATGCGTTGGCTGTGCGGGAGGATCGGCCGCGCTAGGTTCCCGGTGATCACGAGCCACAATCCCACGACCAGGAGCGCAAGGACGACCATGACCACCTGCCGCTCGAAGCTCAGCACCCCGAACACCAACAGGAGCTGCAGCACCACTACCGCGAGGATGCCGATGATCCCGATCGCCAGGACCAGGCGGCTCAAACGCGAATTGCGAGGCCGGAGGACGGCGTGGAGGGCCACCGCAGCCGGCACGGCCAGGGAGTACTGGACCACGATGAGGACGTCATTGACCCGTCCGAACGTGCCGGCGAGCTCGGAACCGACACCGAACGACACCAACATCGCGATCAGGAACACGACGCCGACGGCGGCGACCACCCCACTGACATAGGCGGCCACGCCCCCAAACCGCATGACTTCCGCGCGCGCCACTTATCAATGGTACAGATGGCGGCCACGCGGCCGTGGGTCGCCGGCCGGGCGGCGACGCAATCGAGCAGTTTCGGAGAAGCCCGCCTCGGAGGCCGCTCCGTAGGATGAGAGTCATCCGCACGAACGTCTCGGGAAGGGGAATCAAGTTGAATTCGCATGTCAGCGCAATCCTGCTCGGCGTCAACGACATGGAGCGCGCGAAGCGCTTCTACGTGGATGGCCTGGGCTGGAAGGTCCAGGACGATTACAAGATCTCGGTCTTCTTCGTGCCGCACGGCGGCTCGATCGTCGGGTTCTATGGCCGCGACGGGCTGGCCCAGATGGTGGGGGCCAATCCCGGAGGCGGCGGCTTTAGCGGCATCGTGTTCAACTACATCGTGCGCAGCGAGGCGCGTGTGAACGAGGTCATGGAAGAGGCCGACAAGGCGGGGGCGACGATCCTCAAGCCGGCGGGGAGGCTGGACTGGGGCGGGTACGGCGGAACCTTCGCCGACCCCGACGGCTACGTCTGGAGCATCGGTTACAGCGCACAGGGCAGGGACCAGCCCTACGCCGAGTAGCGTCCGACGAATGATGGAGAAGGACATGAGCGGCGAGCAGGTGCCCGACTGGGGCGCAATTCGTGTCCGCGGGGCGCGCGAGAACAATCTCAAGGATGTCAGCCTGGACATTCCCAAGCGCCGGCTCACCGCGTTCACCCGCCGGCCACGATGGCGGCCGGGTGATCTTCGAAGGGGTACCCGCTGAGCTCGCCCAGACCGATGGCTCGCTGACGGGCCGGCACCTCCGCCGGCGGCTCGAGGCGGCGGCCCTCGGTTCGTGACACGGTGACGCTTGCCACGGCAGGTGCCGTGCTCTGGCGCGAGCCACACCAGGGCCGCATGGATCAGCCGGTGGTTCGCCTTCCGCCTGGCGATCGGCTTGGCTGGGGCGCCGTGGATTCGGCACGGCGCTCTCGCGCCCGCCGCTTCCCTTCATGCATCGCCGTCACGCGGCCCGGTGCGATCAGCCGCCCCTCGGCGATGAGCCCCTCGCTGAGTCGCTGCGGGCGCGGCATCGCCGCCGCCCATAGGTCGCGCTCGCCGAGGTGCCGGAGCGCCGTGTGGACGGTGAAGTCGCCGGGCCTGACGTCTTGGAGGTCATCCCAGGCGACGGGGAACGAGACCGGGACGCCAGGGCGAAGGCGCGGACTGTAGGCCGCGATCACCGACGCTCCGCCCACGCGCGTCGCATCGATGAAGACGCGGCCATCACGGTCCTCCTTCATGAACGCCGTGGTCGCGATCTGCTGGTCGAGCCGTGCGGTCCGCTCGGCGATGGCTCGGGTGGCCGCGGCCGCGTCCGCCAGCGACGAGCCATCGATCGGCACGTAGATGTGGATGCCCTTCGATCCGCTGGTCTTGGCAGCGCCCTCCAGCCCGAGATCGGCGAGCGTGGCAAGCACGAGATCGGCGGCGCGCGCCGCCATCGCGAAGGCGGCGTCATCGGGTGGGTCAAGGTCGATCACAAGGTGGGTCGGGCTGCTGGGCCGATCGGCGCGTATCAGCGTCGGGTGGTACTCGACCGCGCGCTGGTTGGCGAACCAGATCAGGGTGCGCCGGTCGTTGCAGAGCGCGTAGTCCACGTCGCGGCGCGAGCTCTCCGACCAGAGCCGCACCCTCGGCACCCAGTCCGGCGTGTACTTCGGGACGTTCTTCTGCATGAACGCCTCTTGGCCGCGATGCACCCGGATCACGGAGAGCGGTCGTCCGCTGAGCTCGGGAAGGATGCGGTCGCGCACGGCGTCCAGGTATTCGACCAGGTCCCGCTTCGTCGCCGCGGCGCCGTCGAAGAGCTCTTGGTCGAGGTTCGTCAGCGGTACGCCGTCCCTCGATTCGCCAGCGGTCTCCGTCACGGCCCGAGGTTACTCGACGATTCCGCGGTCAGCCCGTCCGCCAGCTCTCCGACGAGCGCGGTAGGTCAGCCGACGCGGGTGATCGTCTGGTCGTCCCCTGTTACATTTGAGGCGCGGCGTCGTCACGGATGCGGGTGACATCGACGGACATGACCCCCATTGGTTCACGCGGATCGTGCGCGATCGTGAACACGTGTGAGGCGTCCGGGAGAGAGCGCCCTACGACGCCGAGCGCATACTGGTGATCCCCCGATCCGTGCCCAGAAAGGAGCCCGCAATGGCCAATCTGGTCGTCCACTTCGAGATCCACGCATCCGAGCCACGGAAGCTCATCGACTTCTACTCGAACCTGCTCGGCTGGCAGTTCCAGGAGTACGGCGGCGGTGATCAGCCGTACTGGGTCATCGACACCGGCGAGGGCGCCATCGGCAATGCTGCCGGCCAGCCCGGCCTCGGGATCAACGGCGGCCTGACCCAGCGCAACGGTCCACGTCCCGAAGTCGGCGCGCCGGTCAACGGAGCCAACATCGTGGTCGGCGTCGACGACGTCGACGGGCTGATGCGCCGAGGCATCGAGCTCGGCGCGACCGAGGCGCTACCAGCGACCGACTGGCCGGGCATCGGTCGCGGTGGCTACCTGCTGGATCCCGACGGCAACGTCTTCGGCCTCATCTCCCCTGTCCTCTCCGACGGAACCGTCGCGATGGGCGCCGGCGCCGAGGCGTAGCTCGCATCGAGCCGGGCGATACGGTCACGGAGCGCTGTAGTCAACCGGTCGCGGGCAGCACGGAGCGGTTATCAGGTCAGATTGAGCGTGGAAAAGGGTGGTTGGTGGGCGACACTGGACTCGAACCAGTGACCTCTTGCATGTCAAGCAAGTGCTCTAACCAGCTGAGCTAGCCGCCCACGGGTTGTTTCCAATGCAAGCTCGTCCGCCTGCCAGCACGGCACGGAGTTCAGCGAGCCGACCGAGATCCTATCAGCGCACCTAACTGGGCGCCATTCGGATGCGGCTGGAGGGGCGTGGCTGCAGACTGGTCAGGTGCTTCGCGACAGAGCATGATGAGCCCGGCTGTGGACGCGCACCGAGAGCGCCGCCTCGTCACATGCCTATTCGTCGACATCGTCGGCTCGACGGATAGCACCCTGCGTCTCGGACCGGAACGCATGCAACGCCTGCTTTCGGAGGCGTTCACGGAGATCAGCTCCGTCGTCGCCGAGCATGGCGGCACCGTCGAGAAGTACATCGGCGACGCGGTCCTGGCCCTGTTCGGCGTTCCGACCGCTCACGCAGACGACCCGATGCGGGCGCTGCGCGCGGCGCATGCCTGCGTCGTTTGGACCAAAGCGGAAGACCGAGCCACGACGACGGTGGCGGTTCGAATCGGGATCGAGAGTGGCGAAGTTCTCGTTGACCTCGATGCGGTCGATCACCGACAGCAGATTGCGGTGGGTGCCGCCGTCAACCTCGCGGCGCGTCTCGAGCAGGCCGCGGAGCCCGGCGAGATCCTTGTGGGACCCACCTGTCATGCGGCGACCGCTGACGTCGCGGATTTCGACTCTCTGGGGACGCTGAGTCTCAAGGGTATTGGCGACGTCGAGGCCTGGCGATTCGTCGACTTCACCGCGGAAGGCGTGAAGCCCATCGCCTTCGTGGGACGCGACGAGGAGCTCAGCCAGCTTCAGCCGGCGTTCGAACGAGCGCGGGCCGGGATCGGATCCCTGGCGGTGATCATCGGTCCGCCGGGACAGGGCAAGACACGGCTAGCGCTCGAAGCGATCCAGCGCTGGAGGCCGGATCGGCTCATCGAGGCCCGCTGCCGACCGGGCAACGAGGTCGGCAGCAACACACCGCTCCTCCAGCTGCTCGCTGCCGACATCCCGGAACCCACACCGGATCGGGTTGCCGCACGAATCTCAGAGCTCCTCGGCAACGACGAGGGGTCGGCGGTGGCCATCGCCGTCTGCCACAGCGCCGGCATCGCGACCGATCCCCGCCTCCTGGCCCTCCCACGCATCGATCAGCGCGAGACGATCGCCGAAGCCTGGCAGCGCTACATCGGAGCGCTGGCGCGTGATGCCCTGCTTGTCGTCTGGATCGAGGACCTCCACTGGGCGGATCCCGTCCTCATGCGCATCGTCGACCGAGCAAGCACCGACCTTCAGGCCACGGTCCTGGTCGTGTGCACCGCCCGACCGGAGGTCGCAGGAAGCGCCCCGCTCCGGGCGCGAGAGAACCGATTCCACCTCGAGCTGAAGCCGCTCGACCCGGAGAGGTCGTTGCAGCTGGCGCAGCTCGCAGGCGACGGAACCGATGGAGCCGAGCGCGCTGGTGGGAATCCCCTCTTCATCATCGAACTGTCCCGGGCGCGGGCGCGCTCACGGGCCGAGGAGATTCCGATGACCATCCAGGCCGCGATCGAGGCTCGCCTCGACGAGCTGGAGCCTTCGGATCGGGAACTTCTCCAGCGTGCCAGCGTCGCCGGCGAGACGTTTGACATCCACGACGCCACCCTGCTCGGGCAGGCCGAGCCATCGGAGGCGGCCGCCGCGATGGGCCGGATCGCGCATCTGGGCTTCATCGTGATCGTCGGATCGGCATACCGCTTCCACCATGCGCTGGTTCGCGATGTCGCCTACGGCCGGCTCCCGATTGCGGAGCGCATGCACCTGCACGCCACCTATGCGCGGGAAGGGGTGGATCCCGGAGATCCCGTCGCGCTTGCCCACCACTGGTGGCTGGCCCTGGACCCGAGTGAAGCGGACTGGGTCTGGGAGGACGCCGAGGCACTGGCGGCGATGCGGCGCCAGGCCTTCGATGCGCATGTCGCCGCCGGGCGTCGCCTCGAGGAGCGCAACGCGTACGAGGAATCGCTCGAGGTCTACAGCCACGCCGTCGACCTGACCGACGACCCAATCACCCGCGCCGTTGCTGAGACGGCGCTCGGACGAGCGTTCGCTCGCAACGCGCGCGGAGATGAAGCCTGGGAACATCGGCTCCGGGCCATCGCGGTCTACGACGAGGCGAGTACCGAGCCACCGGCCAGCCTCTACGCGGACATGCTCGAGATACCCACCATGAACTGGGGCTACTTCAAGCGCCTTCCCGAGGATGCCGAGGTACTGAGGCTGCTCGACGAAGGCGTAGCGTTGGCGCGCGCGTCGGGAGATGAGGTCTCGCTGGCCCGGCTGCTGGTCGAGCGTGCGTGGTTCTCCGACGATCTGACGGACACCGATGACGTCATCCGTCTGTTGCGCTCACCCGACCCCGTGCGCTTCGGCGACGCCGCGCATCGGATGGCGCAGACGCTCTATCGGAGCGGTGAAATCACGCGCGCCGTGGACCTGTATGAGACGGTCTTCGAACGTCTCATTCCTATGGGCGCGACCATCAACGAGCCCGAGGCCCTGATGTGGCACACGGTCTCAGTTCTCCATTCAGGTGACCTGGGGGGGGCCGATGCGCTCGCCGACCGCCTCCTCATGGACTCGCTCCGTCGCAGTCCGCACACGCGGCAGCACGCCTACGGCCTCAAGGCCCTGCTCCATCTCGTCGCCGGCCGCTGGGACGAGGTGGCTTCCACCATCCGAGACCTCCGGAACCTGGTGGAGAGCAACCCAAGCGTGCCCTTCTGCCTGATTGGCGCCTCCGGCGTGGGATACGGCGCGATCGCCGATGTCGTGGTCGGGCGCGCGCTCCCCGCGGACCTGGATCAGCTCATCCCACGCCTCGTTCCCGAATCGATGCGGATCCAGGCCAGTGCCGTCATGGTCCCGAAGGTGATGACGGGCGATGACGCGGCAGCCGACATCGGTCTGCGGGGCTATGAGCCGGATCTCAAGCTGTGGGATAGCCAGCGGGTATGGGATGCGGCAGACGTGATGCCCGCCATTGCGCTGACGATGCTCGAGCGCTGGACTGACCTGTCGGGACCACTGGCCAGGCTGAGCATCTTCGCTCGAGGGGGAAGTGCATTCGCGAGCGCGGTGGTGGATGCCGTCCGCGAGGAGGAAGCCGGTGCGCGAGGCGGACCGGCTTCAACGCACGGGGGGCTGACAGGCCTGGGCTATGCGGGGATCAGCCACCTGCTCCATTTCCGACCGAAGGTACCCTCGACCGTAGGGTGAGCTCAAACGGCCGCTGGCTCCATGCCCTAGAACAAGAGCTGGACTAGATCTTCCGCGGACCTTCAAATTCAGCGCCCAGCGGCGTCGAGAATCTTCCGGCGGCGAATCTCCGAGCCGATGTCACCAAGAGCCGGGGCGTCATACTCCTGGAGGTACGCGCGGTAGATCGGGAGCAGGTCCGCCGCGTTCCACCCTTCGAGGTGGTCGAGCAGGTCGCGGGTCGTGCTCATCCCAAACCGATGGCTCTCGAGATAGGCCCGCAGCGCGGCGAAGAATTCGCCCTCTCCCATCGCGAAGCGAACGGCATTCAGGAACTCGGTCCCCTTGTAGAAAACGGTGTGAAAGTAGCCGTCGCAGCTCTGCCAGTCGCCGCCCTCGATGAGCCCGGCCTGCCAGGCGAATACGGCGCTGTCCACTTCCTGCTCGGAGCAGTGGCTCGGGCCGATACCCATCAGATATCGGGCGGAGAAGTCGGCGAACGCCTCGTCCAGCCACGGCTCGAGCATCTGGTGGTTGCCCAGCTGGGCGTAGAACCACTGGTGCGCGACCTCGTGGTCGATCACGTACGTATCGGTCACCTTGGAGCGGGTGAGGTGGATGGCCCGCGGGAATTCCATGCTGAACCCACCGGAGGCGCCGACCTCGGCCAGCACCAGGTCGGGCCAGGGGTAGGTCCCGTATGCCTGGTTCAGACCGATGAAGGCAGCCACCGCCTTGTCAGCGGTCACGCCGCCGGAGACGGTCTGGGTATAGACGCGAATGGTCGTGGGACCGACGGTACGGGTGGTCACGCCGAAGTTCGGGTTGACGACGAACGAGAAGTCACGGACGTCCTCGACCTCGCAGACCCAGTACGTGCCAGTCGATGACGGCGCGATCTGCAGCCCGGGACACGCGACGGCGTGGCGCCCGAGCGCCGTCGTCGTGGTCAGGTCAAGCCGGATGGCCTCGGCCGTGTACGAGACCTGGGGATCCCCGACGCCGTAGCTGTCGTGGGGGCGGGACAGGATCGGAAACCATTCGCCGATGCTCATCACGCCGTTGTCGCGGCTCAGGCGGGCGCTGAAGGCTCCGCCGCTGGCCCCTACCACCAGGCGAAAGGGAACGCGGATCTCCGTGGCGGCATTCGGCGAAAGCCGCTCCGGCAGTGGGACGCGGAGGTTGGTGGTCGTCGTCCACGCCGCCGAAACCGGCTCACCGTCCACTGTCACCGCGGGGTCCGCGGCCAGGTAGCCAAGGGCGCGCGGAATGACCGACAGGTTGACATGGTCGATGGACCGATACGACCGATTGGTCAGGCTCAGCGTCTCGACCGCGTCCAGGGTGCCGGACGCGAGGTCGAGGGTGGCGTTGATGGCGTAGCGCTGGGTGACACGGACGGTCGTGGCATCGGCGGCCACCCTCGCCGGCGGAAACGCGACGACGACTCCGATGACCACGATCCACGCCAGGCCGAAGGCCCGCAGCCCGCCCATCGGCTCATCGTGATCGATGAGTCATCGACTGTCACACGGCGGCCTCAGCCAGCTCGGTCGGCCGGCGAAGAGCGCCTTGCCTGCCGGGGACGGGCGAGGAGGAAGGTCAGTAGTCGGTCGGCTGCAGCCTGGCGCCCAGCACGCGAGCGATCTCGGCGCGGTATCTGGCGCCGGATGGGTGGCGTGCCAACCAGTAGAGGTACGCCGGATCGGATTCGGCCAGCTCCTCGAGCCTGCGGCCGGCGTAGTGGCCGAAATCGACGACGGTCGGGTCGAACGACGACTCGCCAGGCCCGACGGGTGTGCGCGACCCGTCCCCCACGTCGAATGGTTTGTCTAGGTCCTGCGGATCCTGCGGATAAGCCATCGTCTCCCTCCTTTCCGGATGGTACGCCCCGATGCAATACCGGACGGCGCTGTTACGTGGCTTCGGCGGGTGGCCGGCGCTGATGAAGTCCCAGGGCTGCGTTCTGCCGCCAGGAAACGACTGCCACCCAGCCCAAGACCGCCGACAGCCCCAGCAGCACGACGGGGATGCCGAAGCCCGGCACCAGGATGTCCACCACGTCGGCTATGACGGGGGCGGCCAGGACCGGGAAGAACGAGGCGACCGACAGCAGGGTGTTGAGGATGCCGAAGATCCGGCCCCGAACGTTGACCGGCAGCTCCTCCTGCAGTGCGGTCTGGGCGGGAATCGCAATCAGGGCGTAGGCCATTCCCGCGCCGAACGCGATGGCGATGACCAGGGCGACCAGGGACAGGGCCGCCGCGAGGAGGCTCGGCAGGTTCGCCTCGATGGGCTGCAGGGCGGGACTCAAGACGTCGACGAGGGGCCGGACGAGGGCAATGGCCACCAGCATGACAGGAGTCAGGATCAGGCCGACGTCGATCAGCAGACGCCGGGGCAGGTACTGCCCGAACGAGTTGAGGAAGAGGATGCCGGTCACGGCGCCCAGGCCGGCGGGGCCCATGATGAAGAAGATGTCCTCGGGTCGCAGGCCAAGGATCGTGGTCGCGAATCCTGGCCCCAGGGCACCCAGCACACCGATGATCGACGCGCCGATCCCCAGGTAGCGGAGCGACCAGGCGATCTGCGGGGTGCGCTGCACGAAGGCAATCCCCTCGCGCAGCTCATCGACGACGTGCGTCAGCGCCTGCCCCGCAACGCGGACAGATGGAACGCCCTCGGGTTTCTCGGCCTCCACACTGGGGAGCGGGACGATCGCCAGGGCGGCGAGAGCGAACATGACGGCCACCACGATGTACACCGCACCCGGTCCCAGCGTGGTCAGAATCAGCGGACCGATGACCCCGAAGCCGATGCCGAAAGTCGCATTCACGGTCAGGATGAAGATCGAGTTCGCCGCCATCAGGTGGCGCCGGTCGAGAAGCCGCGGAATGGCGGTCAGCTCGGCTGGGGCGAAGAACGCGCTGATGGTGGAGATCGCGAAGTTCAAGGCCAGAATGACCAGGACGTTCGAGCCGACGAGGATGAAGAACACGGTCCCCACCGCCCGGCCGATGTTGGAGGCGATCATGATCAGGCGGGCATCGCTGCGCTCCACGAATACCCCTGCCAGGGCGCTGAACACGACCGCCGGGGCCAGGAAGGTGAGGATCAGCAGCGCGTTGGCGGTGTTCGACTGGGTGGCGCCCACCACCACCGCCATGAGTGCGGCCAGGACCATGTTGTTCGCCAGCTGACTGAGGACCTGGGCGGACCACAGCAGGACGAAGTTGCGGTCGCGGAAGATGCTGCCGGAGCCGGGCTCGAGGCCCGGCGGGAGGCCCGGCTCGGCCGCTTCCGGCAGGTCGATGTGGGTCATTCGTCCGACTCCGGCGCACCTCGTGCCAGATGCCCGGTGTAGCGGCGCTCGACCACGAGTCGGTCGAGCAGGACGCGATGACCGCACTGGTCACAGACCAGGCCGATGTCGGCGCCCAGCCGCACCACGGTCCAGGCATGGCCACCGCACGGGTGTGCCTTCCGCAGGGTGATCCGATCGCCGAGCCCCAGCTCCACCGGGACGGCCATCAGACCATGGCCTCGTTGGCGGTCACGCCGGTGAAGTTCCAGCCATCGATCCGCACCGCGGGCACGCGGCTCACAATTCCGGTGTAGTCGGCTCCCACCAGGCGCGACTCGTCCGCGATGGCCGATATCCGCGAGAAGGCATCCGGGATCGACTGGGTGAACCGCAGGTTGCGCACGGGACCGCGCACGGCCCCATCCTCGATGAGGAACGTCCCGTCCCGGGTCATCCCGGTCAGGATTCCCTTCTTGGGGTGGACGATGTTCACGTAGTGGAACCGGCTGACCAGCACCCCCCGCTGGATGCCGTCCACCAGCGAGGCGCGCGGCGTGTCCCCGGGCGCCATGAACAGGTTCCAGCACAGGGGGCCGAAGGTGTTGGGCGCCGGCAGCCCGTGTCCGGTGCGCGCGACCCCGGCCCGGTGGGCGGTGGCCCCATCGTGGGCCGTCTCGCGGGCGACGCCCCTAGTGATCAGGTCGACGCGGCGCTTGGCGACGCCCTCGTAGTCGATCGAGCTCGGGATTCCGGTCGCATCGTGGCCGTCGTCCCAGATGCTGACGTTGGTACCGAAGGCCCGCTTTCCCAGCTCCACGCAGGCTCGGCCTTCCGCGATCGCCAGTCCCGAGAAGGCCATGAAGGCCAGGTATTCCAGGATTTCGGCCACGGCGTACTCGCCGAGCACGACCGGATACTCTCCGGGACCCAGGTCGCCAGGGTCGGCTGATCGGGAGGCTCGCTCCGCCGCCTCCGCCCCGGTCTGCGCCGCGTCGATGGCCGACACATCGGTGCTGATGGACTGGCCGTAGCCGGTCTCCCCGCCCGGCCCGAGCATGACCGTGACGAGCTTGGCCTGCGTCACCCGATGGGCGGCCACCAACCCGGCGGTATTGGCGACGGTCAACTGCGTCGCCTCGGTCGAGAATGCGCCGCTGGCCGTGAGCCCGGCAGCCAGGGCGGCATCGATGACGGCCCGGGCGCCGGTCGCGCGGGCCGCCGGCTCGGCCTCGGCCGTGGTCTGCTCCCAGCCCAGATCCGAATCGACCGCTTCCCCATCCGGCTCGGCCAGGGGTGGCGGATCCGGCTCGGCAGCCGCGCGGGCGGCGATGGCCGCGGCACGGGCCAGAACCTCTGCCTGGCCGGAGCGGTCGAGGCGGTTGGTCACGGCCACCCCGGTCCGACCAGCGTGACGAACGCGAACCCGAAGCGTGGCGTCCTGTTCGGCGACGTTCTGGTGGATCCGCGAGTTGGCGAATCGAGTCAGCGCCGCCTGCCGCTCCACCACGGCGGCTTCCCCCTCATATCCCGGCTCGAGGCGAGCCAGAACGGCGGCCGTAACCTCGCGGCCTACCATCGGCCCACGCCGACCTGCACGTTCCGGAACCGAGCCGGCGCCGCGCCGTGGCCCACGGCGGCGGTCTGCATCGGCTCACCCTTTCCGCAGTACGGCTCCCCCCACTGCACCCACTCCGATCGCCCGCAGATCGCGTCGCACGACCCCCAGAAGTTGGGTGTGACCCCGGTGTAGGTGGGGTTGCGGACCATCCCGGCCAGCTTGCCCTTGCGGATCATCCAGCCGATCTGGGTGCCGAACTGGAAGTTGAGGCGACGCTCGTCGATCGACCACGACCGGTTGGTCCCGAGCAGGATGCCCTCATCGGTATCGGCAATCAGGTCGTCGAGCGTCCCGGCATCGCCAGGGCGAAGGCTGACGTTCGTCATCCGGATCAGCGGCAGGTTGCGCCAGCTCGCCGCGCGGCTGCTCCCCATTGAGCGGCGCCCGATGACCGGTGCCGTCTCGCGCGAGGTCAGGTACCCCACGAATTGACCGCCGCTGACGAGCGGGACGTTCTGGGCCGGAACGCCTTCGTCGTCCCAGCCGAAGGTTCCCAGCCCGCCGGGCGCGGTTGCATCGGCGTCCAGGTGAACGATGTCGGATCCGTACTTGAATCGGTCCAGGCGATCCAAGGTCAGGAAGCTGGTGCCGGCGAACGAGGCCTCCATGCCCAGCACGCGGTCCAGCTCGGTGGGATGGCCGCACGACTCGTGGACCTGGATCCCGACCTGCGACGACTCGAGGATGACCGTCATCTCCCCCGACGGGCACTGCGGAGCGGTCAGCAGGGCAACGGCTTCCTCGGCGATGCGCTGTCCGTTACCGGGCAGATCCATGTCGCGGATGCCCTCGAATCCGGCCCCGACGATCTGACCTCCGAACGACTTGGGATAGCTGCGCTCCTGCGTCTCGTCCTCGCTGACCGCGGTGGCGACCATGCCGGCGCCGCAGGCGACAAGGTCCTGCTCCAGGCGGGCACCCTGGCTCGAACCGAAGGTCTTCCGATCACGCGAGGCTTCCATGGTCGTCTCGCGCAGAGAGCTACGGCCTCGTTCCATGGCGGCATCCGCCTCGAACAGGATGCGGAGCTTCTCCTCGAGTGGAACCTCGAACGGGTCCTCCACGTACGGGGTGGCCCACTGGCCCTGCGCCGGCGGCGTGTCGTCCAGGACGACGTCTGGGCCGGCCGCCAACCGGCTGGCTCGGGCGATCGCGACCGCCTGGCGCGCCACGCGCTCGGCCTCGGCCAGATCGAGGTCCTGGCTGGAGGCGAATCCCCACGAACCGTCGACCAGGACCCGGACGCTGAACCCCGCCGATCGGTCGCTGCTGGATGCGGCGAGCGACCCGTTCTTGACCGTCAACGACTCGGTTTGGCGTTCGACGACCCGCACATCGGCATACCCGGCTCCTGAGCCGGTGGCCGCGTCGATGGCCCGCTCGATCAGGTCATGCATGGCCTGAGCATGATCATTCCAGCGGAATCGCGTTCGCGGGGGCCAGATCGCGCTCGGTGGACGGGACGTGGAGCGCCGTCGACGGGCTGATCGTGATGGTGGCTCTGACGAACTGCTCGAGCTGGGTCACGATGCCGCCGGGCCGCTGGAGAGCTGCCACTAGGCCGTCGGGATCGCCGATCGCCAGCAGGGTGAAGGTTCGACCAATCAGGTTTCCGTCGACCTCCAGCGAGCGGGCTCCCTGGGCCACGACGGACGATGCGGTGATCCGGGTCTCATCCACGGCCAGCGCCTCCGCCCCGGCGTTCCGCAGCTCGTTGAGGAGGTCGTTGACCGCGATGGCGTCCAGCGATCCGCTGACCCGCACCACGATGCCCTGGCCCTCGACCGCGGACTGGCCCGAGAAGGCACGGATCCGACGCAGCTCCTCGCTGCTCACGTCGAGCGCGCTGGAACCCTGCGCTCCGGCGGCCTGATATTCGTCCAACAGGTCACGCTGCTCGGCGAGAGCGGTTCGAAGCTGCCGCGTGGCGTCGGACAGCGTCTGAATGCGGGTCGACAGCTCCGCCACGGGGAGGCTGGTCAGCTCCGTCGGGCGCGCCTGGGAGCGGAACTGCGCCACCAGCGTGATGCCGATCAAGGTCGCGATCAGCGCCAGGCTGACCTGAGCCGGCAACGTCCGCATCAGGGCGCCGCCCCGCCGGGCGCCGGCTCGCTTGGCACCGCCCATCGGAGGCTGGTGGAGCCGATGAATGCCGGGAGCTGCACGTCTGGCACCGTCAGCGTGGTGAACTCCAGGTCGAATGCCTCGATCCGCTGGGCCACGCGGCCCAGGTAGGCCGGGTCGTCCCGAAACTGCGCCTCGATGTCGCGCGGACCGATGGCCTCGATCCGAAATGGCGGCGAGAGGAAGGCGGTGTTGACGAGCACGGACGAGCCGACGCCATAGATCGAGCTGGTGGCCACCAGGCGCTCGCCGTTGATCGCGATGGCCTCCGCGCCGGCATGCCAGAGGGCGACGACGAGATCCCGCAGGTCGTCGGCCAGGACGATGTAGTTGGCCGGGTTCTCGCCGGCCGGCACCACGCGGCGGGAGTCGGCGATCTCGATGACCACCCCCGGGCCGTGCACGGCGGTCAGACCCGCCGCGACGCGAGCATCAGCCAGCTGCCGGTTGACCTCGGCCAGAGCGGTCTGCGATCCCTCACTCTGATGTTGGATCTCGGCCAGCTCGGCCTCGACGCCTCCCAGCTGTGCCTGCAGGCCGTCCTGCTCCCGCTCCAGGGCCAGCGCCTGGGCCGCCAGCGCCTGCTGCGCAGACGTCGTGTAGGAGGTCCGCTCGACCTCGCTGTTCCACTGCGCGGCGGCCACGAAACCCAGCAAGCCCAGGGCCACGGCCATGCTGAGCACCCAGCCGGACCGAATTCGCGCTCGGCGCGCCTCCGCGCCTGCGGCGGTCACCACCCGTCTCCCGCCGGCGGACGCAGTCGGCGTGCCCGAAGCACGACGGCCGCGATGAACACGGCACCGAGCACCACGAAGCCGATGATGAGCCACCAGACCAGGTCCTGCGATCCGGACGACCCTGGCTCCGGCGCTGCGGACGCGGCAGGCCCATCGCCAGGCTGCGGAGGGAGGGGCACGTCCGATCGCCCCAGCGGGAGCGGCTCGACCGGCGCGGGCTCCGCTGCGCCGAACTCCGCGAAATACTCGGCGCGTACCTGGTCGAAACTGACGCCGGTCCCGGCCTCGATGGCATCCGCGTCGCTGGCGCCGGTGCGATACGCCCCAGCGATCGTCGCCATCGCCTCCCGCCCGTAGTCCCGAATGACGAGCTCGACCATGGTCGCGCTCTGGGCATACGCCAGGTTGGCGCCCCGGGCGTCGATCGGGAACTGATCGGTCAGGGCTTCGAAGGCCATCAGCCCTTGGCCAGAGGCGGCTGCCTGCGTGACGAGGTCACGCTCGGTATCGGCGTTCTGGAGCTCGGACCAGACCGCGACGCCTTCGTTGAACCACGTCGCTGGCTCGTGGAACGGATTGTCCGTCGCATCGTGGAAGACAACGTGGGTTACCTCGTGAGCGAGGGTGGCCTCGAGGTATGACGTCGCCCCGGCGCCCAGCCACATGTAGACGGTTCGCAGGTGCGGATAGGCGGCCGCCCCGATCCACTCGCGGGAGTCGGGGCCCACGGCTCCCAGGAAGTCCTCGCGGCTGTCGTACACGAAGATGTCGATCGGATCGGCCAGGGGGTGTCCCAGCAGGTCTGCAGCGGCATCGGCCGCGCCGCCGGCCAGGTCGCCGAATCGGCGCGCGATCGTCTCGCTGTCGCCGTACCAGTGCACGGTGGCTGAGCCGATGCTGGCGGCGGCCCAATCCAGGCCCGGTCGGTCGTCGTCGTACAGGAGCGTCTGCTCGGGACTGAGCGTGACCTGGTTGCCAGCCAGCGCCCGCCATCGGTAGGCGACCGGGGTGTTGGCCGGGACGAAGCCTTCGGTCAGGTCGCGGCGATAGTCGAGCTGGCCCGAGACCAACTCGACGGGTACGACGAGGCGCTCCTCCCCGCCGAAGCCGAGGAGCAGCTCCACTCGATCCGGTGGCGGTCCTGACCAGGCCGCCGAGAAGGTCAAGTCCACCCCGAAGGTGGCGTCGGCCTCGAGGTCCGTGAACCCGCCACCGGCGCGCGTCTGGACCGGGGCGCTGGGCGGGGCGACGACGGCGACCGCCGCCAGCAGGCCCGCCAGCAGAATCGCGGCCATGAGCCGGGTCAATCGGCCCACGACACCCTCCCCAGGTCCAGCAGGCCGGTGGTCAGGTTGCCGACTCCGTTCAGCCCGTCCCGGACCAGCCAGTGGGAGACGTCCCACGACCACGGGATGACCGGCACTTCGGCATCCACCTCGGCCTCCACGGCGAGGTATGCCGACCGCTGGTCGGAAGGATCGGGGGCCTGGGCCGCGTCTTCCATCAGGCGGACGAAGTCCGCATCGGTCCAGCGACCGTAGTTGGACGCCGCGTCGGGCAGCAGGAGAAGGCCGTAGAGCGCGTACGGGGACGGATAGTCGGTGATCCAGTTGATGGTGAACACCTGCGGCGGGCGTTGGGGCAGGGTCCGGAGATAATCGGGCCAGTCCATGGATTCGATCGCAATGTCCACGCCCAGCTCCTCGCGCCAGGTCGCGACCGCGGGGGCCACGTTCAGGCCGTTGGCATTGACGGTGATCTCACCCAGTGCAGCCCCGCTGGCGTATCCCGCGTCGCGCAGCAGCTGCCGGGCCTGGTCGGGATCGGATGGCTCGTCCTCGGGAATCCCGTCCGGCCACAGGGCTGGCGGCACCAGGCTGGTGGCCGCGGAGGCGGCGACGCCCGCGGACAGCTCCACCAGCCGTGGCCGGTCCAGGGCGAGCAGGAAGGCGCGCCGCACCCGCACGTCGTCGAACGGGGGCCGAGTCGTGTCGAACCCGAAGTACTGGACGCTCAGCGCGGCAGCGGGGTGGAGATACGGACCCAGAGAGGCGTCGTACGCGATCCACGACGCGTCGCCCGGGAACACGTTGACCAGGTCGACCTCGTCGGCCGCGAATGCCTCGGGCGCGCTGGTCGAGACCTCGGCCAACCACTCCACCCGACCGATGAGAGGCGGTCCGGCGACGTACTCCGGATTGGCGATCAGGATCAGATTCGTGCCGTCCATGCCGTCGATGCGGTACGGCCCCGAGCCGACGAAAGCGGCAACGGATTGCCAGTCGGATGAGGCGTCCGCCGCGGGAGGGACGACGAAGGCGGCCGGGGTGGCGATCAGGGCCGGGAAGAAGCTGGCTGGATGGCGAAGTTGAACGGTCAGCGTTCGCTCGTCGACCGCTTCCACGCCCACGCCGTCCCTGGTTCCGGTTCCCGCCCGCCATTCAGCCGCGCCGCTGATGATGGTCAGGACGTCAGGGGCCAACGCCCGAGTCTCCGGATCCAGGATGCGGAGCCAGGAGCGACGGACGTCTTCCGCGGTCAGCGGCGTGCCGTCGCTGAAACGCAGGTCGTCGCGCAGACGGAATGTGTACGTCCGGCCGTCCTGGCTGACGGTCCAGCGCTCCGCCAGCGAGGCATATACCGATCCGTCCTCGTCGATGCGAGTCAGGCCGGCATACAGCTGGAGCAGGAGCTGGACGTCGCTCGCGTCACCGATGAAGGCGGGGTCGAGAGTCCCCGGTGGGCCGCCCAGGAAGCGCAGCGGACGGCCGCCAGCCGAGGCGCTCGGAAGGATGGTTGAGGCGACGAGGAGGAGGACAAGGGCCGCCGGGAGCAGCCGCGCAGCCGCGCTCAGGCGGCGCATGCCACGATCAACGGCAGCTCCGGAGCCAGGCCGGCGTCGTCGGTCGGCGGCGCACGGCCGGTAGTATAGGCGCCCGTGGAGCAGGCCCATGAGCACCGGTTTCGGCACCAACCTGCCGGGTCGCTCACCCTCCGGCAGTTCGTGGAGTCACTTCGCCGCTGGACGCCGGAGATGCGCCAGATCGCCCAGATCGCGTTGACCCGGACTGAAGCCGAGCGCGAGCAGTATCTCCGTGGGTTCCATCATGGTCACGACGAACGGCCACCCGGCCGGCTCGACTCGTTTGTCCGCTGGGCGTACTCCGATCCGCGAATCGACGCCGTGCCGGCGCTGTTGGCCGAGCTGGAACGGCCCGAGTCGGACTACACCGGGGCGCGGGTCCATGAGGCTGAGGTCCTGGTGCGGATCCGGGGCGAGGGCCGCACGCCGGCCCAGCGCGTGGCGGACTACCTGGGCCTGCTGGGGGTCGAGAGCAGCGAGCAAATTCGGAGCACGGTGGCCTCCCTGCTCCCCGCCGGCACCCCCGAACCGATCCTGACCGCTACGATCCGCCAGCTGCGCCGATCCTGGCTGGATGTGTACGGCGACGATCCCTTCTTTGCCGAAGACTGACCGATCTCGTCGGCTGCAGGTCCGCGGCGCGCTCGCGCTCGCGCTCCTCGCGACTGCCGTCAGCGGCCTTTTCCCGCACGGGGTCCAGGCCCACGCCCTGCTGGTCGACGCCGATCCCGCGCCCAACAGCGTGGTTCCGGCCTCGCCCCCCAACCTGGTCCTGTTCTTCAGCGAGGCGGTCGATCAGGCCTCCATCCGCCTGCGCATCTTCAACTCGCAGCAGGAGCCGATAGCAGGGATCGGCTCACCGCGCCTGGACGCCAGCCGACAGGTCGTGACGGTGAGCATCCCGGCGCTTGATCCCGATACGTACACGGTCGACTTCGCGGTCGTGTCCGCGGTGGATGGCCACCCCACCGCGAGCCTGTTCGCGTTCCTGGTGGACCCGACCGGCACCCGGCCACCGCCCTCAGGGACGACGCTCCTCGGGGAGCTGGCCACGCCCCCCGACCCGTATGCCATCGCCGCTCGCTGGGTGGCCACCATCGTCGCGCTCGTTTTGCTCGGGACCGTCCTGGTGTGGCTGATCCATCGGCGCTCGATGGGAGCGACCACGGTGGCCATCCCCTGGGGGGTGATGACCTCGCTGGCCGCCATCGGGCTGGTCGCGTTCGCCATCCATCTGACGCTGGCGGCCAACGCGGCGTTCGGGGCCGGAAGCCATCCCGCGATCCACCTCGACTTCGCGGAACCCTTCGGCTGGACGCCGTTCGCCATCGCGATGCGAATCGCGATGATCGGTCTGTTGTTCGTGTTCCTGGTTGCCGGAGCGCGCGCCTTCCGGACCGTGCCGTCCCGGGCCGCGGCGGCACCGGCGAGCGGGCAGGACGGAAGCCTGGCTCTCGCCCTGTGCGGGTTTGGGGCAACGGCCACGATCCTGGGGCTCAGCCTGACGGGTCACGCCGCTTCGCTGGGCGGCCCGTTGTTTGGCCTGGTGGACGCGACACACCTGCTCGGGGTTGCCGCGTGGCTGGGGGCGCTGCCGGCCCTGGGCCTCCTGGCCTGGCGTGCCGGTCGGACCGGAAGCCTCGACAACGTGGGTCGACGAGCCCTGAAGGCCCACGCCCCGGTAGCCCTCGTGGCGGGGCCGGTGGTCGTCCTAACGGGATTGGCTAATTCCCCCATCGTCGTCGGTGATCCCCGGGAACTGGCGGCAGCCGGGTACGGAAACCTGCTTCTCGCCAAAGGCCTGCTGGTATCGGTGGCGCTCGGTCTCGGGGCGACCAACTTCTTCCTGGCCCGACTGCGAGGCGGTCGGGTGATGGCCGCGATCCTGGGCCTGGAGGTGACGGTGGCGACAGTTGCAGTCGCGGTCGGCGTCACGATGGCCTCCATTCCCCCCGCCACGGACCGCGCACCATCGTCCGTCGACCCGCGGCTGGGGGTCGCCCACCTATACGGCGAGTCCGGTTCGTCCACGGTCCACGGCATCGTGGATCTCCCCGAGCCGGGGGTTCAGTCCTACTCATTCGCCATCAGCGACCCAACGACCGGGGCAGGGCGCGAGGATGTCTCCCAGGTCACCGTCAGCTTCATCCCACCCGTTGGATCCGATCTGCCGACCGATGTGGTGCTGGCCCAGCCGGGCAGCCAACCGTGGCTCTGGGAGCTTCGGGGCGCGTACACCCCACAGGTCGGCACCTGGGAGCTGGAGGTCCTCGTGCGCCGAGGGCGCCTCGAGGAAGATCGGGTCACCTTCCCGGTGAACGTCCGCCAGGTCCTGCGGCCGACGCCGCTCCCGCCGTCATCCACCGGCAGCCAGATCCTGGGAGTCATCGCGGCGCCAACGGGCGGCTTGCCAGCCGGCGCCGCCGGCTGGACCGTGCCCATCCTTCTCCTAGCCGGAGGTGGCGCCCTGCTCGCCACAGAATCGTGGCGGACCAGGAAGGGCAAACATCCCTGGCGCCCGGGGCGATGGCTGCGCCTGACGGTCCTGCTAGCGGCCGTGGCGATCGGAACCTCGCTCCTTGCGCGTGACGCCGTGGCCCAGGCCAACCAGCCGCCAGCCGAATGGCGGGCACTGGTCAACCCTCTGGCCGGCGACCCCACGGCCGTCGAGGCCGGCGACTCGCTGTATCGGGCCAATTGCGCCAGCTGCCACGGCCCGGATGGCGCGGGCGATGGACCGGCCGTCGCGCAGCTGGCTCGCGCGCCCGCCGATCTGGCCGGGATCGTCCCGCATCGGCTCGACGGGGAGCTGGCGTGGACGATCGCCACCGGCGTGGCTGGGACGCAGATGCCGGCCTTTGGCACTACCCTGTTGGAAGGCGAGCGCTGGGAGCTGGTCAGCTTCCTCCGCTCGCATTGGCCGTCCGAGCCGGACTGAAGGGAGCTCCAAGCGATGCCGCGACCCCTTCGCCACCTCGCGCCGCTCGCGCTCACGGTCGGCCTCGTCCTGCTGCCCGGGTGCACGGCCAGCACGGTTTCCTGCCCCACGGCCGCCGTGACGGTGGAGGCCATCGTCACCAGCGGCGCCATGGATCCGTCGGCCATCGCGGTGTGCCGCGGCCAGGAGGTGACCCTCGAGGTGCACAGCCAGACGAATGCGGTGCTGCACCTGCACGGGTTCGACGATCAGGTTCCGGCCATCAGCCTGACGTCGGGCCAGACGACCACCCTCCAGTTCAGCGCGAAGGTGGCCGGCCAGTTCATCATCGAGCTTCACGACCGCTCCGGCGTCAACTCGGTCGAGATCGGAGTCCTCACCGTCAATGAGCCATAGGCTGGCCGGGTGGTCACGGGCAGCCCGGGCCGCGCTGGTCCTCCTGGCCGTTGTGGGCGCCGCGCTGACCCCGACCGTGGTCTCGGCCCACGCCCTGGGCGCATCGTTCCCGCTCCCTGTTCCTCTGTGGCTGTACCTGGCCGGTGCGGCCATCGCCGTCGCCGCTTCGTTCGTGGTCTCGGTCCTGGTGGTCAAGCCGCCGGCGGATCCGCCTCGCTATCCCTCCCGGACTCTTTCGAATCAGATCGCCTGGATCGGCGGCATCGGCCTCCGGATCCTGGGCCTGGTGTGGTGGTACGGGATCATCGCCACCGGCTTCCTGATCGGGGGCATCACCTACCTCCCAGCGGTGCTGTTCTGGATCGGGATCTGGACCGGCGTGCCCATCGTGGCTGCGCTGCTCGGAAACCCGTGGCCGGCGCTCAGCCCGTTCCGGACGACGTACGACATCTTCGACGCCCTCGTCCGGCGCGCGTCCGGCGGTCGGCGCCTGGACCTCGGGCTCCCGCTGCCTCAGCTGGGACGAGCTCCGGCGGTAGTCCTGCTGTTCGCGTTCATCGTTCTCGAGCTGGTGTGGCCGGATCGGCTCAACCCGGTCGCCCTGGCCACCGTGCTGGCGGTCTACACCGGCCTGACCCTGGTCGGCATGGTCCTGTTCGGGAACGTGGCTTGGCTCCGATCCTTCGAGCTGTTCGAGATCCTGAACGGCTGGTTCGGGCGGGTCGGCCCGGTCGGCTTCCGCACCAAGCGAACCAGCCTGTGCGCCGACTGCAGCGAGCTGTGCAAGCCGGGCCATTGCGTGGACTGCGCCGAATGCGTCGCTGCCCGCGAGCCGGGAGATCAGCGGGTGGAACTGCGCTGGTGGATCACCGGCCTGACCGAGACGACCCGGGCCGGGGCCACCGACGCCGGGTTCATCATCCTGGCCCTGGGCGGAGTGACCTTCGACGGGCTGCAGGAGACATCCCTGGGGGGCGGGATCCTGGCCACCCTGTTTCCCCCGCTGGCGGAGGCCTTCAGTCCGCTGGTTGCCAGCTACCTCGCGCCGATCACGATGCTGGCCGGCGTGCTCGGGGTCTTCCTCGCTGCCTTCACCATCGCGGCCTGGCTCACACGCCTGATCGGAGAGTCGGTGGGGGGCGGCCAATCACGGGTGCCACTGGGTCGCGTGGCCGGCACCTACGCCCCCACCCTGCTCCCCATAGCGGCCGGCTACCTGGTGGCGCACTACCTGACCCTGATCCTCCAGGGAGTCGCCTGGCTCCCCCTGCTCCTGGTGGACCCGGTAGCACTCGCCCCGGTGCTGGACCTGATCCCGACCGCGGCCATCTGGTACTGGTCGGTGGGGGCCATCGTGGCCGGCCACATCGCGGCCGTGGTGCTGGCGCATCGGCTCGCCCTGCGAGACCAGGCATGGCGCCCGATCCTGGCCGGGCTCCCGCTGGTGATGCTGATGATCGGCTACACAATCCTGTCGCTGTGGATCATCGCCCAGCCCATCGTCATCGAGCCGGCCTAGACCGATGGAGCTCAGCCTGGCGCTGGCGTTCACCGCCGGCCTGGTCTCGTTCCTGACGCCCTGCGTGCTGGCCCTGGTGCCGGTCTACGTGGCGTTCATCGCTGAAGCCGCCGCCAACACCCCCACCTCGGCTGCCGCGCCGGTCCGCGCCACCGCCGGGCCCAGCCACGCGGCCACCGTGGAGTCTGCCTCCGGCGCCGTCCTGCTCCAGGTCCTCCTTTTCACGCTCGGGTTCAGCGCGGTCTTCGTGCTGCTGGGCGTAGGGGCCGGTCTGGTCGGGGCCGCGCTTTTCCGCGACCCGTTGATCCGGCAGCTGGCAGGGGGGGCCATCGTCGTCATCGGGCTGCTGATGACCGGGGTCTTCGGACCGGTCCTCGATCGGCTGCCCACTCCCCAGACTGCGGGTCGCGCACCGGCGGGCCGCTTCTCGCGCGCGGTGGGCCTCGGGGCGCTCGTCGCGGTGGGCTGGACGCCGTGCATCGGTCCGGTGCTGGGCGCCATCCTGTTGATGGGGGCATCCGCCCACGACGTTGGCGCTGCCACGATCCTGCTGACCGCCTACGCGGCGGGGCTTGCGGTCCCGTTCATGCTTGTTGCCTCGTTCCTGCCCCGGATCCATCCGGCGCTGCGCTGGCTGCGCGCCCATGAACGCCCGATCCGGGTGCTTGCCGGGCTGGCAGTGGTCGGGATCGGGCTCCTGGTTTTCTTTGACGCGTTCACGCGGCTGGCGGGGCTGTTCGGGGAGTTCTTCCTCTAGGCCACGTCAGGCGGGGCGAACAGGTAGCGATACAGGAGCGCGGCGACGATCGCGCCGACGAACGGCCCGATCCACCACACGTACCAGTTGTCGAACGCTCCAGCTGCGACCGCCGGCCCGAACCAGCGGGCGGGGTTCATGGCGGCACCCGTCAGCGGGCCGCCCAGCAGGATGTCGGCTGAGACCGCCAGGCCGATGGCCAGCCCGCCGATCTTCGGCCCACGCGGATCGACCGCGGTGCCGAGCACGGCCAGCAGAAGAACCACGGTCATGATCGCCTCGAGGACAATCCCTGAGACAGGGTCCACCCCTTGGCCCAGGGCGGGTACCGCTGGTCCGACATCGGTGAAGAAGTAGGCCATCGCGAACCCAGCTACCACGCCGCCCACCAGCTGTGCCAGCACGTACGCCACCCCCTTCGCCGCGTCGATCTTGCCGGCCGCCCAGAGACCCAGGGTCACCGCGGGGTTGAAGTGCCCACCTGAGACCGCGCCCAACGACGAGACCAGCACCGCCAGAACCACGCCGTGAGCCAGCGCCACGATCAGCAGCACGGCCGCCGGGTCGCCGCTCACCACCAGGGCGGATCCGGCGGCGATGAAGAAGAACAGGAACGTCCCGATCGCCTCCGCGACCAGTGCTGGTGCCCAATCTCGCATCAGGTCCTCTCTCTCAGGGGCCACCATCGGCTGCGGAGGGCGCGCCCGATCGCGCATCCTACTCGACGTGCCGCCGGTCATCTGGCTCCTGCTGGCCATCGGAACGTGGTGCTGCTGAACGTGTCCGGCGCCCAGAATTAGTCCCTGTGCGAGTAAGGAGGTAACGATGGCCCAGCCAGTCATCTACGTCGCAACGCTCGGAATCAGGGAGGGCAAGTTCGAGGAGTACCAGAGGTTCTATGAAGAGAACCTGAAGGTGATCGAGGAAAACGAGCCCCGGATCAACGCCTTCCATGCCTTCGCCAACGAGGGCGGCACCGAGGTCACCATCATTCAGGTGCATCCCGACATGGCCTCAATGGACGACCACATGCAGGTACTCGCTGAGAAAATGGGGGTGCTCGCTGACGACCTGACGAAGGTTTACCGGTTTCTCGAGCCCGTGCGCATCGAGGTATACGGAAACCCGGGCGACCGAGCGATGGAGATGGACAAGCCGCTGGTCGATGCGGGGGTCCCCTACACGTTCAAGCCACGGCACGTCGGCGGTTTCACCCGCTCGTCGGCGAGCTGATCGGACTGGAACCGAGTCCGGACGCGCAGCATTGGCCGATATCGGCTTTCGGTGGCGCCCCCGGACGGACTCGAACCGCCGACGCCAGCCTTAGGACGGCTGCGCTCTGTCCACTGAGCTACGGGGGCCAGCAAGAGGGTACGCCTATGATGCCTGGGTGACGACCCCGGCATCGGTCCTGGTCCTGTACGTCGGACCTAACTGCCACCTATGCGCCGATGCCGCGATCCTGCTCGACGAGCTCGTCGGCGCCGAGGGCTACCGGGTGGTCGACATCGGAGCCGATCCGGACTTGCTCCCGCTCTACGCGGGGCGCGTGCCGGTGGTGGCCGTGGACGGCGTGGACAGGCTGGAGGCCCCGATCACCGGCCCCGACCTGCTGGACCTGCTGACCGAGCTGGGGACATCGGTCTAGCGGCAGCTTCTTGAGCCGGCTCGGGCGGCGGTCTGAGGGGCGGCCCTATTGGACGACCACGCTCCCGTTCATGCCGGGATGGACCGTGCAGTTGAAATAGAAGGTCCCCGGGTCGAGGGCCGGGACCTGGTACTCGATCGACTCCCCGGGGTCGATGATCTCGCCCGCGAACAGCTGCGTCGTGGTGGACGAGTCGGTCCAGATCACGATGTCGTGGGGTTGGGTGTCGGGGTTGTCGAAAGCGATGGTCACCGGTTCCCCCGCCGGCAACGCCAGGCAGGCCGTGTCGAAGACGAGATCATCGGCCGTGACGTTCAGCACGCCATTGACAGGCTCACGGCAGTCCACCGAGCCTGACGGGCTGGTCGCGCCACCACAGGCAGCCAGAACCAGGAGAAGTCCGAGACCGATACGACCGCGCACGGGGCGGGATGATACCGGGGGTGGCCCGGATCAGCGAGCGGGGGTCAGCGAACGACGAACCGCCCGTGCATGGAGGGGGTGACGAAGCAGGCGAAGTAGTACTCGCCCGCGGCCAGGGGCGGGATCTCGTAGATCACCGTCGCGTCCGGCCCGCTGAAGATCTCGCCACGGAAGATCTCCAGATCCTGCGAGGCGTTGCGGTAGATCGTCAGGTTGTGGTTCGCGTCGTCGTGGTTGGTGAAGTACACCAGGGTCGGGACGCCCGCTACAGCATCGATGACGCTGGTGCTGAACTGCCGGTTGCGGACCTCGAGGATCACGGCGCCCGGCGGGACGGATGGCTCGGGAGTCGGCCGCGGGGTCGCCGACGGCCGCGCGGAGCCCCGTGGTGTGGGCGTTGACCCTAGGCCGCCCAGAGCGTCACAGGCGGTGAGAAGCAGCAGCAGGGCGAGCAAAACCGCCGCCACGCGATGCAGCGGACGCGCCGAGGATCGGTACGCAGGGTGCATTGGCACGGTGTGACCTGTTGCCAGAATGCCACACCCCGCCCCGCTTCCGGGAGCGGTACTCATGGGTCAGACGGGCAGGACCACGCGCGCCTGGCTCATTCGGCGCGGACGATGAACCCCTTCTCGGTGGCCTGGATGCGGATGGGAAGCTCCCCGGGGTCGTGGGTGAAGTAGCACCACCAGCCGTCCGCCGCGGCCCGGCTGACGAGGGCCTGGCGGACCTCCACCGCCTCGATCGGGTAGTCGTCGTAGGCGCTCGTCCAGCGCACCGGGAGCTGCCAGCGGGTGGGAATCAGGTCACCGAAGAAGATGCCTCGCTCCCCGCTGGCATCGGCACGTCCCAGCAGGACCGCCTGCGACCCGCGCGTGTGGCCGCCGGTGCGAGCCACCGCCACGCCCTCCACCAGCTCGACGTCGCCGTTGACCTCCGCCAGCTGCCCCGCCGCCTGCACCACGTCCAGCTGGTCGCGCTCCATGATCCCGACCTGGCGCAGCTCGTCGCTGCGCGCCGCCTGGGCCTCGTCGCGCTGGACGACGTATCGGGCCTTTCGGAAGGCGGGATGCCCATCGGTCCCGACCATGCCGCCGGCATGGTCGTAATGAAGATGGCTGACGACCACGAAATCGATCGCGTCCGGGTCTTCGCCCACGGCAGCCAGTGCGTCGGCCGCGTCGCCGCCCTCGACGCCCCTGATGTCGCGGTCGCGGGCGCTCATCTGGAGCCCCGTGCCGGTCTCGACCAGGATCCGCTTGCCCCCGGCTTCGATGAGCAGCAGGTTCAGGCGGCGGAGGATCCGGCCGTGCTCATCGGCCTGCTCAAATCGGGACCACAACGGCCGGGGCACGACCCCGTACGACGCGCCTGCGTCGGGGCGGAACCAACCAGCGCGCACGACCCGAACGCGGACCCCACCCGCGAAGACCCGAGCCTCCGCATCCGGAGTGATGTCGAACAACGGCTCAGTCACGCCCGGGGCCGTCCTGATCAGCCGCGGTCGGAGCGGCGGGCGCGACCACGCTCGAAGTCGGCGAAATAGCGGCTGGCGGTGGGATCGGTCTGACCGCGGTATCGTGAGCCGAGGGCTGGATCGCCGTAGGCCCGGTCCACCGGACTGCTCAGGCGCTGAAAGCTGATCTGGCCGATCTTCATCCCGTCCAGCAGGGTGATCGGCAGGTTGGCGACGTTCGACAGCTCCAGGGTCAGGTGGCCGTCCCAGCCGGGGTCCACGTACCCCGCGGTGGAGTGGATGAGGAGGCCCAGTCGGCCCAGGCTGGACTTGCCCTCCAGGCGCGCGACCAGATCGTCCGGCAGGGCGACCCGTTCGAAGGTCGATCCCAGCACGAACTCGCCCGGGTGGAGGACGAACGGCTCATCCCCGCTGATGGTGACCAGCTCGGTCAGGTCCGGCTGCTCCTCGCGGACGTCGATGAACGGGTAGCGCGTGTTGCGGAACACGCGAAAGCTGCGATCGAGGTGCAGGTCCACGCTCGAGGGTTGGACCGCGTCGGGGTCGAACGGGTCGATGACGATCCGGCCGGCCACCAGCTCCGCCCGGATGTCCCGGTCGGACAGGATCACTCGCTGGGCCCGCTCCGGTGCCGGATCAGGCGGTCGACCTCGCGCTTGAGGGTCCCGATGTCCTCGTAGCTGTGATAGACCGATGCAAACCGGATGTATGCCAGCTGGTCGATCCCACGCAGGGCCTCGGTGGCCAGCTTGCCCACTTCCTTTGACGTGACCTCAGTGTCGCCCCGGTCGCGCAGGCGGGCCTCGATCTCATCGGCAGCCGATTCCAGCCGAACCAGAGTGACCGGACGCTTCTCACAGGCCTTCATGAGGCCGGCCAGGACCTTGGCCCGATCGAAGTCCTCGCGTGACCCGTCGCGCTTGACGACGATCAGGCGAGCGCCCTCGGGTCGCTCGTAGGTGGTGAACCGATGCGCGCACGTCTCGCATTCGCGACGACGGCGGATGGTGCTGCCGTTCTCGAGGTCGCGCGAGTCGATGACGCGGGTTCCCGACTCATTGCAGCGCGGACAGCGCATGAGGCTCCTCTCCGGCTCGAACTACACCACGGGTGGTACCGATGCGTACGATACCACAAGATGTGCCGCTTCCGGCCGGTGTCAGGCTCCCAGCTGATGGATCCGGGTCGCGACCGACGCGTCGGCCGGCATGCCCGACTTCCAGGAGAACAGGATGTCGGCGATCTCGCGCATCCGCATCTGGGCGTGGATGACGTTGAGGTGGCCGCGCTTCCAGTAGGCCTGCGGCCCGTCGTCGTAGATGGTGGCGTGCGGCAGCCGCGTCAGCCCGCAGCCCCGCTCGATGGTCACCAGCCCGCGGAGCGCCCGTTCGAGGTTGGCGTCGAACTCGGCGTGCAGGGCGCGGAGCGGTTCGGGAACGGACAGCTCGGCCACCTCGAGCGCGATCTCGTCCAGGGCCGCCTCGGCCCGGGCCAGCGGCTCGGCGATCTCGTCCGGCTCGCGGATCCTACGCCGCAGGTCGTCCGCGATCAGGCTCACCGTGTCACACACCTCCTCGATGCGCTCGGTGTGGGGAGCCATGGCCTTCCGATAGGCCGACAGCTGCCCGGAGTCGAAGAGGTCCGAAGCCCGACGGCGAAAGACGGCCACGGTCATGACCTCTTTCGCCGAGCGATCTCGGCCGTCAGGCGCGGCACGATCTCGAACAGGTCGCCCATCACGAACAGGTCCGCGAATTCCCCGATCGGGGCGTCCGGGTCCCGGTTGATGGCCACCACGTGCTCGGCAGCCTGCATCCCGACGCGGTGCTGGATAGCGCCGCTGATGCCGACGGCCAGGTACAGCGCGGGTTTCACGACTTTTCCAGTCTGACCGATCTGGAGCTGGTACGGAACCCAACCGGCGTCGGCGGCCGCTCGGCTGGCGCCCACTGCGCCGCCCAGCGCGCTCGCCAGCTCGTTGAGCGCCTCGAAGCCGGCGGCACCCCCCACCCCCCGCCCGCCGGCCACGATGATGTCCGCCTCCTCGAGCGCGGCGATGGCCGCATCCTCGGTGGCGCTCTCCACGATCCGGACCTTCGCCTGGGGCGAATCGGCTTCCGGCGCCTGGCTGACGTCCGCTTGGCCGCTGCCGCCCTCGGTTGGGGCGTACGTGCCGGCGCTGACCAGGACAACCGAGGTCGCCGGCGCCGAGGGCGCCGGCTGGGACGCAGTGATCATTGCACCCTGAAGCGTGGACATCTCGCACCGGGTTGCGCCACCCTCCATTCGTACTGCCCGAACGGGTCCGAAGGCTGGCAGGCCCAGGGACCCGACCAGGACCGCGGCCAGGTCGCGGCCGTTCGGCGTGGCCGGGACGAGGACGGCCGCCGGGGCCGCGGCGCGCACCGCTTCGACCAGTGGACCGGCAACCGAGACCGCCGGCGCGGGCTCCGAGCCGAGGACCACGACCCGGGCCGCGCCCGCCGCTCCCAGGCCCGCCGCGCCGTCCTTGGCGCCGGGGCCGTAGGCCAAGCCGACCGCCGCTCCCTTGGCGGCTGCGGCCAGCTCCGATGCGCCGGCGGCCAGCTCGAGCGCGGACCGGGTGGGCTCGCCATCAGCGAACTCGGCCAGGAACGCGACGTCGGCCATCAGATGTCAGCCATCAGATGTCAGCCATCAGGCGATCAGCTTTCGCTTGGCGAGCCAGTCCGCGATCTTCGCCGCGGCCTCTTCGGCGCCCACTCCCTGGACGACCTCGGCCGGTGGCTTGGCCGGTGGCGGCTCGGCGGACACCACCTGGGTCAGCGGCTGCACCGCCTTGGCGTCGAGGCCGAGGTCGGCCAACGACCACGTCGTCAGCTCCATCCGGCGCGCGGCCATGATCCCCTTCAGGCTCGCATAGCGCGGTTCCCCCACCTGGTCGGTGACGGTGGCCACCACCGGCACGGGCGCCTCCAGGATGTCGAAGCCGGTCGGGTTCAGGCGCCGGATCTGCGCGGTGCCATCGGTCAGGCGCAGCTCGGAGCCGTAGGCCAGCAGCGGAACGCCGCGGATAGCGGCCACGGCTCCGGGAACCAGCGAGCCCTTGGCGTCGTCGGACGACATCCCCATCAGGGACACGTCCGGGGCGAGCTTGTCGAGCGCGGCAGCAAGGACCCTGGCGGTCACCAGCTCGTCGGCCCCGGCCAGGGCCGAATCGGTCACCAGGAATCCCGCATCGCCGCCCATGGCCAACGAGCGACGCACGGCCTCGGCCGCCGACTCAGGGCCCATGGACAGGTAACTGACCTCGTCAACGGCGCCCGACTCCTTCAGGCGCAGGGCCTGCTCAATGGCGTACTCGTCGAGCGGGTTGACGACCGCCTCCGCCGCGGAGCGATCCAGCCGGAAGTCTGAGGTGTAGCGCTTGTCCGCGGTGGTCGTCGGGACCTGCTTGACGCAGACCACGACCTTCAACGGCCCACTCCTCCCCGCGCCAGGAGGCGCCGGGCGATGACCAAGCGCTGGATCTGCTGCGTACCCTCGTACAGCTGGGTGATCTTGGCGTCGCGCATCATCCGCTCCACCGGGTACTCGGTCACGTACCCGTATCCCCCGTAGATCTGGACCGCATCGGTCGTGACCTTCATGGCGGTATCGCCCGCGATGAGCTTGGCGGCACTGGTCCAGTAGGCCAGGTTGGGATCCGCGTCGTCGACCCGGGTGCAGGCCGCGTACGTCAGCTGGCGGGCGGCCTCGGTCTGGGACGCCATGTCGGCCAGCATGAACTGGATGGCCTGGAAGTCCACGATCCGCTCCCCGAACTGGCGCCGCTCGGCGGCGTAGGCCAGCGCGGCATCGGTCGCGCCCTGGGCGATGCCCACCGCCTGGGCCGCGATGGCCAGGCGGGATCGGTCCAGCGTCGCCATCGCGATCTTGAAACCGTCCCCCTCCTCGCCCAGCCGGTTGGCCGCCGGGACCCGGACCTCGTCAAAAGTCAGCTCGGCGGTGGGCGAGCCGCGGATCCCCATCTTGTGCTCGAGGCGGGCCACCGAGAACCCGGGGGTATCGGTCTCGACGATGAACGCGCTCATCCCCTTGCGGCCGCCGGCTTCCGGATCGGTCAGGGCGAAGGTGGTCAGGACGTTCGCCACAGAGCCATGGGTGATGAAGCGCTTGGTGCCGGTCAGGAGGTAGTCGTCCCCGTCCCGCCGGGCGCGCATCCTGACGGACGCCACGTCGCTTCCGGCGCCGGCCTCGGTCAGGGCGAAGGCGGGAAGCCACTCCCCGGAGGCCAAGCGCGGGAAGTAGCGGTCCTTCTGCTCCTCGCTGCCGGCCAGCATGATGGGCAACGCGCCGAGCTTCTGGATGATCGGGATCAAGCTGGTGGTGGCGTCCGCCCGGGCGATCTCCTCGACCACGATGGCCTGCCCAATGCCGTCCAGCTCCGTCCCCCCGTGCCGCTCCTCGAAGCCGGTGCCCAGCAGGTCGTGCTCGGCCAGGAGCTGCTTGAGGTCCCACGGGAACTCCGCCTTGGCATCGATCTCGGCCGCGCGAGGTGCGATCCGCTCCTCCGCCAGCCGCCGAACGAGCGTCCGGAGCTCGTCGTGCTCACGACTGAGCCGATAGCCAGGAGCCGATGCGCTCTGGGTGGTGGTGGGCGCTGCCAAATCGCCGCGAGTCTAGCGGACCGCCCACTGTGGGAGCGAGTCACGCGTCAGTCACACGTGAATGGCACGACGAACGGCTCGACTCACGATCGGTGTGTCAGTCACCCGTGAATGGCACGACGAACGGCTCGACCTCGCGATCGGTCTGTCAGTCATACGTGAGTGGCACGACGAACGGCTCGACTCGCGATCGGTCTGTCAGTCACACGTGAATGGCGGCCACGCCTTCATGGAGCTGGTTCGACCTGCCAGTCAGCTATGGACTCATGGGGTTGAGCGTGCAGCCGGTGACCATGCGCTCCGGCTGCTTCAGTCGGTGGGTCCCAGGACCTCGACCTGGCCGTTCTCGATTCGCGCTCGGTACGCCACCTGCTTTGAGGTCGCGGGCCCGTGCCGGACGGCCCCGTCGCTCAGGCGGAAGGCCGAGGAATGCCACGGACAGAGGATCGTGTCGCCCTCGAGCTTCCCCTCGGGGAGCGGTCCGCCGGCGTGCGAGCAAGTGGCCTTGAGGACGGAAACGAGCTCTCCTCGGCGCACCACGACCAGCGCGGTGGAGCCGAGCATGGCTTTGGTGGGGGTGGACTCCGGCAGGTCCGCCACCGCGAGCACCGGGGTGTACTCCTTCGCCCGCTGCCCCTTGGCGAAGGCGTTGCGGTTGACCATGTAGCCGTACTTGAAGACGAGGTGTCCGCCCACGAAGGCGCCGCCGGTCAGGATCACCACCCCAACAATCGACAGCCAGCGTCCCAGCTCCATCGATCCGCCGACGCGGACCGCGAAGGAGGCCAGGTACGCGATGGTCGCGAGGACGTTCACCAGCCCGTGGAGGGTGGCGACGTTCCGCTCGTCCCCCTTGGCCGTGTCCTTGAAGTCCGTGAGTCCGGTGACGACCGAGGCGAGGGCCGCGAGGGCGGTAACGGTGACCGCGATCAGCGACGCGGTGTCCAGGTCCGTGGCACCAAAGAGAAGTGCCGCGACGTCGAACACGAACACCAACGTCGCACCGCCGATGACGATGTCGACGACCACAGGGTGGGCCGCGTGCCCGAGCCACGAGCCGTTGACGAAGTCCTGGAGCCATTTGCCTGGGCGTCCGAGTACGCGGTAGAAGGCGTCCATGACCCGCGCTACCCAGTCCCCCAACCCGCGGAACGGTGCGCCCAGCCGCTCGAGCACGGTTACCCGATCAGCCGCTCAGCTCGTGCGCGAACTCGCGGAAGACCTCGACGTGCCGGTCGACGTCGGCATCGGTATGGGCCACCGACAGCGTCCATTGCTCGTCCGACCCGGGCGGGAGGAGGATCCCGCGATTGGCGAGGAAGAAGAAGAACGCCGTCCACAGCTCCTCGTCGAGACCGATGAAGTCGCGATAGTTCGTCACCCGCTTGGGGCTGAACAGGACCGCCCCCTTGGCCCCGACGTTGATCGCATAGCCGGGCAGGTGGTGCTCGTCCAGGATTTGCTGGCATGCCGCTGCCAGCCGATCACCGAGGCGTTCGAGCTCCGGATACACGTCCGGGGTCAGGACCCGGGTCAGGGTCGCGACCGTAACCGCCATGCACAGCGGATTTCCGTTGTACGTCCCCTGATGCGCGACGTGGTCGGCGGCACCCAGGGTGGTCACGTTGGCGCCGCTCTCGACTACACGCATGACTGCTTCACGTCCCGCGATGGCCGACACCGGCAGTCCGCCGCCGATGCTCTTGGCCAGGCACACCATGTCCGGTTTGACACCGAACCGTTCGGTGCCGCCGCCGTAGGCGATCACCACCCCGGTCTTCACCTCGTCGAAGATGAGGACCGCGCCGTGGGCCGTGGCCAGCTCGCGGACCCGCTCCAGGAACCCGGGCACGGGCGGAACGACGCCGATGTTGTACTGGATGGGTTCCACGATGATGGCCGCGATCTCTCCCTTGTGGCGGTCGAGGATGGCCTCCACCGCATCGGCGTTGTTGAAAGGCGCGACGACCGTGTCCTCGAGCTGCGAGCGCGGGATGCCGGCCGATGCCGGCACCGAGCTGGGTGCGTCGAGCGGACCCATGAGCTCGGCCGGGGGCATGATGCTGATCAGGACGTCGTCGTGGTGGCCGTGATAGCCCCCTTCGAACTTCAGGATCCTGTCGCGGCCGGTGAACCCCCGGGCGATGCGGATGGCGTCCATCGTGGCTTCGGTCCCTGAGTTACCGAAGCGGACCAGGTCCATCCCGAACCGCCGCCGAATCTCCTCGGCCGCCACCGCGCCCTCCTCGGAGGGGAAGGTGAACATCGTTCCGCGGCCGACCCTGTCGCGAACAGCCTCCACCACCTCGGGATGACTATGGCCGGCGGCCAGGACTCCGAAGGCCATGTCGAAGTCGATGTACTCGTTGCCATCCGCGTCCCAGATGCGCGACCCGCGCGCCTCGCTCATGAACGTTGGATACGGGTCGTAGACCTGGAACGAGCTGGCCACTCCCATCGGCAGCGACTGCTTGGCCCGCTCCAGGAGCTCGCGGCTCTTCGCGGTTCGATCCCGGTACGAGGCCTGCTCGCGAGCGCCCATCTGCGCCAGGCGCTGGCGGTTGATGCGGCTGGTCTGGGTGAGCGCCATTTACGAATACTCGTGCGGTCCCCGCGAGGATACCCTGCCCGTCAGGTCAGGCGGGTGGCATCGGCCGGGGAGGCAGCATCCCGGATCCACACCCCGGTGGCGTCCGCCAGCAGCTCGGCCACGTCGCGGACCGGAACGTCGTCCCGGCCCAGGTCGGTCGTCCCGTCGCGGAGCATGACCAGGCAGAACGGGCAGGCGGTCGCGATGGCCGCCGCTTCCGTCGCGAGCGCCTGCTGGGTCCGCACGTGGTTGATGCGCCGCCCCTCGTGCTCCTCCATCCACATTCGCGCGCCACCCGCCCCGCAGCACATCCCGCGCCGATGATGCAGGTCCATCTCGACCACCTCGTTGCCCGGGACGCCCTCGACCACTCGCCGCCCGGGCTCGTAGACGTCGTTGTAGCGACCCAGGTAGCACGCATCGTGGTACGCGATCGCCCGATGGCTGACGCCAAAGACCGGCCTCAGCCGCCCCTCGGCCATGAGCGTGTCAAGAAGCTGGGTGTGGTGGATGACCTCGATCCCGGCCAGCCCGAACTGGGGGTACTCGTTGCGGATGGTGTTGAAGCAGTGCGGACAGGACGCGACCACGGTCCGAATCCCGTGCTCGTCATGCGCCGCGGTCAGGGTCGCGACGTTCTCCTCGGCCAGGACCTGGAACAAGTACTCATTGCCTGCCCGACGAGCAGGATCCCCGGAGCACGTCTCACCCGAGCCCAGGACCCAGAACGGGATGCCCGCCTGGCGCAGCAGAGCCGCCATGGCCCGGACGACCTTGCGGTTGCGCTCGTCGAACGCCCCGGCGCAGCCAACCCAGTACAGGACCCCTTCCGGAGCCGATGCGGAATCGGCTGGTGCCTCTCCATCGGTCTGTCCATCGGTCTGTCCCGTCGCTTGGCCGTCGGATTGACCCAGGACCGATACGTCCAGCCCCTTGGCCCAGTCCAGCCGCGCCGACCGGGGCTGGCCCCACGGATTGCCCGCGGTTTCCATGTTCCGAAACGCGGCCTGGAGCTCGCGGGGGAAGCGGCTCTCCTCCAGGACGAGGTTGCGACGGATCTCGACGATGGTGTCGACGTGCTCGATGAGGACTGGACAGCCCTCCACGCACCACCCACACGTCGTGCACTGCCAGACGGCCTCCTCCGGGATCGCGTTGTCGACCAGGGGGAGGCTCAGGGCCTCGAGGGCGCGCTGGCGGGCGAGCGAGAGTCCGGCCTCGGAGGCGGCCGCTCCCCCGTTCGCGCCGCCTTTGGCCGCACGCTGCGCTCCGGCCGCCGCCACCAGCGCCGTCTCGGCCGCCACGATCTGGTCACGCAGCCCCTCCATGAGGTGCTTGGGCGACAGCGTCTTTCCGGTGTACGAGGCCGGGCAGAATTCCATACACCGCCCGCACTCGGTACAGGCCAGCGGGTCGAGCAGATGGCGCCATGTCAGGTCGCGGAGCGCGGCCGCGCCGAAGGTCGCTCCCCCGCCGGGCGGCGCGTCGGCCTCGAGGTCCATCTTGCGCAGCGCGCCGCGCGGCTCGAGGTTGAGGAAGTAGGAGTTGGGCTCGCTGGTGATGATGTGGAGGTGCTTGCTGTAGGGCAGGTACGTCCCGAAGGCCATCACCGCCAGGACGTGGGCCCAGGCGAGGGTTGAGAAGCCAGCCGCCGCCACGTTTGTGCCGAGCAGTTCGAGCGGGAGGCTCAGGGGCCCCGCGATGACCGCGACGATGCGCGTCGGGTTATCCGGTTCGAGGACGTAGCCGAAGGCATCGGCGAACGCCTCGGTCAGGACGACCAGACCGATGAGCCCCAGGATCACGAAGGCGTCCCGGCTGAGCGCCAGGCGAGCCGGCCGGGCGACGATCCGGCGGATGGTCGAGTAGCCGATGCCGACCAGCACGAGGCCGATGAAGACATTGGCCCCGAAGATCGTCAACGCCCACAGCGGGCCGCCGACAAGCGGGATGGCCGTGACGATGCGCTCCACCCAACCGTTAACCAGGTAGTTGCCCGTCGTCGCAAGCAGGACGAGGAAGCCCCAGAACACGAACGCATGCATCAGCCCCGGGACCGGGTCGCGCAGCAGGCGTTCCTGGGCGATGACGTAGCGCATGACGGCCCAGATGCGCTGCATGGGCTTGTCGCGGCGGTTCAGTGGACGCCCAGCGCGAAGGACAGCCCAGTGGCGCCGCATGCGACGCCAGAACAGGAAGATGGCCGCCAGCAGCGGCACCACGATCAGCGGGTAGTACGGCAGCTCCGGTGGATTCGGCGGCATGCGCCGCAAATGCTACCGGTCAGCCCATGACGCCGAAGGCGGCCGCCGGATGCCGGCGGCCACCTGGGTATCGGCGCCTCCGCCGAGTCGCTACTCGAACTGGATTGAATCGACGATCTGTTGGATCTCCGCTTCAAGATCGGGGCTGGCCTCGCCGGGATAGCGCACCTGGGCCCGGATGTTGAAGATCTCCCCGTTGACGTCGATGAACCACTCGTGAATGGTCTCGCCCAGCCAGTTCGGGTAGTTGCTGCAGCCGATGGTCGGCGCACCACACTCCGCGTTGAAGAGGAGCCAGAACTCGCTGTTGGGACATCCCACATCTTCCGGGATGGCGACGGTCACATGCTGACCGGGCAGCGAGTCGACCGTGACCTCCGACGGTCCGCTGACGAGCTCGGTGCCGGGGATCGAGGCGAGGGCCTCGGCCTGGCCGGCCAGGGATGGGTCAAATGTCTGGAAGCTGCCGTGGGCGCACGGATCGTCGAAGACGGCGGGGGTCATGGGCAGTTCCGGGTTCCCGTACATAGACCCGGTGTCGAAAAGCCACAGGTCCACCTCTTCCGGCGACCCGGCATGGCCGATGATGGACGTCGTGCCGTCGTACTCCCAGCCGCTGGTCGGGACGGCGAGAGTGAACGAGATTGCCCCGCGGGACATGGCGTACCTCGTTCCCGGTGTCAGTACCCCCGCCGGGGTGTCGCCGTCTGCTGACGGTGTCGGTGCCGGGCTTGTGGAAGGCGATGGCGTTTCGGCGGGTGGGCCGACGATGTTCGGCTGACCCACGAACTGGGCGCCGATGAAAAGAGCGACGATCACGGCTGCTGCGCCGAGACCGACGGCCACGGACCTGTTCATGTTGGGCGTCCTCCACGCCGGCAACCACGCTCGGCGTTGTCGTGTGATGCGAATACGGGCACGCGACGCCTCGAGCAGGCGCTCGGGGGCGCGATCGGACGCCTCGGCGGCGAGCCACTCAGCGATCGACCGATCGAGGTCAGGGCCAGTGCTCATGCCGTAGCTCCTCCTGCCGAGACGGCCCGCGCGTCCGCCTCGAGGGCGGCGCGCAGCGCCTCGGTCGCGTAGTGCAGCCGCGACTTGGCCGTCCCGACCGGGATCCCGATGGTCGTGGCCGCCTCATCAACGGTGAGTCCGAGGTAAAAGTGCAGGACGACGACGGTGCGATGGTCGATGGAGAGCCGACCGAACACGCGGTCGAGCTCGTCACGATCGGCCAGCGCCCCGAGGCCGTCGGGCCCGGCGGGCTCCGTCCGAAGGACGGTAAGGCTCGCCCCGAATCGACGCCGATGGCGCGCTTCATCGGTGATGGCATTGAGGAGGATCCGATTCAGCCAGGCGTCGAACCGGTCGAGGTCACGGAGACGTGGCAGATCACGCCAGCACCGGACGAGCGCCTCCTGAACGGCGTCCTCGGCACTGTCGTAATCCCGCAGGATCATCCGCGCGATCCGGTACAGGTGATCGACAAGCTCGGTGATGAGGACGTCGTACGCGTCGCGATCGCCATCCCGTGCCTGTCGAACCAGCTCGGACTTCGCCATTGATCCTCGCTCCAAACTCGATCGTCCGTTCAGGCGGGCGATCGACGTATTGGCGGGTTAGATGTCCGGATGGTTCAAAGATAGGCCGGCGGCGGCCTCACTGGCCGCCGCCGCATCGGTAGGAGGTGACCTACTCGAATTGGATCGAGTCGATCATTTGTTGGATTTCTTCTTCGAGCGCGGCCGTAGCGCCCTCGTAGG
>JBIOTW010000094.1:0-2839 GCA_044866355.1 Candidatus Limnocylindria bacterium | reverse complement strand
CGAGCTCTGCGTCGAGCGCGGCCGGGTCGGCGAGGCTGGTCAGGTGCGGCCAGTCCCCCTTGAGGTGGCTGAAGAAGCTCTCGACGTGCGCCTGGTCGGTCGGGGTTCCGGGGCGGCCGTGGCGCTGGGCGATCGTCATCAGCGCCATGAACTGGCGCGTGTCGGTGGCGGTCATCTCGGCGCCGTTGTCTGACCACGCGACCAGGATCGGCAGCCCGTCGCCGCTGCGCGCGGGCGGCGTGCCGTCGGGGCCGAGCAGGCCCTG
Organism: Candidatus Limnocylindria bacterium; assembly: GCA_044866355.1. Lineage (GTDB taxonomy): Bacteria > Chloroflexota > Limnocylindria > QHBO01 > QHBO01 > DASTEQ01. The sequence goes on along the minus strand of JBIOTW010000094.1, from coordinate 2,574 downwards.
GTCGGCGAGCGCGCGGGCAAACAGCAGCTGCGCCTGCGTGGAGGTCTGCTCGCTGCTGAGCAGGTATCCGATCCAGTAGCGCGTGACGACATCGACGATCGCGTAGGCCACCCGGCGCGCGCGCGTGAAGTGCTCGTAGGGGTCGGACCGAGGCGCGGTGTCGGCCGTTTCGGCCGGTCCGTTTCCTCGGCCCGCCCTCCGAACCGGACGAGCGCGTCTCCACGCATCCGGCTCTCCACAGGTTCATGCCGCATTGCTCGCCCATGGTGTGGGGATTCGGCTGCCCCGGTAGCGGTAGCGAATGGTCGCGACCGTTTGTGGTCGGAACAGCTCGGTTTGCCCGTCGCGGATCTCCCATCCTGGGAGGTGGCGGCGGTGCAGTTCTCCCCAGCTCAGGCCGTGGTGTCGTTTGCGCATCCACCCGACGACTCGCCACCAGGTGTAGTGGTCGAGGTAGCGGAAGGTCTGCGCGGACACGCCGACTCTGAAGTAGTTACACCAGCCCCGCAGCACCCGGTTGAGCAGGCGCAGCAGGTCGGCGAGCGTTCGATGCTTGCCTCGGCGGGTGATTGTTTTGACCTTGTCCATCACCGAGGCCAGGGCCTTCTTGGATGGGTAGGTGTAGATCGCCCGCTTGTCGGTCCGTCCTCGCCAGGATCGCCGCTGGATGCGGTATCCGAGGAAGTCGAACCCCTCGTCGATGTGGCAGACCCTCGTCTTCTCCTCCGACAGGCGCAGGCCGATCGGAGCGAGCACCTTGCTGGTCTCCGCCCTCAGCGCTTCGGCGTGCTCGCGGGTTCCCTTGACCATCACCACGAAGTCGTCCGCGTAGCGGACCAGGCGATAGGCCGGGACACCGGCTTTGCGATGCTTGGCGCGCATCCAGTCCGGTCCGAGCTCCTCCCACTTGCGCGTGAAGTGCTCGTCCAGGGCGGACAGGGCGATGTTGGCCAGGCAGGGTGAGAGAATCCCGCCTTGCGGAGTGCCGGTGATCGTGTTCCGGTCGACGCCATCCTCGGAGAGGATGCCGACGCCAAGGAACGCCTTGACCAGCCCCAGGATGCGCTTGTCTCCGAGTCGACGCCGCATCCGAGCCAGAAGGGCCGAATGCGAGATCTCGTCGAAGCACGCCGCGATGTCTGCCTCGTAAACCCACTCGTAATTGCGAGGGGCCGACGCGAGGTAGTGGATCTCGGCGATCGCATCATGAGCCCGGCGGTTCGGGCGGAAGCCGTAGCTGCACGGCTTGAAGTCCGCCTCGAACACGGGTTCGAGCACCAGCTTCAACACGGCCTGCACGACCCGATCGGCGGCGGTCGCGATCCCGAGGCGGCGGAACTTGCCCGACGCCTTGGGAATCGTCTTCTCCCGCACTCGAGTCGGGGTGTACCGGCGGGCCTTCAGATCATCCCGAATGCCCCCCAGGAACTCCCCGCCGCCGGGCTCGATCGATCGCGGAGCGATCCCATCGACACCGGCCGAGCGTGAGCCCTTGTTGCTCCTGACCCTGTCCCACGCCACAACGAGGAACGCTGGGTCATAGACGAGGTTGTACAGATCATCGAACCGACGGTCAGGGTCGCCGACCGCCCATTGGTGCAGCTTGGTCTGCATCGCGAGTACCCGCGGCTCGGCCTCTTCGAGGCTGGGCCACGGAGCGCCGGTATTCACCAGCGACCTCCCCGCCGCGTCTGACTGCTGCGAACCTGCTGGACCCCTTCGCCCTGTGGACGGCTCTCCCGTCCTCCATGGCCGGTCGTGACTCCGGCGACTACTACGAGTCCTCCGTCCCATCCCGGCGACATCAGCCGACGACGGACCTTCCCGCCGACCAGCGTCATGCTGGCCGGTGAGGGGCCGCCGGGATGGTTCCCACGTTCACCCTGGAACCGCTCGTCGGGTTAGGTGACCAGCTATGCCCCTGCAGCATCGCCACGACTACGCCGCAGACCTTCACCGTGGCCTCCCGGCCGACGACACTAACCGGCCCAGGAGTTCTCCGCGCCGAAGCCCGGATGCGCGCTGCTGCCCAGCCCGAATCTGCCAGGTTTGAGCTGGTGGATGCTCTTGAGAGGCGTTCAGACGCTGGTTTCTCTCGTACACCTTCCCGTCTCGCTTGCCGGACCCGGACCATCTGACAGTGCTGGCCCGTCCCGTCGTTGTCGGGGCTGCTTGCCGCCCGTTCCCGTCCGTCTCGACGGGGTAGGCTGCCCCCAGCTTGCACGAGCCTGCTGCGACAGGCCCGCCACGATGGCCTCTCACCACCGCACGGCTCCAGAGCGCCTCGTGGCGCTCGGCGTCCCAGATCCAGATCCGGTTGCGCTCCCACGGCAGCTCGGGCAGCGCCGGCTTCGGCGGCCGTGTCCGCACCGGCTCGCCGGGCAGCTCGACGCGGTGCTTGAGCGCGACGCGCAGCAGCGTCGAGGGCGAGACGAACACCGTGCCGGTGTAGGAGCCGCGGTGCGCGAGCTTGCGATGCGAGCGGTCCACCCAGCCCCACTGCTCGATCAGCTCCAGGATCGCCTGCTCCTCCCAGGCCAGGATGCGATGCACCGCCGCCCCGACCGGCGGGCG
>JBIOTW010000093.1:0-7442 GCA_044866355.1 Candidatus Limnocylindria bacterium | reverse complement strand
CCACCGACCGCCGCCAGGCGATGTACCCCGACGCCTTCCACCTCCTGGCCACCCTGATGGACGCCGATGCCGGGCCGATGCAGGCGCTCCGCGCCTGGCGCATCCGCGACGGCGAAGCCACCGAGGTCCCGCTCCGCATCGAGTAGACGGACCGGTCGGCTACCCTTCGCACCGCTGACTGGGTTCTCGGCATCGGTCCATCGCCAGCGCCTGGCCGCCGCGGGCGCCGAGGCGGCCAGGCAGGGCCTCGACGCGCTGCTGGTCACGCCGTCTCCGGACTACCTGTACCTGCTCGGCTACAACGCTCCGCCGTTGGAGCGGCTGACCTGCCTGATCGTTCGGCCCGGGGTTGGCCCCACGCTTGTCCTGCCCCATCTCGAGGAGCCGCTGGCTCGTCACGAGCTCGGCCTGCTAGCCGAGGAGGTCGAGCTCGTCACCTGGGAGGAGACCGACGACCCCTTCGCGCGGGTCGCCGGGATCCTGGCTCGGCCGGGACGGGTGGCGGTCCAGGACCAGATGTGGGCGCGCTTCGTCCTGCGTCTGCGGGCGGCGCTCAACGGCTCGGACCTGGTCGAGGCCGGACCGGCCATCAATGCCCTGCGTCGGACGAAGAGTCTCGAGGAGATCGAGCGCCTGCGGACGGCCGCCGCCGCCGCGGACCAGGCGATGAACGCGATCACCGCCGAGACCGTCAGCGGCCGGACGGAAGCCGAGGTCAGCGCCCGCATTCGGGACCTCCTGCGGGACGCAGGCCACGACACCGCGGACTGGGCCATCGTGGCCTCCGGGCCCAACGCCGCCAGCCCCCACCACACGCCGGGGGAGCGGGTCATCCGCGACGGCGACGCGATCGTCCTTGACATCGGGGGCACGGCCAACGGCTACGCCAGCGACACGTCCCGCACCGCGTTCGCCGGGCTGCCGCCAGAGGAGTTTCAGGACGTGTACGCGGTCCTCCAGCAGGCCCAGGCAGCGGCCTGTGAGGCGGTCCGGCCCGGCATCCCGGCCCGCGACGTCGACCGCACCGCGCGCGAGATCATCACCGACGCCGGGTACGGGGCGCTGTTCACGCATCGCACCGGGCATGGCATCGGTCTGGAGACCCACGAGGAGCCGTACCTCGTCGAGTCGAATCCGGATCCCCTCCGCGAGGGCGACGCGTTCAGCGTGGAGCCGGGGATCTACGTTCCGGGACGCTGGGGAGCGCGAATCGAGGACATCGTGGTGTGCACCGCGACCGGCGGGGAGCGCCTCAACCAGAGCAGCCGCGACCTGCGGATCGTGACCTAGTCGGCCTTCCCGGCCCGAACCTCTTCGGCGCTGAGCCGGCCCAGCTCGTCCCACATGTGGACGATGGCCTCCAGCCCGCCGCGGTAGTTGGCCAGCGGCATCCACTCGTTGGGGGCGTGGAAGTTGCCATTCGGGGAGGCCCAGCCGACCATCACGCTCTTGATCCCCAGCTCGCGGTCCAGCTCGGGCACGAACGGGATGCTCCCACCCGACCGGTGGAACACAGCAGGCTTGCCGAAGGCCTTCTCTGAGGCCCGCGCGGCGGCCTCGACCGCCGGGTGGTCGATCGGCGTGAGCACGGGCCACCCGTTCGACAGGCTCTTCACCGCCACCTGAACGGTGGGCGGCGCGATGCGCTCGAGGTGGGCGATCATCATGGCTTCGATCTCGCGCGGGTCCTGGTCCGGGACCAGCCGGCAGCTGATCTTGGCCGCCCCCCAGCCCGGGATGATCGTCTTCGGACCCTCTCCCTGGAAGCCGCCCCAGATCCCATTGATGTCGAACGTGGGCCGGCCGGAGAGGCGCTCGAACAGGGTCCACCCACGCTCGCCGAGCATGGGCTCGGGCACGCCGGTCACGGACAGCCAGTCGGTCAGGTCGAAGGGTACGGCCGCGTAGGCGGCACGCTCGGCATCGGTCAGGTCCAGGACGCGGTCGTAGAAGCCAGGAACGGTGATTCGGCCCTCGTCGTCGACAAGGGAAGCGAGCATGCGGACCAGGACGTTGGCCGGGTTGTCGACCCCGCCTCCGTACGACCCGGAGTGGACGTCCTGGAACGGTCCGCGAACGCGGACCTCCCAGTACGCGATCCCGCGCAGGCCATAGGTGATGGCCGGCGTCCCGTGGTCGTCCTGCATGTCCGAGTCGGAAACGATGCACACGTCGGCCGCCAGCAGGTCCGGATGGGCCGCGATGAACTCGGCCATCGGCTCGCTGATGTGCTCCTCGTCGCCTTCGAAGACGACCCGCAGGTTGACCGGCAGGCGGCCCGCGCCGCGTATCCATGCCTCGGCGGCCCGGAGGTGCATGTACAGCTGGCCCTTGTCGTCGCTCGAGCCGCGGGCATACACGATGTCGTTCTCGTATCGAGGTTCGAACGGCGGGCGCACCCACTCCTCGAGGGGGTCTACCGGCTGAACGTCGTAATGGCAGTACACCAGGACGGTGGGCTTGTCCGGACCGGCGTGCAGCCAATCGGCAGTGACCACCGGGTGGCTCCGGGTGTCCGTGAGCTGGGCATGGTCGAAGCCGATGCGAGTCAGCTCGTCCGCGATCCACTGCGCGGTGCGGCGCATCTCGTCCTTCCTGGTCGGGTCGGCGCTGATCGATTCCATGCGCAGGAACTCGTCCAGGCCGCGCAGGTGCTCATCGGCGTGCTCCCGCAGGTAGCCCAGCGCGGTGTCGACGCCGGATTCGGTCACGGTCATGCGCTGCGCATCATAGGGCCGGACTCATCGGGCGCTTCCTGCTGCCGTCAGCCCAGGACGCCGAGGACGAACAGAAGGAACAGGAGCAGCGCAGCCGCTGGGATGAGGGACGCCGCCCGCAGGAGTGGAGGCCAACCCCCGCCGCCCAGGAAGGCGTAGAGCGGGATGGACACCGGGAACAGGAGGATGCCGGCCGACCAGGCGATCCTGGACCGTGGCCGCAGATCGGTCCGATCCTGGATGTCGAGCCAGTAGGCCACGATCATCACGAACCCGGCCACCACGGCCAGGACCATGGCGGCCCACACGAACGGCAGCATGGACCGATGCTATTCGCCCACGGCTCGTTCAAGTTCCGCCATGTAGGCCCGCCGCTTCGTCCGCTCGCTGGGGCCGTTGAAGACGTCGCTCAGGTAGTCGCCCCACGGCCGGCGTCGAGGGTAGGTCGGCTCCACGTCGGGGAGAAGGGACACCATTCCTTGCCGCACGCGTTCCACCAGCGCCTCGCGGCCGGCGCGGCCCGCCTCGCGCTCGACCGGGATGGGTTCGCCGAAGCGGACCACGATCCGCTTGCGTAACCAGAGAGTTGAGCTGCCGACCACGGCGCACGGCACGATCGGCACCCCGGAGATCGTGGCGAACAGCGTCGCGCCCTCCTGCAGGGGTAGGAGCTCCGTCTCCCGGAACCCCAGCGTGCCCTCGGGCATGATGGCCAGCACCCCACCCGCGTCGAACACGCGCTGAACGGCCCGCACGGACGAGTGCAGGTTGGTCTTCCTGGGATTGAACGGGATCATGCCCCCGAAGAAGCCCATGACTCGATTCCGGAACCCCCGCGAGAAATCCACCTCCTTGGGGCCGAACCACGTAACCCGCGGTCGAAATGGGCTGACGGAGTGGATCAGGAACGGGTCCCAGCCCGAATGGTGGTTGGCAGTGATCTGGAATGGTGCCTTCGGCCAATGCTCCAACCCCTCCACATCCATCCGGAACAGGGTTCGAACCAAGATCCGCACGGCCACCCATTGCACGCGGTAGCGCCAGGTGACGGTGACACCCAGCAGGTGGGGCCCGATCTGCCGCCCGCCGCTGGCGCCGGGGTCGGTCACGCCGCGATTGGCTCCACGAGCTCGCCCCCCAGCTCCCGCCGCCGGGCATCGACCTGTCGCAGGGCCAGCGCGGCCAGGGCGAGGAAACCGATGGCGACGAACATGGCGGCCACCGGACCGGCTGCTTCCCCGATCAGCCGGCCGACCGTATCCATGGTCAGTCCGCCGACGACGAGGAACACCGGGGTCGCCATGGCCGTGCCGGCATTGAGGATGCCCATGTAACGCGCGGACGTGTGCTTGGGGATCACATCGGCCATCAGCGCCCAGTCCACCGACAGGAAGGCACCAATGCCGATGCCGGCCGGCACGAACAGGGCCACAGCCAGCTCGGGCGTGGGCGCGAAGGCCAGCCCGAGCAGGCCGATCGCGGTGAGGACCATGCCGCCGTAGATGATGGTCTTGCGCCCATATCGGTCGGAAAGGCGCGCGCCCGGGATGGAGGCCAGGCCGGACATGCCGGCCACCACGACGGTGGCATAGAAGACGAATCGGCTCGCCTCTGCCTCGGTCAGCCCGTGCGTTCGCTGGAAGTAGAACAGGCCCAGCGCGGTGGCTGCTGCCGCGGCACCCAGGAACAGGAGGCGGACGAGAAGCAGCCACAGGACGCTCTTCTCGCGGAGGATATCCGCGCCCCATGCCGACATGGCCACCCTGGGCCAGGGCATCGTCCGCTTCGGCCCCGTCGTCCCCTCGTGCACCTGGGTGACGACAATGAGCATGGCCACGATCTCCACGGCCCCGAGGGCCAGGGTTGCGGCAAACACCGATCCTCCCTCCTGGAGCCCGAACATCGCGATCCCCGAACCTACGATCGCCCCCATCACGATCATCAGGCCCATCAGCCCACTGGCGGAGCCCACCTGGCGGGCGGGAACGAGGTCCGGGACGTAGCCCTGGAACGGCCCCTGGGCGAAGTTCGATGAGACCTGGATCAGGAAGTAGAACGCCACCAGGGCGACGAACGTGTTCGACGTGGCAATGCCGTACAGGAACACCACGTCCAGCAGGCCGCCGATGAAGATGTACGGCTTGCGTCGCCCCCAGCGGGTGATGGTGTAGTCGCTGATCACCCCCACCGTGGGCTGGACGAATATGGACGCGATCACGGCCACGGCGTTGATCAGAGCCAGACCCGCGCCGGCATCCGGTTTCCCCACGAAGTCCTCGACCATGTGGGGCAGGATCACGACGCCCAGCCCGTACTGCAGGGCGAGGATCCCCAGCCAGTAGACCGACAGGGTCACCAGGGTGCGCAGCGGGAGGGCTGGTCGGTCGGCGCTCATGGCATCACACCGCTCGGGGGGAACTGGCGGCGAACGATACGCGTCATGAGGGTCGCTGTGAAGCCGGCCGCGGCGAGGTCGCGGAGGTCTGCGGGTAGAATCCGGGGGCAGTGTTCATCGACCCGATCGCCCTCAGGATCGGTCCCATCAGCATCCACTGGTACGGCATCCTGGTCGCCGTTGCGGCGGTGGCCGGTGCCTGGCTCGCCACCCGCGAGGCACGGCGTCGGGGAGAGGACTCGGAGCAGGTGTGGTCCATGCTCCTGGTTGCCGCGGTGGGGGGCATCATCGGCTCACGTCTGTACCACGTCATCCACCAGTGGGACCTGATCTATCGGGACAACCCGGCCCTCATCTTCCAGGTCTGGAACGGTGGGCTGGGGATTCCGGGCGGCGTGGCGGGCGGGATGGTTGCCTTGTTTGCCTACACCCGGGTCAACCACCTGAACTTCCTGCGCTGGCTCGACGTCGGGGCGCCCGCTCTGCTCCTGGCCCAGGCCATCGGTCGCGTCGGCAACTTCGTCAACCAGGAGCTGTACGGTCCGCCCACGACCCTGCCGTGGGGCATTCCGATCGACCAGGCGCACCGCGTCCCGCCCTGGAACAACCTCGACCAGTACCCGGTGGAGACCACCTTCTTCCACCCTCTGTTCGCGTACGAGGCGCTGCTCAACCTGCTTGGCATGGCCGTCCTGCTGTGGGTCGGCCACCGGTTCGCCCGCCGCCTGTACGACGGCGACGTCGCGATGCTCTATTTCGTGTGGTACGGGTCGGTGCGCACGGTGCTGGAGACGTTCCGGACCGGAAACTGGGTGATCGGCGGCATCCCGGTGGCCATCCTCATCGGCGTATCGGTAGCCGTCATCGGCGCCGCGGTGATCGTCATCCGCCATGCCCGGGGAATGGGGACACCGGGTGCATTCCTCCGCGACATGGAGGAGCGCCAGGCGGCTGAGGCTGACGCCAACTCACCCGCCGCGCCTGAACCGGCCAAGCCGGAGCCCCAGGCTGGCTGACCGGCGGGGCATCCTGCCCTCGATCACCGGCGCCGTCGGCGACACGCCCCTGGTGGCGCTGGATCGGCTGGCGGCGGACGTTACGCCGCGGATGGTGGCCAAGCTCGAGGCCTTCAACCCGGGCGGATCGGTCAAGGATCGGATCGCGCTGCCCATGATCGAGGCAGCCGAGCGTGCCGGGATCCTGAAGCCGGGCGGGGTCATCGTCGAGCCCACCAGCGGCAACACGGGGGTTGGGCTGGCCATGGCCGCCGCGGTCAAGGGCTATCGGTGCATCTTCGTCATGGCCGACAAGCAGAGCGAGGAGAAGCGGGCCCTGCTGCGAGCGTACGGAGCGGAAGTCGTCATCTGCCCCACCGATGTCGACTCCGAAGACGAGCGGAGCTACTACAAGGTCAGCGACCGCCTGGCGCGCGAGACGCCCGGCGGCTGGAAGCCGGACCAGTACACCAACCCGGCCAACCCGCAGGCCCACTACCTGACCACCGGACCGGAGATCTGGACCGATACGGAGGGGCGAATCACGCACTTCGTGGCCGGCGTTGGCACCGGTGGCACGATCTCGGGCGCGGGCCGCTTCCTGAAGGAGCAGAAGCCGGACCTGGTGGTGGTCGGGGCCGACACCGAGGGCTCGGTCTTCAGCGGTGGACCGATCCACCCCTACCTGACCGAGGGAATCGGCGAGGACTTCTGGCCCGGCACCTACGACCCCGATGTCGCCGATGTCATCGTCCAGGTGCCGGACCGCGATGCGTTCCTCACCGCGCGGGTGGCGGCGGCGGCCGAGGGCATCCTGGTCGGGGAGTCGGGAGGGACGGCGCTGTGGGCCGCGCTCCAGGTCGCCCGAGATGTGGGCGACGCCAAGGCCCTGTTCGTGGTGCTCCTCCCCGATTCGGGGCGCAGCTACATCAGCAAGCTGTATAACGACCCGTGGCTGCGCGAGGCGAGGATCATCGGTCCTGACGAAGAGGTTTCCGACTACGACTGGCGTGCCACGTACCCCGATGTGGTCGTCCGCCGCGACGGTACGTAACACCGAGTCACCTGTGAATGAAAGGACGAGGGCGGACCCCCTCGTGCGGCGTGCGAGTCACCTGTGAATGACAGGACGAGGTAGACCCCCTCGTGCGGCGTGCGAGTCACGCGCCACCACCGGTCACGATAGCCACCACGAGCGCAGAGGCGTACCCTTGAGGCTCAAATCACAGGAGGCGCGACCCGCATGACCCGCCTCGCCCAGCCGCCCACGACCGACAAGTCGACTCGGCCGGAGTTGGAACGCGTCAACCATTGGATCGGCGGCAAGCGCGTGCC
>JBIOTW010000092.1:0-11632 GCA_044866355.1 Candidatus Limnocylindria bacterium | reverse complement strand
CCAGGCGCGATCGGTACGGAAGGCCGAACAGGTCGAAGCTGGTGCCGTCCTGATCGAAGCTGATGTCGGTGGCCGCGAAATCGGTCTCGGGACCGTATCGAACAAGGCGACCGTCCCAGCCGACGAGGCGTTTGAGGACCTCATCGGTCCCCCGATCCCCGGCCAGGGCCACTAAGAGACGACCGCCGACCCGGTCATCGGTAGCCATGCCGTCCACGAACCGAGTGAACATGTCGAACACCGCGTCCTCGTCGGCGAAGACGTCCGGATGGTCCATCTCGATGGTCGTCAGGAGCACCGCCGCGGGATGGAGGTGCAGGAAGTTGCCGTCGTATTCGTCCGCCTCGGCCACGAACTCCACTCCCCCACCGGAACGGGCGGAGGCGCCCCAGGCAGGCACCAGCGCGCCGACCTGAACGGTGGGATCTCGACCGGCCTCGACCAGCAGGTGGCCCAGCAGCGCGGTGGCGGTGGATTTGCCATGGGTGCCGGCCACGGCCACTCCGAGGTGACCCCGCTCCCCCATCAGCTCGCCCAGAATGGCCTGCCAGGCGACGACCGGGATTCCGCGTTTGCGGGCGGCGGTCAGCTCCGACAGGTCGGGCTGCAGGCGCAGCGCCGCGCTGACGGCCACCCGATCGACCCCTCCGAGATGGCTCGGATCGTGCCCCGTCGCCACGCTCACCCCGAACGCGGTCAGGGGCTCCGTGTAGGCCGAAGGGCCGGCCGCGTCGCACCCATCCACGCTCGCTCCGGCGTGTGCAGCAAGTAACGCGGTCCCGGAGGCTCCGGCTCCGGCGATGCCGATGACGTGAATCCGCTCGCCGGGCTGCACCATCAGGCGGCGTCGATCTCCCGACGGGCGAGCTCCAGGGCGGCCAGCGCGGCGGCGACCTTGTTCCCCTCCCGGTCGTGGATGAACACGTGGCGCTCGACCGTCACCGGATGCCCACGCCGGCAGGCGGCCACGAAATGGAGGCCAATCGGCTTCTCGGAACCTCCTGCGTCGGGTCCCGCGATCCCGGTCACGGCCACCGCCAGGTCCGCGTCGAATCGGCTGCGCACGCCTTCGGCCATGGCGTCTGCCACCTCGGCGCTGACCGCGCCATGGGCGGCGATGAGCTCGTCGGGCACCCCCAGCTCGATGACCTTGGCCAGGTTCGAGTAGGCGATGACCCCGCCCAGGTAATAGCGGCTGGCGCCGGGAACCATGGTGATGGCATGACCGATGAGCCCGGCCGTGGACGATTCGGCGGTGCTCAGGGTCCAGCTGGCGTCCAGCAATGCTTCCCCCAGGCGGCTGGCCGGGCCGGCGAGCTCAGATTCTTCTGGCCCAGTCATCGGTTCTCGGCCATCGTGGGCTATCGGTAGTTGATGAACTGGAGGGCGACCGGGTAATCGAGCGCCCGCAGGTCGGCGATCACGGCCTGGAGCAGGTCCTTCTTGGCCGCCGAGACACGCAGGGCGTCGCCCTGGACCGAGACCTTGACCTTCGGGAACTGCTCGCGCACATGGCGCGACAGCTCACGCGCCTGGTCGGCGTTCAGGCCCTTCCGCAGGCCGATGGTCTGGCGCACCGTGCCCCCCGCCGCCGGCTCCAGCCTGCCCCAGTCGAAGATCTTCAGCGAGAGGCCGCGCCTCACGGCCTTGGTCTGGACCAGGTCCTTCACCGCGGCCGCGCGGAAGTCATCGTCCGCGATCAGGGTGATCTCGGTCTTGCCCAGCTCGAGGCTGGATTTGCTCCCCTTGAAGTCGTACCGGGTGGCGATCTCGCGCCGGACCTGGTCCAGGGCGTTTACCAGCTCCTGCTGGTCGAAGTCGCTGACGACGTCGAACGAGAAGTCGGCCATGCCCCGTTATCTTGCCGTATCGGTCCTGCCACTAGGGCGCCGCCGGGGACGCCGTCGGAACAGGGCTTGCGCTGGGAGCCGGCGTCTGGATCGGCAGTGTCACGGTGATCGTCCGCGTCACCGGATCCGACGAGCGACCGGTAATCGGGTCGGTAGCCACCAGCGTGATCACATTGGATCCCGGCACGAGGTCGACCCGGATCGAGAAAAAGCCGCTGGCCGAGGCCGTGGCGGTCGGGTTCTCGCGCAACCCGTCCACTTCGATCTGCGCGTCAGGCACCGTCTCGCCGCGCAGGACGTAGGACGTGCCGGCGTAGGCGGCCACGTCGGTTGCGGGGTCTAGGAGCGTCAGCTCGGGAGTCGCCGCGAAGGTCAGGAACTGGTATGCCAGGTACCCGATGAACGCCAGGACGAGGACGATCAGGATCGCGGTGGCCACCCGGGCCCGGGTCAGGATCAGCGCGCCGCGGCTCCGAACGTCGACCGGGCGAAGGGGCGTGACGGCCGGGCGCGGTAGGTCCGGTGCCGCCTCCTGGCGGTACAGGGCGAGGCACACCTCGGGATCCAGGCCCAGGTAGAGGGCGTAGTTGCGGACGAAGCCCCGGGTGTAGACCGCACTCGGCAGGTCTCGATAGTCACCCTCCTCGAGGGCGACCAGGTAGCGGGACCGTATCCGGGTCTCACGTTCAGCGCGGGCGACGTCCCAGCCCCTGGCTTCGCGGGCCGCCCGGAGCGCCTGCCCCAGGGTGCGGCCGCCTCGGGTCATGCGTCATCCTCACCCGGACCGATCTCCCCGCCCCATCCGTCGGGCGTGATGAGCACTTCGCGGAAGCGGCTCCCGTCGGCCGGCCCGACGATGTTGCGCTCCTCCATCTGGTCGATGATGCGGGCCGCGCGGGCGTACCCGACGCGCAGACGGCGCTGCAGCAGCGAGGCCGACGCCTTGTCGGATCGGCGGACGATGTCGATCGCCTGGCGCAGAAGCGGGTCGGCATCGGCATCCGCGTCCTCGGCATCGGCGCTCCGGCCATCTCGCTTGGCGGCGGTGATCTCGGTCCGATAGCGGGGCGCACCCTGGGCTCGCCAGAAGCGGGCCAGCTTCTCGATCTCCGAATCGGTGACCAACACGCCCTGCAGGCGGACGGCCCGCGGCGAGTCGATGGGCAGGTAGAGCATGTCGCCACGGCCCAGCAAGTCCTCGGCGCCCACGGCGTCCAGGATGGTGCGGCTGTCGATGCCGCTGGTCATGGCGAACGCGACGCGGGACGGGATGTTCGCCTTGATCAGCCCGGTGATGACCTGGACCGATGGGCGCTGGGTGGCCACCACCAGGTGGATGCCGGTGGCCCGCGCCAGCTGCGCAATGCGGGTGACGGTGGCCTCCACCTCGTAGGCGCTCATCATCATCAGGTCGGCGAGCTCGTCGATCACGATCACGATGTAGGGCATGACCGGCTCATCGGGCTTCAGCTCGGCGTTGTATCCGGCGATGTTCCGCACGCCGCGCTGCGCGAACTCGTGGTAGCGGCTCTCCATGACCCCTACCGTCCACTTCAGGGCGTTGACCGCCTTGTCGGTCTCGACGATGACCTCGGTCAGCAGGTGCGGCAGGCCGCGGTACTGGGCCAGCTCCACGCGCTTGGGGTCGATCAGGATGAGCTTCACCTCGTCCGGCCGGTTGCGCATGATCAGGGAGCAGATGACCCCGTTGACGCAAACGCTCTTGCCCGATCCGGTGGCGCCGGCGATGAGCAGGTGCGGCATGCGGGACAGGTCCGCCGCCACCGGCTGGCCGGCCACGTCCTGGCCCAGGGCGAAGGCCAGCTCACCCTCGCTGGCGACCTTCTGGAAGGCCTTCGAGCCGAGGACCTCCTTGAGCGTGACGAGGTCGAAGGCCGCGTTCGGGATCTCGACCCCCACGTAGGGCTCGCCGGGGATCGGTGCCTCGATTCGGATCGAGCGCGCGGACAGGGCCAGCGCGAGGTTGTCCGCCAGCCCCTGGATCCGGGACAGCTTGATCCCGGGTTCCACGTCGAGGGCGTACTGGGTCACGACCGGGCCTTCCTGGATACGCGCGACCTTCACGCCGATGTCGAAGCTGGCCAGCGTGTCGCGGATGCGTCGCCCCTTGGCGGTGAGGTCCATCTGGGCCGGCCCGTTGCTCGGCGCATCGGCCAGGAGGCCCAGGTCGGGCAGGATCCAGCTCTGGGCGGCGCGCTCGAGGGCGGCGTCTGCCGCCTCTCGCTCCCCCACCTCGGCCAGGTGCGCCTTCTCCTCCGACGCCAGGTCGTCCTCGGTGAGCCCCTCGTTGTCCAGCACTGCGACCGGCGCGCTCTGCAGCGCGGATGCAGGCGATGCGCTGGGCTCGATGCGCTGGCGGCGGAGGATGACCGGCGGCTCGTCAGGAGCGGGCGGACGGACCGGCAGTGACACGCCCGGGCCCGTGGCTGCGCGGGTGCTGCCCGCCGCTGCTGCGGCGGCGGGTCCGACCTCCTCGCGACGGTGCGACCACGCCGCGAACACGTCCCCGATCGTCATGTTGAAGAACAGGAGGAAGCCCACCACCAGAAGCAGGAACAGGACGATCGCCGCGCCCGCGCTGCCGAGCAGGACCAGGAGCGGCGCGTCGACGACGCTCCCGACGACCCCTCCTCCATCGCCCACCGGGGCCGGCGCCCCGGGCCCGCCCACCGCGAGCTGGAACAGGCCCAGCAGCGAGAGGGTCACCAGCACGACGCCGATGGTCGAGATCAGGCGCTCGGTGGGGATGGAGCGCATCCAGAGCATCACCGCGAAGAGGAGCAGCAGGGCCGGCGCCAGGTACAGGCCCCAACCCATGAGGGCTTCGAGGAAGTCGCGCCACAGGCTCACGCCGGCGGCCGTGTCCGGGGTCAGGACCGCCAGGATCGAGACGAGGGCCAGCACCACCAGGACGACGGCGGCGGCCTCGCGGACCACGCGCCGGGTGATCCGGATCCCAGTGTTGGCCGCCTTCCGCGCCCGTTTCTGGCGCCGCGATCGGGACCGAGCCTTCGCCATGTGCCTTATACCTCCAGCACGATGGGCAGGATCATCGGCCGCCGGTGCGTCTTCTCCCAGAAGAAGCGACTCAGCTCGTCGTGGATCTTGGCCTTCAGATAGCCCGGCTCCGCTCCATGGGCCTCGGCGCCGGTGTCCAGGGCGGCGGTCAGATGTGCCCGTGCCTCGTCCAGCAGCGGGTCCTCGGGGTCGTGCAGGAAGCCGCGGCCGATGATGTCCGGCCCGCCGACCGTCCGTCCGGTGGCGGTGGCCACCGTCAGGGCCACCATGACCACCCCGTCGCTGGCGAGCGCCCGGCGGTCGCGAAGGATGACCCCATCCACGCCGTCCACCGCCGACAGCCCGTCCACCAGTACGGCACCGGCCGCCACGCTGCCCGCCAGCCGCGCCTGCTGCCCGTCGAATTCGACCACCTGCCCATTCTGGAGGACGAAGATGCGGTCGACGGCGACGCCCGCCCCCTCCGCCAGCAGGGCGTGCTGGACGAGCATCCGATATTCCCCGTGGATCGGGATGAAATGGCGCGGCTTGGCCAGCCCGAGCATGAGCTTCAGCTCCTCGC
This sequence comes from Candidatus Limnocylindria bacterium, assembly GCA_044866355.1. GTDB lineage: Bacteria > Chloroflexota > Limnocylindria > QHBO01 > QHBO01 > DASTEQ01. The sequence goes on along the minus strand of JBIOTW010000092.1, from coordinate 6,181 downwards.
GCGATCCGTGGCCCGACACGTGGCAGTGGGTGATCGGCTCGTAGTGGACCATCGCGCCTTCCTTGAACAGGTTGTCGATGGTGCGTGCCACCGCCTCCTCGTTGCCGGGGATGGGTGACGCGGATACGATCACCGTGTCGCCCGGCACGATGCTGATGTTCCGATGGTCGCGGCTGCTCATCCGGGTCAGGCCGGACATTGGCTCACCCTGGGAGCCGGTGGTCACGACCACCAGCTGCGACGGATCCAGCCGCTCCAGCTGGTCCTTGCCGACCACCGTCCCCTCCCGCCCGTCGAGATATCCCAGCTCGCGGGCGATGGTGGTGTTCTGCTCCATGCTCCGGCCCAGAAGCACGACCTTGCGTCCATGCTCCCAAGCCGCATCGATGGCCTGCTGCACTCGACCGATGTTCGAGGCGAAGGTGGCCATGATCACCCGCCCCTCGGCGGCTCCAATGAGCTGGCGCAGCGACTCCCCCACCGTCGCTTCCGACAGCGTGTAACCCTCGCGCTCGGCGCGGGTCGAGTCGGACAGGAGGAAGTCGACGCCCTGGCGTCCCCACTCGGCGATCAACCCCAGGTCGGCTCGCGTCCCGTCCGGTGGGGTGTGATCGAACTTGAAATCCCCGGTGTGGACGATCGTCCCCCGCGCGTGGCGGATGGCGAAGCCCACCCCGGCGGGAATGGAGTGGTTCACCCGGAACGGCGTCACCGCGAAGGCCCCCACGGTGAACTCGTTGCCGGGCAGCACCTCGTGGAGCGTGGTGGCGCCCATGAGCTTGTGCTCGCGAAGCTTGCCGGTGACCAGGCCGATGGTCAGCTTGGTGGCATAGATCGGCGTCCCCGACAGCCGGGGCAGGACATAGGGCAGCGCCCCGGTGTGGTCCTCGTGGCCGTGGGTCAGGAGGATCCCGCGCACCGCGTCCCGCCGCTCCGCGAGGTACGTCGCGTCGGGGACAACCAGGTCGATGCCGAGCATCTCGGGCTCGGGGAAGGCCAGCCCGCAGTCGACGACGATGATCTCGTCATCGGCCTCGATGGCGGTGATGTTCTTCCCCACCTCGCCTACCCCGCCCAGGGGAATGATCCGGAGCGTGCCTGGCATCTGGAGCCTCTAGAAGAGCGTCATCTGTTGGTCGTCGGGCTCGCGAGCGAGCGTCGACGCTTCGGCCGGACCCTCGGGGGTGCCGTCCAGCTGCTCCGCCGCGATGGCGTCGCGGGCCGCCAGCAGCGCCGCCGGCAGGCCACGGAAGTCGTGCGCCAGCGCCTCGCGCAGGCCGGCCGACCGTAAGGCGGCAGCCGGATGGTACATCGGCAGTACGAACCGACCGCCGGATCGGCGCAGCCGCCCGTGGACCTCGGAGATGCGCGCTCCGGGCAGGTAGCGCTGGAGGGAATGGCGTCCCAGGGTCACGACCAGGACCGGCTCGAGCGCCTGCTCCTGACGGTCGAGATACGGCGCGCAGGCTTCGATCTCGGAGGGCTCGGGATCACGGTTCCCCGGCGGACGGCACTTCACGACGTTGGTGATGAACACGTCGGATCGCTGCCAGCCAATGGAGCTGAGCAGCTCCTCGAGCAGCAGACCGGCCGGGCCGACGAACGGCCGCCCGGTGGCATCCTCCCGCTGGCCCGGCCCTTCCCCCACCAGCAGGACGTCGCTCAGCGCGTTCCCTTCCCCGGGAACGGCCAGCGTGCGGCCTCTGGACAGCGGGCAGAGGGTGCAGACCCGCACCTCCGCCGCGACGGCGGCGAGATCCGCCTCGCCGCTCATCGGCGAAGCAGCCCCTTACGAGCGGTCCGCGTCCCCACCGGCGCCGGCGCCAACCCCCGAGCGTGCCATGTGACGCTCCATGGCTGCCCGACGGCTGAGGTTGACCCGGCCCATGCGGTCGATCTCGGTGACGACCACCATCAGCTCATCGCCGATGCTGACCACGTCCTCGACTCGCGGAACCCGGTAATCGGCCAGCTGGCTGATGTGGACCAGCCCCTCCTTGCCGGGCAGGATCTCGACGAAGGCCCCGAAGTTCATGATGCGGGTGACCTTGCCCAGGTATTCCTTCCCGACTTCCACGTCGCGGGTCAGGCCCTCGATCCAACGCACGGCCTTCTCGGCCGCTTCGCCGGAAACGGCGGCGATCTGGATCGTGCCGTCGTCCTCGACGTTGATCTGGGTCCCGGTCTCGGCGGTGATCTGGCGGATGACCTTGCCGCCCGCGCCGATCACGTCGCGGATCTTGTCGACCGGGATCTTGATGGTCGTGATCCGCGGCGCGTACGGGCTCAGCTCGGATCGGCTGGCACTGATGACCGCGGTCATCTTGTCCAGGATGAACAGCCGCGCGACGCGCGCCTGCTCCAGGGCATCCCTGAGTATTGAGGCGGTGATGCCCGGCACCTTGATGTCCATCTGGAGCGCGGTGACGCCCTCGGCGGTTCCGGCCACCTTGAAGTCCATGTCGCCGTAGGCGTCTTCCTTGCCGGTGATATCGGTCAGGACCGCGTAGCGGCTGGTGTCCGGATCGGTGATCAGGCCCATCGCCGCCCCGGCCACCGGGGCCGAGATCGGGACGCCGGCATCCATCAGGGCCAGGGTGCTGCCGCACGTGCTGGCCATGCTGGTCGAGCCGTTGGACGACACGACCTCGCTGACGACCCGGATGGTGTACGGGAACTCCTCGACCGATGGCAGGACCGGAAGCAGCGCTCGCTCGGCCAGGGCGCCATGACCGATCTCGCGCCGGCCAGGCCCGCGCATCGGCTTGGACTCGCCGGTCGAGTACGGGGGCATGTTGTAGTGATGGAGATACCGCTTCTCGGTCTCCGGGGAGATGGTGTCCAGGCGCTGCACGTCGCTCGACGGCCCCAGGGTCGCGATGGACAGGGCCTGGGTCTGGCCCCGGGTGAACAGGCCCGAGCCGTGGGCCCGGGGCAGGAGCCCGACCTCGACCGAGATGGCGCGGATCGTGCTCGCGTCGCGCCCGTCGATGCGGATGTTCTCCGACAGCACCAGCTCGCGCACGGTCGCCTTGGTGAGCACGTCCATGAGAGCTGAACCGATGCCGTGCCGGCGTCGCACGTCCTCCAGGGCCTGTCCCTGCTCGGCCCGGTTGTAGGCCTCCTTGCCGCGCCGCACCTCGGACGCGATGTCGGCCCGGATGGCATCCAGCCGCGCCCCGAGGTCCGTGGTCAGGCTGATGAACACGTCGGCCGTGGCCTCGGCGTCGGGCATCGCGCGGTGGGCGGCCGCGTGGTCCTTGCCGAAGAGGAAGCGCACCATGTCGGCCAGCTTGTAGCTCCCCGCGTCTGGGTACAGCTGGTAGGCCAGTTCCAGGGTGTCGTACACCGCGCTTGGTTCCCAGCGCACGTCGTTGGGGAGGTGGCGCAGGACGAACGGCAGGTCGAAGCTCACGTTATGGGCCACGACCGGGGCATTGCCGACCCACTCCACGAAGCGCGGCAGGACGTCGGCGGCGGTGGGCGCCTTGGCCACGTCCTCGTCGGTCAGGCCATGGATCTGGTGACCTCGAATCGAGTTGCCGGGGTTGACCAGCGACTCGAATCGGTCGACCACCTCGCCGTCGCGGATGCGCAGGGCGGCGATGTCGACGAGGTAGCCGTGCTCCGGCTTCATGGACGTGGTCTCGACGTCGATGACCACGAACTCGGCACCCGGCCGCGCGAGCGCACTCCCGAGCTTCGGAATCGAATCGGCGCGCGGGCCGACGAAGGGCGTCCGCTTGGGCGCACCGGCGCTGGTGACGAGCTTCTCCTGGAGGTCGATGGACTTCTGGAGCTCCGCGTGGCCCCAGGTGATGGCCTCCAGCATGGTGGCCTCGGGGAGGATCTTGGCTCCCGCCTCGACCATCATGATCGCGTCACGGGTCCCGGCCACGACCAGGTCCAGCGAGCTGTTCTCGAGCTGGGTGGTGGTCGGGTTGGCCACGAACTGGCCGTCGATGTGGCCCACCCGCACGGCTCCCACCGGACCCAGGAACGGGATCTGACTGACCGATAGCGCCGCCGACGCACCGTTCACGGCCAGGATGTCCGGGTCGTTCTCCTGGTCCGCCGAAAGGACGGTCAGCACGACCTGGACGTCGTTCTTGTAGCCCTTGGGGAACAGCGGCCGAATGGGGCGGTCGGTCAGCCGCATGGCGAGGATGGCCGCCTCGGACGGGCGGGACTCGCGTTTGATGAATCCGCCGGGGATCTTGCCCGCGGCGTACATCCGCTCTTCGTAGTCCACGGTGAGCGGGAAGAAGTCGATCCCCTCACGGGGCTCGGAAGCGACGGCGGTGGCCAGGAGCACGGTGTCTCCGTAACGGACCAGGACCGCTCCATCGGCCTGCTCGGCCAGCTTGCCCGTCTCGAGCGAGAAGGTCTGGCCGCCGATCTCTGTTTCAACTTTGATAGCCAAGGAAATCCTCCAATGTGGTGATATGTCCGGCGCGGCCTGCCCGGATCGGGTGGCGCGGCTCGGAAGGGGCGCGTCGCAGGCGACGCGGAGATGCGAGGACCCGGCGCGGCCGGGTCACGGACTGAATGACGAAGTTACCGGCGCAGGCCGAGGCGGCCGATCACCGCCCGGTAGCGATCCACGTCCGTGCGGACGAGGTACGCGAGGAGGCGGCGGCGCTGCCCGACGAGCTTCAGCAGCCCGCGGCGCGAGGCGTTGTCGTTGGGATAGCTGCGCAAATGCTCCGTCAGTGACTTGATCCGCTCGGTCAGGAGCGCGACCTGCACTTCGGGAGAACCAGTGTCGCCATCATGAGTTGCATAGTCGGCAGCGACAGCGACCTTCGTAGCCGGGTCGGGCGGCAAGTGTTCCTCCAATTTCAATCTTCTCGGTAGGCGCATCGTATCAGACGATCTCCCCCAGCGCCGCTCGGGCGACCGTTTCGTCCCGCTCCATCTGGGCCGTGAGCTCCTCGGCTGAATCGAATCGCTGCTCGTCGCGGAGGCGCGTCACGAGCTCCAGGCGGAGGTTCTCGCCGTACAGGTCGCCGTCCCAGTCGAGCAGGTTGGCTTCGACCACGACGTCGCCGTCCTGGTGGAATGTCGGGCGACGGCCGATGCTGACCAACGCGCCGATCCTGGCCGAGGTGCTCGCCATGCTCGTCACGAGACCCGCGTAGATGCCCAGCGGCGGCAGCGCGGGACGGTACGCGAACGCCAGGTTCGCGGTTGGGAACCCCAGGTCACGGCCCCGTCCCTCGCCGCGCACGACCTCCCCGGTCATGGAAGGGCGTCGCCCCAGCAGGCGCGTGGCCTGGGTCAGGTTACCGTTGCCCACGGCGCGGCGGATGCGGGTAGACGAGATTGGCCCATCGTCCTTCTCCGGCTCGATCACCACGACCTCGAATCCGTGAGCGGGACCGCTTTCGGTGAGGCGCTCGGGCGTGCCGGACCGGTCCCGGCCGAAGGCGGTGTCGGGGGTCATCACGACTGCGGCGACTTGCAGGCCCGGAGCCAAAGCGTCGAGAAAGTCTTCCGGGGCCATCTCACGAACCGCTTCGTCGAACTGCACCGCAATGGGCTCCGCTCCGGCGTCGCGGATCAGGCCCAGGTTGTCGACCAGCGGCGCGAGGCGCTCCACGACCTGACCGGAGCGAATGACCTCGACCGGCGGTGGATCGAAGACGAGCGCCACGGGCCGTGCGCCACGAGCGGCGGCCGCTTCCCGCACAGCCGACAGGAGGGCCAGGTGCCCGCGGTGCACCCCATCGAACACGCCCAGGACCACGGCCGCGGGTCCGGCCGGCAGTGTGGCGACCTCCTCGAGGGTCAGCGCTGCGTGAGATCGGGGTCGGGTCATGCGGGCGTGTCGACCAGCACCGTGTTCGGGTGGAGCACTCCGCCGCCCAGCGTGCCGATGCCCAGCAGCCCAGCCGGACCGCGGACCAGCACACGACCTTCCCCGGCCCGGGCCAGCTCTCCACCATGCGCGAACCGGCGCCCCTCGTCCGCATCCAGGATGACGAGGGGCAGGTCGACCAGGTCCTCGACGGGGATGAGCGCATCGGCCAGGCGGCCCGCATCGGCCAGCGCTTCGAGCTCGGCAGGCGTGTTGGCGTCGTCGGCCACCAGCCCGGCCGCAGCCGTCCGACGCAGCCGAAGCAGGTAGCCGCCGCATCCCAGCCGCTCCCCGAGGTCGCGGGCGATGGACCGGACGTAC
>JBIOTW010000091.1:0-62545 GCA_044866355.1 Candidatus Limnocylindria bacterium | reverse complement strand
TCGGAGCCGGGCCCTCATATTTACGCTTGCTTACCGATCAGTCTCGGCGCCGCCGGGCGATCGCGGCCACGAGAGTCGCCACCGCGATCGGCCAGACGAAGCCGCCGGTCAGCCCTGCCAATGTCGTGAAGCCGGTGAACCCAGCCTCGCCGCAATGGCTCGTCCCCGGCAGAGTCCCCTCGTTGTACGACGCGAGGAATCCAGCGATTGCGATGGCCTCAGCGCGATCCTTGACGCCGGCGTCGAGAACGAAGTCAGCGTTCTTCGGGATGCTGTTGTTGTACGGCGCATCGTCGTAGAAGTCGAGCAGGGTTTCCGCATCCGCGAGCGCGTCAGCGAGACCCGTCGGGTTCCCGGCTCCATTGGCTTCGTTCAGGACCGCGGCCATGTATTGATGGGCCAGGATGAAGTACGCGTTCCCATTCTTGGGGCTCGTCCAGAAGACCTGGTACCAGGTTAATCCGCTGTCGAAGAAGGCCTCACCCTCTTCTTCCTCGACGCCATCTCCGTCGAAGTCGCCGAGTGCACCCCAGCCATCCGCGTCGTACGGTGCGGGGCCGCGGTCGGAGTGCGTCTTCCAGTAGCCCTGGGTCAATGAGCACCCAGGCGGCACCAGGAAGTTGCCGAAGATGTTCTCGTCCAGGTCCGTACCCGATTCAGTGGTGAACTGGTATCCGAACGGAGCAAATGTGCCACCGCCATCAGGCGTGAGCTGCGTGCAGTCGAACACCGTCTCGCCGTCCGATAGCGTCGCCCCGGAGTACGGGAACGATTGCACCCAGTCGGGCTGGATGACCTCACACACGGCGTACGTGCCGGGTCCGAGATCGGAGAAGGAGTAGCCAGTTACGTCCGTGGTGTAGCTGGCCACGAATGACCACGTCCCGTTCAACTTCCACAGCTCGATGACCCAACCGGTCAGCTGGGTGTCGTTCTGTGGGTCAGGAGCGGGCTCGTAAACCCCGTCCGTGTCGTTGTCGTTGAACTTGAAGCCCGACTTCGTGATCTCCTCGAAGTTGCCGAAGTCGTTGCCGGTCTCGTCCTCACCGGACGCGGCCGTGAACAGGTAACCGAACTCTTCCTGGCCCGCGACTGCGTCGCAGGAGTCGATGACCTCACCGGCCACCGCGTTCGGGAAGGTCTGGACCCAGCCGGTCATCGACTCTTCACAGACGATGTAGGTGCCCGGGCCCAGGTCGGGGAACTCGTAGTAGCCATCGGCCCAGGTTCCCGAGCCGGTGACCGCGTCGTCGAGCCAGGTGTCGGTCGCATCCAGCGCCCCGGCGGTGCCGCCGTCATCGGCGTACAGGTTGATGGTCCAGCCATCGGCGGCGACGCCATCGGTCAGGTCGCCGTCGCCGTTCGGATCTTCGTACTTGATGCCCGACTTCGTGATCTCCTCGAAGTTGCCGAAGTCGTTGCCGGTGTTATCCACTCCACCAACGATGGTGAACTTGTAGCCGAACTCCTCCTGGGCGTCGCTGTCGGGATCGTCGAAGTCATCGCACGTGTCTATGACCTCACCGGCCACCGCGTTCGGGAAGGTCTGGACCCAGCCGGTCATCGACTCTTCGCAGACGATGTAGGCACCAGCCTGTAGGTTCGGGAACTCGTAATAGCCGTCGGCCCAGTCGCCGTCGCCGGTCACCGCGTCATCGAGCCAGGTGTCGTTGACATCCAGCACGCCGACTGTGTCGCCGTCATCTGCCCACAGGTTGATCGTCCAGCCGTCGAGGCCCGGCTCGCCTCCATCCTTGACGCCATCGCCGTCGAGGTCCTCGAACTTGGTACCGGACTTATTCCCGCATAGGTCGAAGCCACCCAACGCCTTGTCGTCGAGGGTCGAAGTCTCGGACTGCGAGCTTCGCGTTTCCGCGATGAACGTCGCCACACAGATGTCCGACCCGAGGGTATCGGTCAGGTTGACGCCACCCTCGAAGAACGTCGCAACCGGGAAGACATCGAGGGCCACGATCTGGCCGTTGTGGCCAGCACACTCGGCCGGCTGGTTCGTTCCAACGCACTTGTAGCTGTAGTCCCACGGCGCTGTCACGGCAGTGGTGTTGACCTGGGCGCAGGCCAGGTCACCCCCAAGAGCAGCGTCGCAATCCACGCCCTCGAAAATCTTCCAGAGGTCCCCCCCGACGTTATCCACCGCGAAGGGGAACGCCGAGTCGCAGGCGGCCGCCGAGCCGTAGAACGTGTCGCAGTCCCACATGTAGACGTCGAGCCGCTCTACGGTGCCACCCGTCGTGAAGTCGGACTGGACGAGGATGTCACCCGCCACGTGTGCACCTTCGAACTCGCAGTTCGGCCCCTGGCACGGTCCGGTCTGACTCACCTCATCTTGGACGAACCAGACACCCACGGCCGCGTCACCGTTGTTCGCCATCCGGTCGACACCGAAGTAGAGGATCAGGTCGCCGGCATCCGGGCCGCTCGTCGCCACATACGCCGCGGCGTACGCGTTGGTGATGTCGTTCTTGTCCTCGGGCTCGGCCGTCTTCCAGTGCCACTCGGTGATGTCGTCGATGTCGGCAGAGTCCTGCGCGAACACGTCGTCATCGCCTTCGAACGGGTCGGTGACGAACTGGGACACAACCGCGCTGTCGGTGCCGGCTTCGACGAGATCCCAATCGTCGCCCGCCAAGCCGATGCCGATCCCGGGCTCCGCGACGGCGTCGGCGTCAAGCTCGAACACGCCGGCGTCATGGACGGCCAAGACGGACAACGCTCCTACCATGAGGAGTGATGCGGCCCCGAAGACCGCGATGGCACCACGGCCGCCGCGTGAACGCGCGCGCCGCGAACGTGCCTCTTGTCGCTCAGCCTTGCGGGCGGCGAGCTCATCCGCGCGCGCTTGCAGCGTCGCGTGGAGCACAGCGGGATGAACTAGCTGGCGGCTGGGGCTGGCGCTGGTCATCGGTCCGAAACCTCCGGGTGGGGCGACTACCTGGACAGGTGCGTGAACCAAACGGCGTACGCCGCACTCACGCCATGTCGGGCGGGCTCGGATCGGTCCTTGCCCGGCTCGGATGACGATGAGTGCTGATGAGCGCCGGGCGAGGCGGTTATGCAGGCACATGCAGCGCCGTTGATCCAGGGGTCGACCTCGTAGGTCCTCGGGGGCGATCAAATTACCCGGTAACTCCCCCACCAGTCAACATCGATCTGCACCCCACCGGACGTCACTTAACAAAACCCCTCTGAACTGATCTGCATGGGCGCTGACAGAACGCACCATTGGCGGTCGCCAAACCGATGTCGGGCCCTTCGCAACCCCTGCCTAGACACAGTTAGGATGAGCCGATGACCGAGGAACGACGCCTGGTGACGGTCCTGTTCGCCGATGTCACCGGCTCGACCGCGCTGGGCGAGTCGCTCGACCCGGAGGACATGCGGGCGCTCCTCGGCCGCTACTTCGCGATCGCCCAGGAGGTCGTGTCCCAGCACGGCGGGACGCTGGAGAAGTTCATCGGTGACGCGGTCATGGCCGTGTTCGGGCTGCCCACCGCCCATGACGACGATGCCGGCCGGGCGGCGGCTGCGGCACTGGCCCTGCGAGACCGGGTCCGCGAGGACCCCGGCCTGGGCGATCGGCTCCCGATCCGACTGGGTCTGAGCACCGGCGAAGTCGTAGCCGCCATGGGAGGCGAGAAAGGCGGCGGAGGCGGCGACTTCTTGGTCACCGGGGACGCGGTCAACGTGGCGGCGCGTCTTCAGCAGGGCGCCGGCAGCTGGGACATCGTCGCCAGCGAGCGGACGGCGCGCGCCGCGGGGGACGGCTTCGCCTTCGGTCCGGTGATCGAGATCGATGCGAAGGGCAAGGGGGCCCCGCTCCGCGCCCGGCAGTTGGAGGGTGCGGTCGAGGCCAGGCCGCGCGCACGGCTCCCGTTCCTGGGCCGTGACGACGACGTCGCCCAGCTGGAGCTGACGTCAGCGCGCGCGATCAAGGAAAGCCGGCCGTTCCTGATCACGATCACCGCTCCTGCCGGAACGGGCAAGACGAGGCTGTTGGAAGAGTTCCTCGAACGGCTGCCGGAACTCCATCCCGATGCCCGGGTCGTGACGGCCCAGTGCCTGCCCTACGGCCAGCGCCTGACCTACCTGCCCCTCCACACCCTGCTGCAACAGCTGTTGGGCATGCCGGATGACGACGACCCGGACAAAACGCGAGAGGCGGCGGAGGCATGGCTGACCGCCGGCGGTGACCCCGCGCCGCGCCGGACCGCGGAGCTGCTGGCGGCGACCTTCGGCGCCAGCGAAGGGGACCCGATCGACCGCGCCGAGCTGTTCGCTGCCTGGCGGACTGCCGTTGAGCTGGCGGCAAGCGAGCGCCCTTTGGTCGTGGTCGTGGAGGACCTCCACTGGTCGAGTGACAGCCTGCTCGACCTGATCGAGGTCATCCTCCAGCCGAGGGGCGAAGCGCCGCTGCTGATGATCGTGCTGGCCCGCCCCGAGCTGCTGGACCGGCGTCCGACCTGGGGCGGCGGCCGTCGGAACTATGTTTCGCTCGCCCTCGAGCCGCTTGACGACCTGGCCATCAGCGCCCTCGTCGATTACCTCCTGCACGGTCCCCCGCCCGAGGTCGTCCAGGCGGTCGTGACCCGCGCCGAAGGCAATCCCTTCTACGCCGGCGAGCTGGCGCGGACGATTCAGGATCGGGCCGCCTCTGGCGATGACCCGGCCGCCGTCCAGGCGATCGTGTCCGCCCTCCCCGACACCGTCCATGCCACGGTCCTGGCACGGCTGGACGTGCTGCCGCCCGCCGCTCGTCGGGCGCTGCAGGTCGGATCGGTCTTCGGCCGAAGCTTCCGCTTGGACGGAGCGACCGCGGTTGAGCCAGAGCTGGCCGATGGCGTCGCCGATGCGATCGACCATCTGCTCGAGCATGACCTCATCCGGTCCAGCGGTAGGGACGAGTTCACCTTCCGCCACATCCTCATCCGCGAGGTCGCCTACCAGACCATGCCGCGCGCAGAGCGAGCCCGCCTCCACGGAGCGGCCGGCGCGTGGCTCGAACGCCTCGCAACGGGGCGGGAGGAAGAGCAGGCTGAGCTGGTCGCGTTCCACTTCCGCGAGGCGGTGACGCTGGCAACCGCGGCCGGCGGGGCGCTGGACGCGGAACTCGTCGCCAAGGCCGTTGCGTGGCTGCGCCGCGCTGCCGACACGGCGTTCGCCGGCGCCGCGTATGAAGAGGCCTCACGCCACCTCCGGGCCGCCATCGAGATTGCGCCCCCTGAGGATTTGCCCGATCTGTGGGTCCGCCTGGGCGACATCTTCGGGGGAGGGAACCGCTCAACCGAGGCCTACGCGTCGGCGGTCAGGCTGGGTCGCGAGCTGGGTCGATCGCCGGACTTCATCCTGCGCGCCTTGAGCGGGCAGCTCATGGTGCTCGGTCGCTGGGGCGGGTCGGTTGCATCCCCCTCGACCCACGACGAGATCGCCTCCCTCGTCGACGAGGTCCACGCCCTGCGCGCACAGGCCACCGACCCCACGGTCCTGGCCTGGTCCTACGTGGCCGAGTCGTTCCTCCCGTTCGAGGCAGCCACCAGCTCACGCCTGCCCACCGAAGAGGACTGGGCGCGCGGCCGGGAGATCGGCGAACGGGCCGTGGCAATGGCGCGCGAGCTTGATGACCCGCCCCTGCTGAGCGCGGCCCTGGATGGTCTTTCGGCGTTCGCGCTGGGCACCGATCCCGTGACAGGCCTGAGACTGACGCGGGAGCGACAGGCGATTGAGGACCGCCTACCGCTGTACGAACGCTCCGACGTGCACAACATGGTGGCCTGGTTCGCGTCGGAGCTCGGCGAGCTGGAAGACGTGCTGGTAGCCGCCGAAAGCATCCTGCGCGACCTGGCGCCGAACCAGGCCCAGGCCACGGGCATGAGCCTGGCCGCATGGCAGACGTGGTCGCTGGCGCTCCTCGGCCGTTGGGACGAGGTCACCGCGGCCGCAGAGCGGGCGGGTCGCCTGTGGGAGGACGCTGGGCGCCTGTCCGCCGGGTTTGCCCTCCACGGACTGGTCGCGGCGCTCGAGGTGGGCGTGGCACGCCAGGACGACCGGCTGCGGAGTCGAGCGACAGCGGTCTTGCTCGGGGTCGCCGAACAGTTTCCACCGGGCCATCTGTTCCGCCGCCTGACTGCCGTCATCGGGCCGGACCCGGATGCGCTGGTCCGGACCATGATCCTGGACTGGGAGCCGTACCTCACCCGGCTGCACCTGGTAGAGCGCGCGGTGGCCACCTGCGCGGACCTCCGCCATCCGATTCCCCTCGAAGGACTGGATCTTCTGCTCGGCGAGGCGAGAACGCGCGACCAGCGGCTGCTGGCCGCCCAGCTCCTCCGCGCCCGCGGGATCCAGGAACGCTCGGCGGACAATCTCCGCGAAGCGATTCAGGCGTTTCGGGGGTTCGGCGCCCGACCACTCGTGGCACGCGCCGAACTCGAGCTCGGACAGCTCACCAACGACGCGACTCTGGTCGCGTCTGGAACAGCCGCCCTGGAGGCCCTCGGCGACGTGACCCACCTGCGGAGGACCGAAGCGATCCCCAGCTGAGAGGCCGCGCCTCGCCTAGGCTCCAGTGGCGGTCAGCAAGCCGGGGAGGCCGACAAGGAAGGCCGAGCGGGCGCGCATGGGTCCCAGGCCGGCATCCCGAGCCGCGGCGTGGGCGACCAGGTCGGTGTGCGGGCCGAACAAAACGATCCGTGGCGGGCGACCATATTCACCCCCATCCCGCCAGACCCTGATGGCATCGCTCCATGCCGCTTCGCGGTCGCCCCAGTCGACCACCAACAGGTCAACCTCGGTGGCCGCGGGGAGCAGTTCCGGCGCGGCGACCCGAGTCAACGTCCCGCCGGCGTCGGCCACCAGGCTCTCGATGCGGGACGCCGTCATGAGGTCTGGGACGAGCGCCGCGACGCGGACTCCCGCCATGGGCGGCCCGGTCAGCCCGCCTGGTCTTCGAGCAGTTCCTCGGGGAGCTCCGTATCTGGCGCGGCCGCGTTCCCTGACACGGTCGCACCGTTCCCGTTCAAGCCGTTGTGGTCGACCATGTAGCGGGCGATGCGCATTGGGAAGACTCCCACCACCACCGGCGCATGCACGTCGACCGATAGCTCCACTCCCAGCTCGTCGCGCATCCACAGCTCCTCGAGCTTGGCCGCCTCGCGGGCCGGAACGCCGATGTAGGCCGAGGTCCCATTCCGGCTGATTCGAACCATGGCATCCGGCTCATCCAGGCCGAATCGACGTCGCAGCTCCGCCACCGGGACGTAGGGGCGGGACGACACGAAGCGCCGCAGGCTGGAAGTGCTGGGCCGCTTGGTCGCGGGCATTTGGGGGAGTCTACTGCGGGTTCCGCTCTCCCGCAGAAATGGGGGCGGGCGCCGCAGAATCGGCGGCTGGCTCCGCCGGCGGTGCCGGTTCTTCCGGTTGCCCGTGGCTCCAACCCCGAGCGGCCTCCACCGCTCGGCGGATGAGCCGCTTGGACGGCGCCCGCTCAGGCGGCCCGCCATCGTCGCCGGGGTAGGAGCGAAGGTGGAGCCCGATCTCATCCACCCCGGCGGGATGGATATCGGTCCCGTCGATGCGAATGGTGGGCGAACCGGGAAATTGGAGGAACGCGGCGTCTTCGGGCGTGCTGACCGCGATCATCTGGATCGGCGTCTCGAAGGCGTCCTCGATGAGGACCTCGACCAGTCGCTGACGAGCGGTCATGTACTCCGGGTCCGCATCCCAGAACAGCAGCTCAACCCGCATCGGTCAATCCTAATAGCGGCGAGCTCAGCCCTCAGCTCACCGCTTTCCGCAGGAGCGCGGCGATCCTTGCCTCGTCGGCGGCGGTCAACTTCGTCAGCGCGTAGGACGTCGGCCACATGGTGCCTTCGTCGAGGTTCGCGGCCTGATCGAAGCCGAACGTTGCGTACCGCGCTTTGAACTTGTCCGCGGCCTGGAAGAAGCAGACGATCTTGCCGTCCTCGTCGGCATAGGCGGGCATTCCGTACCACGTCTTAGGAGCGAGCGCTGGTGCACTGTCCTTGACGATGGCGTGGATCCGCTCCGCCATGGCGCGATCCGATTCCGGCATCTCGGCGATCTTCGCCATCACATCGCTTTCCCCGTCCGCCTTCTTGGCGCGGCCGCGGCGCGCTTCCGCCTTCCGCTCCTGCACGGTCTCCTTTAGCGCGGCCAGTTCGACGTCACTTAAGGCACTGGTTCGCTTGCTGGCGGCGGCCGTGCTCTTGGCAGACCTCTTCGTCTCGGTCATTTCAGCTTTCCTCCCTATCAAGGCTTGATGGGACGACCCCATACTAGCGAGGTGCCGCGGTGGCGGGCTTCTCCGAAACTGCTCGGTCCTGACCTGGGTCGGTCAAACGGGGGTCAGCCGGATGACAGACCGATGACCAGGCAGGCAGCGGCGATGATCCCGAGCGCGGCTCCGATCCAGATCCGTCGGCGCTCGGCGCCGGTCATCCCCTCGCGCAATGAGGCGGCCGGCGGCGCGGCACGGCCGCGCCAGGTCAGGTAGCGCTCCGCGTTCAGGTCGCGCGCCTCGCGCCGGCGATAGGAGAGCCAGGCGGGCAGGCCGATGACCAGGGCTGCCACCCCGTTGGCCAGGGCGACCAGCAGGATCAGGCCCGTCACGCCGGTCTTGCGGCTGGCTGGCTCGCGGCGGGCTGGCCGGCTGCCGCCGCGTCCACGAGCCATGTCGTCCGCTCCGCGTGGACTCGGCTGGCGGGCAAGTCCGCTCCCCGGCGGATCGCGTCGAGCGTCTCGGCCTTGTCGGCGCCGGTCACCACGAAGGTCGCCTGGCGGGCCGCGTTCAGGACCGGGTAGGTGAGCGTCAGGCGGGGCGTGTCGTAGCCGGGCGGCCAGGTGGCGACGACCAGGCGGTCGGTGACCTTCAGCGCGTCGTCGCCGGGACACAGTGAAGCGGTGTGCCCGTCGGTTCCCATTCCCAGCCACACCAGGTCGAGGGTCGGCACCTCGTCGGAACCGGCGCCGGTGACCTGTCTCAGTTCGTCCTCGTACTCGCGCGCCGCCGCGTCGAGGTCCGCGGCCTCGCCCCGCATCCGGTGCACCGCCTCGCGCCGCAGTCCGGGCAAGGCGTCGAGCAACGACTCGCGCGCGGCGCCGTAGTTGGACTCGGGGTCATCGGGCGGGACGGCTCGCTCGTCGGACCACAGGATCTCGACCTTGTCCCACGCGACCTGCCCCACCCGCGGCGTCGCCCGCAGCATGTGAAACGCGGTGTGCGGGGTGCGTCCCCCGGAGAGGGCCACCAGGAAGCGGCCTCGATGGCGGACGGCGTGCCGGGCGGCGGAAACGAACCCATCGGCCGCCTCGGCTGCCACGGCAGCCGGCGTGGGCAGCACGACCATCTCGATCGTCAAGCGGCCGCCTCGCGGGCAGCGGCGAGCAGGATCCCCGCCGCGCGGAGCGCGTCCTCGTACAGGAGGTCGCGCTGGTCCAGCACCAGCTGGCGGCGGAGGACCTCCGCCTCCGACTCCGCGCTCAGTGGAATCCGACGCAGGAGGGCGGTCATCCCGTCGGCATTGGTCACGACGGTGGCCTCGCCGGCTGGACGGTCGACGATGAACTCGGCCGAGCCCGCCTCCCCAAACGCGCGGAGGCGGACCGAGAGCAGCTCCCCGGGCGGGTTGTCACGGGTCGGCACCGGCTCGATCCCGATGTCGACCATCTCGTATCGGCCCTCGAGGATCATCCCCATTCCGCCCGGCGCGGGAGGCTCCTTGGGCCGAGCCCGCCGCCAGGCCAGGCGAGTCGCGATCCAGCCCGCGTAGAGCAGCGCCATCG
This sequence comes from Candidatus Limnocylindria bacterium, assembly GCA_044866355.1. Classification (GTDB taxonomy): domain Bacteria; phylum Chloroflexota; class Limnocylindria; order QHBO01; family QHBO01; genus DASTEQ01. The sequence goes on along the minus strand of JBIOTW010000091.1, from coordinate 52,726 downwards.
ACTCGGGTGATTTGTGGTGATGATCCGCGCCCTCGGCCACCGCGTACTTGATCCGGAGACGGGACAGGTTCGGCAGGTATCGGCGAAACCGCGGCGCATCGAAGAACTGGGCGGTCAGCTCCTGCCAGGGGGAGAGGCGCTCCCAGGCGATGTCTCCCACGCCCGCGCGCCGGCGGGTGGCAGCCAGATGCTTCAGGCCAGCCGACAGGTCGCTGAAGTGGGTCGAGTTCACGACCAAGCGATCCCCCATCTCCACCAGCTGGTTGAAGACCGGGTCGTGGAACGGCGCGTCGCCGGGCCACCACACGTCGGTGGGGAGGTCGTGGATGACGAGCGGTGCCACGATGCCGTCCAGGTGGCGAGCGGCCTCGCCGCGAACGGTGAGCGCCAGCTGCTCGAAGCAGATCCGCCCCGGATGATCATCCCCGTCGCGGCAATGGGTCCGGATCCGGGCATCCAGCGGGTCCCCTTCGGCGTTTTCGTCCGCCTGGAGGACGATGGCGCGCGACGGATGACGGGTCCCCAGGCTGAGCAGGGTGTCCTGGATGCGTTCGCTGGCCGCCTCGTCACGGACGGTGACGATCAGGTTCAGGACCGATGTCCGCGAGTGGGGCACGCCCTTCTCGGTCACCACCGTCCCGTCGCCCCGATCCTCGCGGGTCGTGGCCGCGGTCCACAGCCGGGCCAGCTCGGACTCCACCATCCGGACCGTGCAGCCACGCATCTCCCAGTAGGGCGTGGCATCCGGCTCGAGCTTCAGCGTCGGGTCGGCCGGGGGGACCGGCTCCAGCATCATGGCCGTCGCCACTCGCGGCCGTCGCGAGACAGGAGCTCATCGGCCGCCGGCGGTCCCCAGCTACCGGCGGCGTAGAAGTGCAGCGGCCCGCCCCCGTCGGTCTGCCAGGCCGCGACGATGGGATCAAGGATCTGCCACGCGCGGATGAGCTCATCGTCACGGGTGAACAGCGTCGAGTCCCCGACCATGCAGTCCAGGAGCAGCGTCTCGTACGCGTCGGGGGAGTCGACCGCGAACGAGCTGCCGTATCGGAAGTCCATGTTCACGCCCCGGATGTTCAGGCCGGGGCCGGGCACCTTGGCCCCGAAGCGAATCAGGATGCCCTCGTCGGGCTGGACGCGAATGGCCAGCACGTTGGGATCGATCTCTGGCGCCCCGGCCCGCCCGAACAGGGCCAGCGGCGCGCGCCGGAACTGGACCGCGATCTCAGTCACCCGAGACGCCAGCGCCTTCCCGGTGCGGATGTAAAACGGCACCCCGGCCCAGCGCCAGGAGTCGATCCCCAGCTTCAGCCCAACGTACGTTTCGGTCTGCGAGTCGGGGGCAACCTCGGGCTCATCGCGGTAGGCCCCGACCTTCTCGCCCGCCACCCAGCCGCTGATGTACTGGCCGCGGACCGTGTTGTTGACGATGTCCTCGGCCGACATCGGTCTGACCGCCCGAAGCACTTTGAGCTTCTCGTCACGCAGGTCGTTGGCCGAGAACTCCACCGGCGGCTCCATGGCGAACACCGCCAGAAGCTGCAGGACATGGTTCTGAACGATGTCGCGCAGCGCCCCAGTCTGGTCGTAGAACTCGCCGCGCCCCTCGACGCCCACCGTCTCGGCCACCGTGATCTGGACCGAATCGATATAGCGCCGGTTCCAGATCGGCTCGAACAGTCCATTCCCGAAGCGGAAGACGGCCAGGTTCTGGACCGTCTCCTTGCCGAGGTAGTGATCGATCCGATAGATCTGCTCCTCGGCGAACACCTCGCGGATCTGGTGGTTCAGGGTCAGGGCCGATTGCTCGTCGAATCCGAATGGCTTCTCGACCACGACCCGGGTCCAGCCCTGCCGGCCGCTGGTTCGCACGCTGCTCCCTGCCAGGTCCGCCGCGCCAAGGTGACTGACCACGTCCGGGGTGAGGGACGGCTGGACGGCCAGGTAGAACAGCCGGTTGCCTGCGGTCCCCCGGTCGCGGTCGATGCGGTCCAGGCGCTTGGCCAGGGCCTGGTAGGCATCGGGGTCGTCGAGGTTGCCCTGCTGATACTCGACGCCGGCCGTGAACGCCGACCACACCGACTCCGAAACGGGTCGGTTGCGGCTGAACTGGTCGATTCCCGCTCGCAGGTGGGCATGGAACTCTTCGCTGGTCATCGGCCTGCGAGCGAAGCCCACCACCGTGAACTCCGGCGGCAGGTGGCCCCCCAGGGCCAGGTTGTAGATGGCCGGACCCAGCTTGCGCAGGGTCAGGTCGCCGGTCGCGCCGCAGATGACCATGGTGCACGGCTCCGGCATGCGCTCCTGGCGCAGCCCCTGACGAAGCGGATTGACCGATGTCGTCACCGGCTTGGCGGGGGGCGCCGCGATCGTCATCGTCTCAGCCAGTCCCGTCGTCGGCCGAAGTGTCGTCGGCCGATTTCACCGCGTGGCCGCCGAACTCGTTACGCAGGGCGGCCAGCACCCTATCGGTATAGCTGTCGGGGGCGCGGCGGCTCCGGAGTCGCTGGATGAGGGCCAGGGTGATGACCGGGGCAGGGACGTCGTGGGCCAGGGCGTCGGCCACCGTCCATCGGCCCTCGCCTGAGTCGGCAACCCAGCCCACGATCCCGGCCAGGTCGTTCCCTTCCTTCTCAAAGGCGTGTGCCGCGAGCTCCAGCAGCCAGGAACGAATGACGCTGCCGTGGTTCCACAGCCGGGCAATGGCGGCCAGGTCGAGGTCGTAGTCGGAGGCGTGGAGGATGTCGAATCCCTCGCCGTAGGCTTCCATCAGGCCGTACTCGATCCCGTTGTGGACCATCTTCACGTAGTGGCCGGCCCCGGCCGGGCCGCAGTACAGGTAGCCGTCAGGCGGGGCGAGGGTGGCCACCACTGGCTCGAACCGATCGAAGATGTCGCGCTCGCCGCCGACCATCGCGCAGAAGCCGACCTCCAGGCCCCACACCCCGCCGGACACGCCCATGTCCAGGAACCGCAGGCCGCGGGCCGCCAGCTCCTCCGCGCGCCGGGCGCTGTCCGCGAAGTTGGCGTTGCCGGTGTCCACGATCACGTCATCCGGGACGAGCCGGTCGGCGAGCTGGTCGATCAGCTCCTGGGTAGCGGCGCCGGCCGGCAGGCTGACGAGGACGTGGCGGGGTGACTCCAGCGCCGCGCACAGCTCATCAATGGACGCGACCGGGGTGACCTGGCCGCCGTTCTCGGGCTCCGCGGCCAGCTCGGTGGCGACTGAGGCCGTACGGTTCCAGACCACGACCGGGTGGCCGCCACGCGCCAGGCGTCGCGCCATGCCGGCCCCGATCCGGCCGAGTCCCACGATGCCGACCTGCATGCGAATCCTCCTTCCGTCCCGATGATGACCTACCCGACCGGGCTGCCCAGCGCCTCGCCGACCAGCTGCGTCGCGCGCGCCAGCCCGGCCTCGGCATTCGCGGCGTGCAGGCGGAGGACGCGCCGGCCGCGGCGTTGCAGTGCAGCGAGATCGCCAGCGGCCTGGGCCGCGATCAGCGTGCCGAAGGACTCGGCGCGGCCGGGGATCGGCAGGTCGCGGAGCGGGTCCGCGGTCAGCATCAGGTACACCCCGTTGTCTGGCCCGCCCTTGTGGAGCTGGCCGGTCGAGTGGAGGTACCGCGGGCCAATCCCCGCGGTCGTGGCGTTGCCGAGCGCGTCGCGGACCGCGACGCGGATGTGCTCCAGGCCCTCTCGGACTGCGGGGTCGGGCGGGAGGTAGGCCAGGATCGCGAAGTAATCGCCGTCGGCCAGCGTCTCCAGCAGGGCCCGCACGGCCGCGGCCACAGTCGGCGGCGCATCGCCCAGGGTGGCGGGTTCGGCGGAGGCGGCCAGATCCGGCTCGGCAACGATGGGCATGGCCGTCCGGAGCGCTCCATCTCGCCGGTAGTCGGCCAGGAGCTCCTCGGTGGCCGCCTTGGCCTCAGCCACGTTGGGCTGGTCGAACGGGTCGACGCCCAGGATGATCCCGATCGCCGCGGTCGCCACCTCCCAGCGCACGAACTCGGCGCCGACCGCCTCGGGGCGCGACAGGGTCAGCTCGTGGACCGGGTGGCCGGTGGCTCGCAACGCCCCGGCCAGATCATCCAGCTCGCCGGATGACGGCTCATCGGCCAGGGTCACGATGACGAAACAGCGGTCGGCGCCGTACTGCCCGGCGCCCGCCACCGGCTCGCCGACGATGGGCACGACCCCACGTCCCGCCTTGCCGGTGCTCTCCGCGACGAGCTGCTCGACCCAGTCTCCCAGACTCGCCAGTCGGGGTGTAGTCAGGAGCGTGAGCTTGTCACGCCCGGCCAGTGCCGCCTCCCCGATGGCCGCTCCCAGCAGCAGACCCGGGTTGTCGGCGGGCGGCCGGCGGCACGCGGCCGCCATGGCCCGCGCCTCGTCGAGGACGGCCTCCACGTCCACCCCGCGCAGCGCGGCCGGGACGAGCCCGAACACCGACAGGGCCGAGAAGCGGCCGCCGACCGAGGGGTCACCCTCCACGATCGCTCGGAACTCCTGGGCGCGGGCCAGCTCGGCCAGCGGCGTGTCCGGGTCGGTGATGGCCACGAAGTCGAGGGCCGGGACGACGTCGGCCAGGCTGGCGTGAAAGGCCAGTGATTCGGTCGTCGTGCCCGACTTGGACGAGACGCACAGCAGGCTGCGCGCCGCGGTGGCCCAGCTTCGAAAGCCGCGCACCGCGTCGGGATGGGTCGAGTCGCAGACCCGCAGCTCGGTGGCTCCCTCGAACAACCGCGCGCACAGCTCGGGCGCCAGGCTGGAGCCGCCCATGCCCAGCACGGCGGCCCGCCGGTACCCGTCGCGCGCCACCCCGGCGGCCAGGTTCCGGATCTCCCCGACCCGCGCCGCCATATTCTCCGGAAGGTCCAGCCACCCGAGCCACGCGGCTACCTGGTCCGGGGCGTGCCCGCTGTCCGCCCACAGGCTCCCGTCTCGGTCCCACAGCCGCTGGGCCACCCGCTCGCCCGCCCACTGCCCCAGGCGGGCGGCGACGGCGCCCTCGAGCGGTCCGCTCATGCGGTCGCGAGTGCCCTCCGCTTGGCATCGATGGTCGCCATCAGCTCGTCGAAGGACTTCCCGAATGCCTCCACGCCCTCCGCGATGAGCTCGTCGGTGACCTGTTGCATCGAGATCCCCAGCGCCTCGACCGCGGCGATCGCGTCTGCCGCCGCGCCGAAGTCGGCATCCAGGGTGCGACGCAGCTCCCCGTGGTCGAGCACCGCGGCGATCGTTTCGCGCGGCATGGTGTCGACCGTGTCCGGGCCGATCAACGCCTCCACGTATTTCACGTCGGGATATGTCGGGTCCTTGGTCGAGGTGCTGGCCCACAGGCACCTCTGGACCCGGGCGCCCGCCTCGCGGAGGTCCGCAAAATCGTCCCCGCCAAAGATCTCGGTGTAGGCCTGGTAGGCCAGCTGCGCATTCGCCACCGCCGCGGTTCCGCGCGCCCGGCGCGCGGCATCGGTCCCGAGCCCATCCAGGAGCTTGTCGACCTTGGTGTCGACGCGACTCACGAAGAAGCTGGCCACGGAAGCAATTCGCGTCACGTCTCCGCCATCGGCCAAACGGCGTCGCAGCCCGCGCAGGTAGGCACCGGCCACCTCGCGGTAGACGTCCACCGAGAACATGAGGGTCACGTTGATGTTGATGCCCTCCGCGATGGCCGCTTCGATGGCCGGCAGCCCGGCCGTCGTGGCCGGGATCTTCACGAAGATGTTCGGGCGATCGACGCGGGCCCACAGCTCGCGCGCGCGCTCCAGGCTGCGGTCGCTGTCGTTGGCGAGCGCCGGCTCGACCTCGATCGAGGCCAGGCCATCGGCGCCGTCCGCGTCGTCATAGACCGGGCGCAGCAGGTCAGCGGCATCCCGAATGTCGCCCACCGCGACGGCCTCGTAGATCGCCTGCCCGTCCGACGCATCGGCGTGCAGACGACCGATGAGCTCGTCGTAGTAGCCACCCGCAATCGCTTTGGCGAAGATCGTGGGGTTGCTGGTCAGGCCGCGAATCCCTTCGTCGATCAGCCCCCGCAGGCCCCCGGAATCGATGATCTGGCGATCGATGGAGTCGATCCACGGGCTCTGCCCGAATTCGGCGTACAGCCGCTGGAGCGTGTTCATGGACCGATACCTCCTAGTGCGCGACGTCGGCCGGTACCGGCGCCGCGGTGACGGCAATCAGGCTCCGGGCAGCTTCCGCGATGGCCGCGGCATCGATGCCGGCCGCGGCAAGTTGTTCCGTGGGTGTCGCCGATCCTGGCATCAAGCGCACGGCCAGCTGCAGGATCCGTGGTCGCTCCTCGGTGTTGGCGAACACCTCCAGCACCGCGTCACCCAGGCCGCCTTCGGGCCAATGGTCCTCTACCGTCACGAGCCGCCCGGTGGCGGCCGCCGCCTCGCGGAGGACCGCGGCGTCCAGGGGCTTGACGCTGTACAGGTCGATGACGCGGGCCGGGAGGCCATCGCGCGCCAGCTCGTCGGCGGCGGCCAACGCCTCGTGGAGCGTGATGCCGGCCCCGATCAAGGTCACCTGGTCGTCGGGCGAGCTGCGCACGACGCGCGCCCCGCCAATGGGAAACGCTTCGCCGGGCGGATAGATGACCTGCGTCTTCTCGCGCGTCGTCCGCAGGAACACGATGCCGGGCCGGTCGACCATCTCGTTCACCAGCGCCGCCGTCTGGTTGGCGTCGGATGGATACAGGACGGTGCTGCCATGGACGGCGCGCATCATGGCCAGGTCCTCGAGGGCCATCTGGGATGGACCGTCCTCGCCGATGCTGACGCCGGCGTGGGACCCGACCAGGGAGATGTCGGCCCGGCTCACGGCCCCCATCCGGATGAAGTCGTACGCCCGGGTCAGGAAGGCGGCGAAGGTCGACGCGAACGGTCGCCAGCCACGGACCTGCAGACCGATGGCCGCGGCCACCATCTGCTGCTCGGCGATGAACATCTCGAAGTACCGATCCGGATGCGCCTCCCGGAAGATCTCGGAGAACGTCGAGTTGCTGACCTCCCCGTCGAGCGCCACGACCTCGCGGCGCGCGGTTCCCACCGCGGCCAGGGCCTCGCCGTACGCCCGTCGGGTGGCCTCCGTCGTCCCGACCTCATAGGCGGGCAGGCGCACGACGTCCGGCTCGGGACGCGGACGGACCTCGATCGCCTGGTCCGGTGGAGTCACCGAGACGCGGATGTTGCGCAGTCCTCCCAGCTCCTTGATCGCGGCCTCGGGATCAGCCAGCGGCTTGCCGTGGAACCCGTTCTGGTTGGCGACCGCGGCCACGCCATGACCCTTCTCGGTGCGGGCCACGATCATCGTGGGACGGAGCTCGGTGCGGGCGGCATCGGTGTAGGCCTGGTCGATCTCGGCCACGTCGTGCCCATCGATGGCCATGGCGTTCCAGCCGGCCATCTGCGCGCGACGGACGTAGGCGTCGAGGTCCCAGCCATGCATCGTCTCGCCGGTCTGTCCCAGCCGATTGACGTCGAGGACGGCGGTCAGGTTGTCCAGCCCGGCATGGGCCGCATGCTCCATGGCCTCCCACATCGAGCCCTCGGACATCTCGCTGTCGCCGCACAGGACCCACACTCGATACGGAAGCTGGTCGAGCCGCTTGCCGGCCAGCGCCACCCCGACGCCGATCGGCAGCCCCTGGCCCAGCGAGCCGGTGGCCACGTCGACCCAAGGCAGCACCGGCGCGGGGTGACCTTCGATCCGGCTGCCAAGCTTGCGGAACGTGAGGAGCTCGTCGTCGCCGATCGCTCCGGCCGCCAGATAGATCGCGTACAGCAGCGGGCTGGCGTGCCCCTTGCTGAAGATGAGGTGGTCGTTGCGCGGGTCCTGGGGGTTGTCGAAGTCGTACCGCAGGTGGCCGGCCAGGAGGACGGCCATGAGGTCGGCCGCGGACATCGATGAGGTCGGATGGCCGGAGCCGGCAGCGCTGGAGGCTCGGATGGAGTCCACCCGGAGCTGCTGACCGAGCTCGCGCCACAGGTCGAGATCGTGCTCGCGGGTCACGGTTCGCATGATACCCACCGGGCGCGATCGTGCTGATACGTGACCATAAGGAAAGCGGCGCCCCTGAGGGCGCCGCCGTTGGTGATCGTGCCGGCCGGAGCCGGCACCATCGGTCTATCCGCGAACGAGGCGGAAGCAGTCGCTGCAGTACACCGGCCGCGTGCCGGTTGGCTTGAAGGGCACCTGCGTGTCCTTGCCACACCGCGCGCAGACCGCGTCGTGCATCTCACGAGGGCCACGGTCGTATGAACCGCCACCGTAGCCACCGCCGGAGCCGTAGCTGCTGGCCCCGTATCCACCCGACGCGCGACGCTGCGCACGACACGACGGACACCGCTTGGGCGGCGACGTGAAGCCTTTCTCAGCAAAGAAGCTCTGCTCCGATGCGGAGAAGACGAATTCGGTCCCGCAGTCAACACACGCAAGGACCTGGTCAGAATAGGTCACCCTGGACCTCCCACTAAGAGTTGAACCATCCGGTTCGCGCTCGCTCGGTGTACCGGCCACGGGTCTTGCCACTACCCCGTGTGCCGACGAAACAACCGTGGTGGGAGGGGAGGGAAAGGCTGGACCCCGGACGAGCAGTCCGGAACGGCCAAGAGTCTACCATCCGGGTGTGCGTCCGGTGGCCATGACCATTGTCGGAGCGTTGATAGCCGTTGCGGGTACGATCTGGATCCTCCAGGGCCTGAACGTGATCGTCTCGGCGAGCTTCATGACCGGGAGCCAGATCTGGGTTGTGATCGGCGCGGTTGCGGTGCTCTGCGGGACCGCCCTCAGCTGGTGGGGATGGTCCCGGCGCTGAGGCTTTCTCCGGCCCGCTGAAGCTGGCGTCCGGCCCAGATGCATCCCGCGGCCAAAGTGGCCAGCCAGGCCGAGATGAGGGCCGACAGCAGGCCGTATCCACGGACCAGGCCGACCAGATCCTCGACCCCTCCAAAGTCGCTGACGCGGAGCGCGAGCGCGGACACGGACGCTTCCACGGCGCGGAGTTCCACCGCCGCGGACTGGAGGTCCGGCCTCACCTGTCCGACCTCATCCACGAGGAGGTCGGTATGCCTCGCCACTCGTTCCAGGTCGACCGAGACGTCGTCGAAGGAGGCGCCGAGGTCCGCGAAGGGCTGCTGCCCGAGAAAGGTGACGTCCAGGGCATCGGCCAGATCGGCGGTGGTGGAAGACAGCGAATCGAGCAGTCGGGCGCTGTCGGCGAGGGTGGCGCCCACGCTGCCCAGCGAATCGGCGCTGCTCCGCAGTGCGGACGAGCTGGTCGCCATCAGGGCAGCGGCGTCGGCCAGGGCGGCCGCGGTCGATTGGCGGTCCGCCTCGAGTCGCTCGTCGAGGTCCCGGATGGCGAGCAGACCCGCCAGCCAGGCGATGGTCATGATCGTGGTCAGGACGAGGCCGATCGTGCCAAAGGCCACGAGCCCGTTTCCGAGTCGGCGCGCCGGCAACCCCAGGACCGCTGCGCCGGCGCTCGTATCCGCACCGCCTGCGCCTGTGCTCACGCTCCGGTCGTACCCAGCTCGGCGCCGGCCTCCCGGACCTCGTCGAGGGCCCGCGCACCATCGTCCGGCTCCAGATCGACCGCGGCCACCGCATCGGTCAAGACGGTGACCGCCAGCCCGCGATCGAGGGCATCCAACGTCGTGGCCCGGACACAGTAATCGGTGGCCAGCCCCCCGATCACCACCCGCGCCACGCCGCGATGCTGGAGCATGGCCTCCAACTCGGTGGGTCGTTCCTCAGCCGTGACCGGGTCGCGCATCGTGAATCCCGAGTAGCCGTCCTCCCCGTTGCTGCCCTTGCGGACCGAGGGGCCGGCCACCACCAGGTCGGGATGGAATGCCGCGCCCCACGTGTTTGCCACGCAGTGCACCGGCCAGGTCCCTCCATCCTTGGCGAAATGTGGCGTCGACATGGGGTGCCAATCCTGGGTGTAGATGACCGCAGCCCCGGATTCCCGTGCTCGCCGAATCTCGTCGTTGAGGCGCGGAATCACCTCCTCCCCGCCTCGGACGCTCAGGCTGCCCGATGGATCGGCGAAGTCGTTCTGCACGTCCACGACCAGGAGGGCGGTTCGAGAGTCGTACTCCGGCATGGACCGATGGTAACCACCCGGGGCGCCGGGCTCAGTACACCCCAGGGACGAAGCGGTGCGTACGCGAGCGGTAATCGTGGTAGTCGGGGTATCGCTCTGCCAGCCAGACCTCCTCGCGACGCGCCTTGAGGTCGAGCACCAGGGCGAGCGCCAGGGCCGCGACCAATGCCGGGAGACTGCGAGTCGCCACGGCCCATCCCAGGCTCAGACACATGACGCCGGCATAGATCGGGTGGCGGATCCGCGCGTAGGGGCCGTCCTGGATCAGGGTTGCGTCGTCATGGGGACGCGGCAGCGCAGTGAAGCTGTCTCCGAGGCCACGCGTGCCCGACCAGACGAGCCATCCGCCGAAGACCATCGCGGCCAGGCCAAGCAGCATGAGTGGCCAGCCATCGGCGAAGCCCTGGATGGCTGAAGGCAGCGCCAGCGCGCCGGCGATGGCGATGACGAGAATCAGCGCGATCTGGATGACGACCCAACCCTCGCCGCGAAACCCGAGGGGCGGGATTCGGGTCACGGACGCGCCGCGTCAGGCAGCGTCAGCCCAGCAGGCGTCGCAACGTCCGGACGGCGCGGAATGCCCCTCCTCGCCGCCGAGGGCGCCTGGGGGGACCCGAGCCGGGTGGCCTGGGGCTTGCCGGTGGCTGCGCGGTGGCCCGGGGAGACACACCGGCAGAGGCGGAAGCCGCGGGCCGCGAGGGCAGGCCGGCCTGATCCGATCGGGCGTCGTTCACCGCGGGCCCAGGCTCATCGACCGGTGCTGCGGCCTTGTGCGGGGCGGCGGGTTGGGACGCGGCAGCCGGTGACGGCGCCGCAGCCGGTGTCGGCGCGGCAGCCGGTGGCGGCGCGGCAGCCTGTGGCAGCGCGGCAGCCGGTGGCAGCGCGGCAGCGGGCGGCCGAGTAGCGCGCCACCGAGTAGAGCGCGGCGGCGTTGCTAGTGGCGGCGGCGAGGCCGGAGGTGGCTCGGCCGGAGGCGGCTCGGCCGGAGGCGGCTCGGCCGGAGGCAGCTCGGCCGGAGGCGGCACAGCCTCCGGGACGGTCGAGTACGTGGGGACGTCGCTCCTCGGCCGAGGGCGCACCGACGATGGCGTGAAGCCCGCGGTCGGCGATGACGAGTCAGTCCGGTAGCGTGTGAGCTCCGCGCGCAGGGCCTCGATCTCGGAGGGCTCCCAACCTTCTAGGTTTGGAAGCGCGAACGGTGCCCGAGAACGACCCTCTGGTTCCCAAAAGGCCGGCTCATTCGGCACGATTGGCGGCCCCAGGAACCGATCTCGGCCCTCCAAAAGATTCGCGTCCTCACGAGCTGGCGGCTCAGCCGCAAGCTCCGGCGGGACCCCGGCGAAGGCACGCTGCTCTTGTTCGAGATGGGCTGCCGGCTCCGGCCATCCTTCAGCCGTGATGGGGACTGCTACCGCGGACGATGGACTCGGCTCTATCGGTTCCTCGACGGTCGCGACTGTCTCTTCCTGGTCGAAAACGGAGGAGGCTTCGTCCGTGACATCTGGCTGGGCGGACGGCTCTTCGGTCTGGCTCGCGTCTCCGTCGCCAGGTGCGGCTTCGGCGTCCCGGGCTTCGATCCCGACAACGGAAGCCTCGTCTTCGAGCGGTTCGACGCCGACCTCGACCAATGCACCCTCATCGGCTTCGGTCACCTCGGACTCGGATGAGCGCTCGAGGACCGCCACGGTGGAGGCTTCGGAGGCACCGATTGCCAGCGCCGCGCTTGATGGAACGACCAGATCCTCTTCAGCGATCCAGTCTGGCTCCGGAGTCTCGGTGCTGTAGCCGGGTCGAATGAACACAGGTTCGGACCTCGCGATTGGTGTTGCCGATACCGTCGGCGCGGTGGGCGCCGGTCGAATGGGTTCTACTCGCTCAACCGGTGCCGCCGCCTCGGGAGGTGCCTGGGTCGGCGGTTCTGACGGCTCTTCCGCAACAGGCTCCTCACTGACCAGCGGTGTTTCGGTCCGCGGCTCGTCGATCTGCGCTTCCGCGGTCACCGGCTCGGGCTCGAGCTCTTCAGTAATCGGCGGCTCTTCGGTGACGGTCTCCGCCGCAAGTGGCTCGGGCTCGGGCTCCTCCGCGATCGGCGGCTCCTCGGTGACAGCCTCCGCCGCAAGTGGCTCGGGCTCGAGCTCCTCAGGCATCGGTTTGGTCAGCGCTTCCGCGATCACCGGCTCGGGTTCGAGCTCCTCCGTGATCGGCGGCTCCTCGGTGACGGCCTCTGCCGCAAGTGGCTCGGGCTCGAGCTCCTCCGCGATCACCGGCTCGGGCTCGAGCGCCTCCGCGATCACCGGCTCGGGCTCGGGCTCCTCCGCGATCGGCGGCTCGGGCTCGGGCTCCTCCGTGATCGGCGGCTCCTCGGTGACCGCCTCTGCCGCAATGGGCTCCGGCTCGAGCTCCTCAGTGATCGGCGGCTCCTCAATGATTGGCGCCTCTGCAATCACAGCGTCTGCGGTCATCGGCTTCGGCGTTATCGCTTGGGCGATCGTCGGCTCATCAATGGTCGCCTCCGCCGTCATCGGTTCCGGCGCAAGCTCTTCCGTGATCGGCGGCTGTTCCGCCTGCACTTCGGCGATCGGCTCTGGCGCGAGCTCCTCCATGGGCACCGCCTCTTCCATCAGTGCCACCGGCTCGTGCTGATCCGCCGTCATCGGCTCTTCGATCAGCTCCTCGATGGTCGACGTCGACGCCGCTGGAGCCGTTAACTCCTGTTGATAAGCCGCCAACGCTTCGGCCGCCTCATCGGCTCCGGGCAGGGGCCCCTCGCTTGGGAGGACACGAGTCGGATCGTCGGCGCGAGCCAGCGCTTCGGCGAGACCAGATACCGCGACGCGGGATTGATTCCTGGAACTCGAGCGCGGCGCCTTACGGCGCGCTCTGCGCGATCGTTGGGCGGGCCGTGTCGGGATGTCAGCGATTGGTTCCGTGGTGGATTCGGGCGTGGCGGCCTCACCGGTCTCATCGCCTACATTGGCTACATCGGCTTCATCCGCACTGAGGGACACCGGCTCGGGCTCGAGGGACACCGGTTCGGGCTCGAGGGTTACGGGCTCGGGCTCGAGGGACACGGCTTCAGGCTCGGGCGCCGCCTCGGCGGGCATCGGGGCGACCGCTGCAGGAATGGGCGGAGGCGACGCCTCAGGCTCGGGCTCAGGCCGAGGAGCAGCTTCCCAGTGCGCCATCGGTGCATCGACGCGTGGCAGGCGAAGCTCGACGCGGGCTTCCAGCAGCTCAACCCGACCCCGCAGCGAAGCCACTTCGCCGCGAGCTTCGCCCAGCGCCAGAAGGGCCTGGCCGTATCGCTCGGTGAGGTTGCGAAATTCGGTCAGCAGCTCACGGAACGCGGAGACCTCGCCGCCGTTTGGCCCGCCGTTCGGTCCGCGTGCACCACCATTCGTGGTAGGCGTGGGGACGGGCGGCGCGGTTGCAGCGCGCAGAAATACGCGCATGTCGCCACCAACCTCGGTAGACCCAGCGAGGACGCCGCGAGCCAGCAGCTCCCAGACCCGTCCCTCCGGGATGCCGAGGACAGCCGCCGCCTCGTTGACCGAGTAGCCGTCCATCAGGGGGGCGCCTAGCGTACCGCGTTGCAAACAATCGCAACAGTCGTCTGACCGATATCATCCCGCGCCATGGCTGCCCCCGTCCGGGTCCCATCCCTCGACCGCGCGGACCTGCCTCATCCACCCGGTCTTGGGGGCATCCGCGAGCTGGCGGAGAACCTGTGGTGGAGCTGGCATCCGGATGCCCTCCGCCTCTTCTCGCGGATCGATCCGCAGACCTGGGCGCGCACCCGGAATCCCATCACCCTTCTCCGCCAGACCGATGGCGACCGATGGTCGCAGCTCGCCAATGACGCACGCTTTGTCGCGGACACGCAGGCGCTGGTGGATCGCCTGCACGCCGATCTGGACGACGCCACGCCAGGCATCGGGGAGGATCTGGCCGGGCCCATCGCCTACCTGTGCGCCGAATTCGCGCTCCACGAGTCGCTCCCGGTCTATTCGGGTGGCCTGGGCGTGCTGGCCGGTGACCTGTGCAAGGCCGCATCCGATGCCCGCTTGCCGATGATCGCGGTGGGGCCTTTCTACCATCACGGCTATTTCCGGCAGCAGATCGATGCCGAGGGTCGCCAGCAGCCGCTCGAGCCGGACATGGACCCCGCCGACCTTCCGCTTCGGAAAGCCGCGAACGCCGATGGGTTGCCGCTCGAGGTTTCGGTCGAGCTCCCCGGACGCGACGTGTTGCTGGGCGTCTGGGTAGCCCAGGTCGGACGCGTGCCGCTCCTCCTCCTGGACGCCGACATGGAGGCCAACCAGCTCGACGATCGACGGATCACCGACCAGCTGTACGTCGCCGACCGCCGGACCAGGCTGACCCAGGAGCTGCTGCTGGGCATTGGTGCCGCGCGCGCGCTCCACGAGCTGGGTATCCAGCCCACCATCTGGCACCTCAACGAGGGCCACTCGGCGCTGGTCCTCTTCGAACGGGCGCGCGCGGCTCGACTGGCACAGCCCGAGGAGGACGGGGAGGCCGCCCTTCAGCAGGCTGGGCGTGGCGTCGTCATGACCCTGCACACGCCCGTCCCGGCCGGCAACGAGCGATACGATCCCGCTCTCGCCGCCGAGCTCCTGGCCCTGCCCGCCGCCGCCATCGACCTGAGTCCGGAAGGCATGATGAGATTGGGCAGCGGCCCGGACGGCGCGTGGCCCGAGGACTTCGACCTCACAGCGTTCGGCTTGCGGCAGGCGGCCGCCGTGAATGCGGTCAGCCAGCTCCACGGCCGCACGGCAACCCATACCTGGCGGAAGTACATCGGGCGCGAGGTCAGGGCCGTAACCAACGGAGTCCACGTGCCGACCTGGCAGGCGGAGCCGATGCGCGTCGCGCTCGCGCGCCGCGACCTGGCAACCATCACAGATCGCGATCTGTGGGAGGCCCATTCCGAGCAGAAGCGGCAGATGATCGATTTCCTCGGGGGACGCCTGACCCGTCAGGCCGTGCGCCACGGCGTGGCCCCGGAATCGGTTGGCGACCTGGCGGGCGCCCTGGACCCCAAGGCCCTGATGATCGGGTTTGCGCGTCGGTTCGCGACCTACAAGCGCGCCGATCTCGTGCTGGGGGACATGCATCGGCTGTCGAACCTGCTGTCCAACCCCGATTGGCCGGTGCAGATCATCTTCGCCGGCAAGGCCCATCCAGCCGACGAATTCGGGCGGGCAGTCTTGGGACGGGTGGTCGAGGCCTCCCGCCGTGTCGGCACCGCGGGCCGCATCTTCTTCATCGAGGACTACGACCTGCGGATCGCCCGCTTCCTGGTGGCGGGCGTCGACCTGTGGCTCAACACGCCACGCCGGCCCCATGAGGCGTCCGGCACGTCCGGGATGAAGGCGGCGCTGAACGGCGTGCCGTCTCTGAGCATTCTCGACGGCTGGTGGGACGAGGCCTACGACGGCGCCAATGGTTGGGCCATCGGACATCGGTCAGATGACTTCACCGGTCATACCGATGCCGCCGATGCCGAGTCGCTGTATCACACCCTGGAGAGCGAGGTGGTCCCGACCTACTTCGATCGCGACGCAGACGAGCTGCCACACCAGTGGATCGGCTTCATGCGCGCCGCGCTCGCGACCGGGCTGACCCGCTTCAGCGCGGAACGGGTGCTGGCCGAGTACGTCGACCAGCTGTACCGACCCGTGGTCGGCATCGGTAAGGTGGCTACCGGGACCGGCTGACCGCGGGAATCGGTTAGGGCAGGTACCAGCGCGGGTTGGTCCACACCCCGTGGTCGTTGACCGCAAAGTGGAGGTGGCACCCGGTGGACCATCCGGTGTTGCCCTCGTACCCGATGACGTCCCCGGGCGAAACGCCCTGGCCGGGATATGCCACGACCTGGGCCCGCAGGTGCCAGTACCAGGTCATGACCCCGCCGCCATGATCGATGACCACGCCAAACCCGGTGTCCCATGGCCACAACGGCTGGCCCGACGCGACGACGACGCCAGCTCCGGCAGCCTTGATCGGGGTCCCGCAGCCGTTGGCGATGTCGATGCCGCCGTGGAAGTGCGGGTAATAGACCCCATTGAAGGTGTAGGGCGGCTCGAGGACGAAGTTCGTCGGTCCCCACTCCTGGGTGACGACGAACCAGTCCATTGGCCAGCGGAAGCCGCGCGAGCTGATCTGGGCGTTCGACTCGGCAATGAGTCGCGTGACGAGAGCGTTGGCTGCAGCCGCGGCCTCCTCGTTGGCCTTGATCTGGCGTTCGACATCACCCTGCGCCACGAGCGCGGCGTTCAGGGCCTCCGCCTGAGCCAGCCGCCTCTGCTCGGCCTGGATGACGAGCTCGCCAAGCTGGAGCTTCAGGGAGGCCAGCTCGGCCTGCCGCTGGGCCAGAAGATCGGCCTCAGCCTGCTCGAGGTCCCGTGCGTCAGCGAGCTCGGCGCGACCCTCCCGCATCGACGCTCGGTTGGTTTCGAGGGTGGCCCGAATCTCCCGAATCTCGTCCGCCAGGGCGGCATCCTGCTCGGAGATGGTGAGCAGGTAACCAACCTGAGTGGCCACGACCTCGAACGAGTCGGCCGCCAGCAGAACTTCGAGCAATGAGGTCTGGCTCCGCTCGTACGCGTCGCGGTAGTGATCCTGGAGGAGCCCCTCGCGGACCGCGAGATCATGTTTCTGGCGCTCGATCTCGACAGCGAGCGCGACCAGGAGCTGATCCAGGGCGGCGATCCGGCCGCGGAGCTTCTCGAGGCGAGCGGTGACCTCGACGATCTGGGCCTCGACCTGGACCAGCAGGCCGGCCACCCGTTCGTATTCGGCACTGACGGCAGACAGCTCGGCCTCTGCCGCGGCCAGGAGCTGCTCGAGGTTTGCCGATCGGGATCGGAGGTTGGCCAGGTCCTGGCGCTGGCTGGCCAACGCCTCTTCGAGCGCGCGCTGGTTGGCCTGTGCTTCGGAGAGGGGGTCAGCGCCGAACGCCTGGTCCGTCAGGGACGAGCCGAACAGGGTCGAACTCGCCACCACCAGGGCGATGACTATGGCGGCCAGGCGCGGCCGGCGTCTCATGACACGCTGTCGTGCAAGGGAAAACTCATCGCCCCATCCAGCCCCCGCGGAAGAAGTGCCCGGCGATCCTACCGCGGGTCGTCAAGCCTTGACGACCCGCGGAATGTACTACGGATGTACTACACCGTAGGACACCAGACCGCACAAGACCGCACCGGACCAACCGGCGGGAAGACCGCAGGAGGGCTGCGTCTACGCCCGCCCAGCCTCCGACTCGCGATCACGCGACTCCCGGCGGCGGACGACCGCCCCCGCCACCTCGGCCCCGGCCAGGATCGCGATGGCCAGAAAGTCGACGTACAGGAGGCCCACCAGGACGGCCCCGAATGGGCCGGCCAGTCCCCCGCTGCCGGCCACGAAGAGCTGGACGTACAGGTCGAATCCCAGTCGCAGGACGACGAAGCCAATGGCCGTCACCAGCGACCCCAGCCACACGTCGGACAGGGTCTGCTTCCGGCCGGGGATCAGCCGCAGCATGATCGTCATCACCCCGAACACGATCAGGCCGGGGAGGACGGCGAGGGCGATGCCCAGCGTGAAGCCGATGAGCGGGACACCCGCCACGAACCGATCCACCACGCCCACGATGAGCCCCACCAGGCTCGACCACACGCCGGACAGCAGGATCAGAACCGCGGCCGCGGCAAGGACCAGCAGACTGCCAAGCCTGGTCCGGGCCAGGGTCGGTGGCTGGTCGCCGAAGGCTCGAGCGATCCCCCGCTGAACGGCCGACACCCACGGCAGCACGGCGACCACGAGCAGCCCCACGCCGAGGACCGCCAGCGGGGCCTGCGCCTCGCGAATGCCGGCCACCGCCGACGCCACCGTGACGACGTCCAGGTCGAAGACCTCGGCCACCTGGCCGATGAAGGAGACCAGCTCGGGCCCGGAGCCGATCACGAGCGACGTCGCCACCAGCCCCAACATCACGAAGGGAAACAGGGTGAGGACGCTGTAGTAGGCGATGGCCGCGGCGCGGGGCATGGCGTCGTGGGCGACGAATCCACGGTAGGCATCCAGGCCGATCCCGATCAGTGCATAACGACCAGCCACGGCCTCAGCGCGCCGCTTGATGCGATCGGTGCGGGCGATCATTCCCGCTCAGGCTACCCTGAGCGACGTGCCACGCACCGAAGCCGTCGACCTCGAGGTCGCCGGGCAGACCGTATCGGTCACCAATCCCGGGAAGGTGTTCTTCGAGGAGGCCGGGATCACCAAGCTGGACCTGGTGAATTACTACCTGGCCGTGGTCGATGGGGCCCTGCGCGGGGTGATGGACCGCCCCATGGCCCTCAAGCGCTTTGTGAATGGCGCATCCGGCGAGGCGTTCTTCCAGAAACGCGCGCCCGCATCGGTGCCGTCCTACGTCCGCACGGTGGAGCTGTCCTTCCCATCGGGCCGGACCGCCGACGAGGTGGTCGTCTCGAACGCCGCCGCGCTGGCCTGGGTCGTGAACCTCGGCTGCATCGACCTGAACCCCCACCCGACCCGGGCCGAGGACCTGGAGCACCCCGATGAGCTGCGGGTAGACCTCGATCCCGGACCGGGCGTTCCGTGGGCGGACGTGCGGTCGGTGGCGCTCGTCGCCCGGGACGTGCTGACGGACCACGGCCTCACCGGCTGGCCGAAGACATCCGGGTCGCGCGGAATGCACGTCTACGTTCGGATCGAACGGCGCTGGGGGTTCAGCGAGGTTCGGCGAGCCGCCCTTGCCCTCGCTCGCGAGGTGGAGCGCCGCGCGCCGCAGATCGCGACCAGCAAATGGTGGAAGGAGGAGCGCCACGGCGTCTTCCTGGACTACAACCAGAACGCCAAGGACCGAACCGTGGCATCGGTCTATTCCGTGCGTCCGGTGCCGAATGCGCAGGTGTCCGCACCCTTGACCTGGGACGAGGTTCCCGATGCCGAGCTCGGAGACTTCACGCTGACCACCATGCAGGACCGATACGCCCGCCTGGGCGACGTCGGGGCCGGGATCGACGACTCGGCCGGCTCGCTGGATGGCCTGCTCGAGCTCTCCGCTCGCCACGAGGCCGAGGGGCTGGGCGACGCCCCCTGGCCGCCGAACTACGCCAAGCAGCCCGGGGAGCCGCCTCGCGTCCAGCCCTCACGGCGGCGGATGGCGGATCCACGACCGCCGACCGATCCCTCCGCCCCGCGCGGGCGCCTGGGGTCGGTGGCACCGCCTACGCCGTCCGCCTCGTTGCGCCGCGCCGATGGCACCGTCGCCCCCACCGGGCGCCGTCGCTCGTCGCAGCCGCTCATCGTGATCAGCCAGGCCAAGGCCAAGAAGGACGCGCTCGACGGGCTCGAGCGCTGGAAGAAACGCCACCCCCAGGCCGCAAAGCACCTCGCGGTCGGCGATGTCCTGGTCGACGGCATGCGGGGCCGCTCGTCGCTGTGGTATCGCGTTCGGCTCAATCTCCGACATGTCCCGGAGCAGGACCGTCCTCCCGAAGAGCCTCCCGACCCCGACTACGACCTCGCCTCGGAGTACGCCAACCGACCGAATTAGTGAGGCGTCACGGGAGAAACTCGATGCTCGCCATGATCCGATCGAAGACAGCCTTGGTCAGTTCGTAATCCGCTGAGCGTTCGCTGGGTGCCCTGGCAAGCATCGTCAGTCCAAACGCGCGAGGTACAGGATCGCCGATATATACGGCGTAGTAGTACTCCGGCGGCTCAGACCGACATGGGCCCGGGTAGCAGGCGCCGATGACCTCCCTTCTGATCGCGGCGAACCCGTCGACCGCCACCTGCTCATCGACCGTATACACCTCCCCCCCAAGGGGTCCGAAGCCACCGTCGAACACATCGAGAATGATCACGATCTCGCCGGGCGGCCACGGCGGCCCCAGTGCCAGCTCGTAGTAGGTCGGCGAGAACCAGCTGCAGGGCGGGGAGTCGCCGGGCTGCGGGTTGGCCGGCGGGTTGCCGACCTGCGTGTTGGTGTACCAGCTGTCCGGATAGGTCACGCGGTACCCGTCCACAAGGTTGACGCATTCGTCCGGAGTTGCGAACAGGGCATCGGCTGCGGGGCTATCGACGACGGTGAACGGCAGCCCAGGATGGGAGACGTACGAGACGGACAGCGGAGTCGGCACCGGCGTCGCCGCCGGAACGGGATCCGGCGCAGGACCGGGCTCTCGAACCGCCATGCCGATGACGGGACTCGATGAGCTCTGCGGCCGATAGAGCAGGACGAGCCACTGATCCTCAGCGGAACGGGGGACCTCGAAGTAGAGCATTCCCCTCACCGGCACCGTCAGGACGTCGACAAGTGTCGAGTAGCCAATCTCCAGTGGTAGCCGGGGATCCCACGCTTCCGGAACGAGCGGCGGACGAACGGAGATCAGCCGGCCAATCGGGTCGGTCGTCCCATCGGTGGCGAGCGCCCAGTCGACGGGACCGGACTCTTCAAGGCGGGGCACCCGGTCCGCCTTGTATTCGACGAATACCTCCAGCACGAACACGTCGGCGTCCACTGTGTGATGCGGATAGCCGCCGGTGACCCAGCCGCGCGTCAGCTCAATGGAGCCCCACTCTCCGGAAGCATCGACGGCAGGTATCGTCGCGGTGTCCCCTGGATATGTGAGCCGCTCGTCAAGCAGCGGGATCGGTCTGGTGGCATCAGTTGCCGTCGGTGCAGCAGTCGGCGCTACGTCAGACGCCGATGCGGACGGCGTCGATGTGGCGGTGGCCCGGGGCGAAGGACGGCTGGTCAGACCGATCACGAGCGGGACCAGCACCGCGAGCGTGGCAATGCTCGCGGCGAATGCGAGGGGCAGGTTTTCTCGCCTGAACATCGGCTCTTCCTGCAGACGGTCTCCGTGATGGTATCCCCATCCGGGGAGAAGGCTGTCCCTGCGCGATGTGGCGGACGAGCGAGTTAGTCAGACCGTTAGGCGCAGGGTTAGGCGCTCTTTCACGGCGGGCCACTCGTCGGCGAGGATCGAGTAGTACACCGTGTCCCGGACGAAACCGTCCGGGAGCCGCAAGTGGCGTCGCAGAACGCCCTCGCGAACCGCCCCCAGCCGCTCGATGGCACGCTGCGACCGCTCGTTGCGCCCGTCGGTCTTGAGGGCCACCCGCCCCGCGCCCAGCGTATCGAAGGCGTAGGTGAGCTGGAGCAGCTTGGCCTCCGTGTTGACGGCGGACCGTTGCCGCGAGGGCGCGATCCAGGTCCAGCCGATCTCCACCCGGTCGTGCTCCGGGGCGATGTCGCCGAACCGCGTCGAGCCGACCGCCACGCCCGACGCGCGCTCCACGGTCGCCCACGCCACGAACTCTGGACGGAGAGCGTCGGCCAAATAGTCGGGCCACGCATCGGCCCCAACGGACAGGTCGCGACTCATGTACCGAAAGGTGGCCGGATCCTCGGCCGCGGCGGCCAGCAGGTCGTCACGATGCCGCTCCTCGATGGGCTCGAGCCGGACGAACCGTCCCTCGAGGGCAATCCGCTCCGGTCGGAGCACCGGCCGCCCCGAGCCGGCTGGGGTCAGGCTCCCGCCGGTGCGGCGAGAGCCGCCGAGACCCAGCCCGGGATCTCGCGGCGGAGCGTCTCCAGCGGCAGCGAGCCGTGGGCAAGCACCTCGTCGTGGAAGACGCGCAGGTCGAACCGCTCACCCAGCTGGGCGCCGACATCGGCCCGCGCGCGCTCGATCTCGCGCTGGCCCATCTTGTAGGACAGGGCCTGGCCCGGCCAGATCGTGTATCGGTCCACCTCGATCTCGGCGTCGACCATGGGCAATGAGCCACGCTCGTGCATGAAGGTGATGGCCCGGTCTCGATCCCAGCCCATGGCGTGCAGGCCCGAGTCGACGACCAGGCGCGCGGCGCGGAAGGACTGCGCCTCGAGCATGCCCAGCCGTTCGGCATCGGTCAGGTACAGGCCCATCTCCTCGGCCAGGCGCTCGGTGTACAAACCCCATCCCTCGACGTAGGCGGAGCCCGCCATCTTGGCGCCCAGCGTCCGGAAGCGGGGCAGGCCCTCGAGGTCCATCTCGATCGCAATCTGGAAGTGGTGGCCCGGGGTCGCCTCGTGGAAGGTGATGGCCGCGATCTTGTGGAGCTGGCGTTCCGAGGGCTGATAGGTGTTGAGGTAGTACTGCCCCGGTCGTGAGCCATCCAGGGTCGGCGGCATGTAGAACGCCGGTGCCGACTCCCGCTCGCGGTACTCCTCCACCGCCTTGACCACGCAGTTCGCCGCGGGGAGACGGCCGAAATAGCGGGGGGCGGTGGCATAGGCGCGGTCGGTCTGCTCGCGCGCCAGCTCGATGATGTGATCCGGATCCGAGGTGCGGTTCGTCGGGTCCACCGCCAGGGCAGCCACGTAGGCGTGCCGGTCGGCGTGGCCCTGACGCCGGGCGATCTCGTCCTTCTCCGCCTCGATGTGCTCGAGATCCTCGATCCCAAACGCGTGAACCTCGTCAGGGGTGGCGGCCACGGTGGTCTGCATCCGGATCGCGAGCCGATAGGCGGCCTCGCCGTCCGGCGTGTCGCCCAGGCCAGGAGTCGGCGCCGCGTGGGCGGTGTACGTATCGGCCAGGTAGTCGCGCAGGCGCTGTAGCGCGGGGTAGATGTGCGCCGCCACCGCCGAGCGAATCTCGTCGCGTGCCGCATCGTCGGCCACGTTGGCCAGGGTCACCGGTGGCGCCTCGGCACTTGGTACCGTCAGCATGCGGTCGATCTGCTCGATCGCCTTGCGAACCGGTACCGTGGCCGACGTCCGCTTGTCCGCGATGCCCTCGTCGAGGGTGCCGATGTGCTGCTCGATGAGCTCGGGGAACGCTTCGAAACGCGCCAGGAGGCGGCGCAGGCCCTCGGGAGTCTCCGCACGCTGGTATTGGGCGATCTCGCTGGGCCAGGTCTGGACGCCGGACATGTGGTTTACGGCCAGCTGGTACAGCCGCCGATCCAGCGCCTCCAGATAGTTGCGCGCGATGAGCATCAACAGGTCGCGGGTGATGCCCGACTCGATGTCCAGCCCGGTCGTGTCCATGGCTTCGGCCTCGGCCAGGGCCGATGACAGGGCGCTGCGCTCGGCGGCACGGCCGGTCGGTCCGAGGTCGGGCCAGCGATCGTCGTATCGGTCATCGCCATAGATGGTGGCGGTGATCGGGTCGCGCTCGAGGACACCTTCCCAGAAGCGGTCGGCGAGGTCGGTGACGGCAGCGTTCGGGTCGTGGTTGGACACGGAAACCATCTCTCCTTGGACTGCTTTTGGTGGGCGGTTGATGAGTGCTGCGGGAGTGTAGCGCGACCGGCTTACCGCTCGGGCGCGGGGACACTACGTGTTCTGGGACCGGGCTGGCCTGGTCAGCTGGCGCCGAAAACGTCGGCCAGCAGCGCCGAGGGCGTCTCCTCGAGCTGGTCGTAGCGGCAGCTTTCCGGCTTGCGATCCTCTCGCCAGCGCAGGAACGTCGTCGCGTGCCGGAATCGGTCGCCCTGGAGGTGGTCGTACGCAACCTCGCACACGCGTTCGGGTCGAAGCGGCTCCCAGGACAAGTCCTTGCCTCGGTTCCAGCGGCTGGTGGCCCCCGGCATGCGCTTCCCCTCCCACTCGGCCTCGGCTTCCTTCCACTCGCGCCAGGGATGGTCGTCCAGGGCCTTGGTTCGCAGCGGCTTCAGCTCGGCGACGAGCTCACGCCGACGCTCCTCGGTGAACGAGCTGGTGACACCCACGTGCTGGAGCTGGCCGCTGCCGTCGTACAGGCCCAGGAGCAGGGACCCGACCATCGTGCCCGGGCCGCGCTTGTGCCACCGGAACCCGGCCACCACGCAATCCGCGGTGCGCTGATGCTTGACCTTCACCATCTCGCGCTTGCCCGGCACGTAGCCCTGGTCCGCCCGCTTGGCGACCACCCCGTCCAGTCCCGCCCCTTCGAAGTCGGCGAACCAGCGTCGCGCGGTGGCCGGGTCCGCGGTTGCTGGCGTGAGATGGACCGATGGCGGCGGCATGGCCAGCCGCCGCTCGAGCCAAGCCCGCCGCTCGCCGAATGGGCTGCCTCGAAGATCACGGTCCCCATCGGCCAGCAGGTCAAACGCCACGAACGACGAGGGGCTGGCCTGCGCCAGCATCGCGACCCGCGACGCGGCCGGGTGAATCCGCAGGAGGAGCGCCTCGAAAGCGAGGCCGTCCTCGGTCGCGATGACGATCTCCCCATCCATGACGAATCGGTCAGTCGGGCGGCCGATGGCACGCAGGGGCGCTTCGAGCTCCGGGAAGTATCGGTTCAGGGGCTTGAGGTCGCGGCTCTGGATGTAGACCTCGGGACCATCGCGGAAGACGATCGCCCGGAATCCGTCCCACTTCGGCTCGTAACGCCATTCCGGGCCGGTGGGGATTTCGGGCTGCGGCTTGGCCAGCATGGGCTCGATGGGCGGATCGATGGGAAACGGCATGTCCGGATAGTAGTCGGCGGCTGCCCCATACTCGGCAACGATGCCCATCGGCCTCCGCTTCCTGGGCGCCGCCGGCGGCGTGACCGGATCGCAGTACCTCCTCAGCGTGGGTGATCGGCGGGTCCTCGTCGACTGCGGCCTGTTCCAGGGCGGGATGGAGGAGATCGCGCGAAACCGGATGGGTTTCGTGTACCAGCCAGACAGCGTGGACGCGGTCCTGCTGACCCACGCGCACAACGATCACATCGGGAGGCTGCCGGCCTTGGTGAAGGCCGGGTACCGAGGGCTGGTGGTCGCCACCGCCGCCACCTCTGACCTGGCGGAGATCGTGCTGACCGATAGCGCCCATCTCCAAGCCCATGCCGCGGCCCGATGGGCTCGTCACCACCCCCAAGCGGCAGCGGCCGCCGCTGCCGAGGCGCCAGCGGCGGAGTCGGAGGCGGCCGCGACCGAGCTGGAGATGGCTGCGGTCGCCGCGGGCGCCGAACGGCCACCCGCGATGAAGACGGAGTCTCGCGCCCCGCTCTTCGACCTGGAGGACGTGGCACGCACCATGGATCTCATGCGCCCCGTCGCATACGGGACGGCCACGACCGTCGTCCCGGGAGTCGAGGCCACGTTGTACGACGCAGGCCACATCCTCGGCTCGGCGATCATCGAGGTCACGGCGCGTGATGCGGATGGCACGAGCAGGAGCATCGTGTTCTCCGGCGATCTGGGACGCACCGACACGCCCATCCTCCGCGACCCAACGCCGCTCACCCATGCCAACGCGGTGGTCGTGGAGTCGACCTATGGCGACCGCGACCATCCCGACCAGGACCAGGCAGTCCGCGAGCTGGTGGAGGTCGTCACCGACGTCGCGTGCTCGGGAGGCGTCCTGCTCATCCCCGCCTTCGCCATCGGGCGCACCCAGCACCTGGTCTGGGTCCTCGACAGCCTGGTGCGGGCCGGGAAGATCCCCCAGCTCCCCCTGTTCGTCGACTCGCCCATGGCCTGCGAGGCGAATGGCGTGTACCTCCGCCATCCGGAGGCCTACGACGCCGAGACCCTGGCGCTCCTTCAATCCGGCGACTCGCCGCTCGAGTACCCGGGCCAGAAGTGCACGTCCAGCGTCGAGGACTCCAAGGCCATCATCGGCAGCCCTCGGCCGTTCATCCTGGTGGCAGCCTCGGGCATGCTGACCGGGGGTCGAATCCTGCACCATCTCAAGGACCTGCTGCCCGACCCCCGCGCCACGCTCCTGTTCATCGGCTACCAGGGCGAGGGAACCCTGGGGCGACACCTCCAAGACGGTGGCACCGAGGCTCGCATCGACGGCGCCAAGTGGCCGGTGAAGTGCCGCGTCCGCTCCATCTCCGGCTTCTCCGCCCATGCCGACCAGGCCGAGCTGGACGCATGGATTGGCCATTTCGGGAAGGCCGGTCGAGAGGACGGCCGACCCCGATCGGTCTTCGTGACACACGGCGAGCCGGACTCGGCCACTGCCTTTGCCAAACGGGTCGCCGAGGACCTGGGGGTGATGGTCCACGTGCCGAAGCTGGGCGAGACGGTGACGCTCAGCCCCTGACAGCCGGACCCTGACCCTCCACCTATGACCCGGGGGCGGCTACCATCGGGGCCATGTCGCCCAGCCCAGGGGAGTCGCCCCGCCCCGTGGTCAGCCTGCTCACCGACTTCGGCGCTCGCGACCCGTCGGGCGCCATCTGCGAGGGCGTCATCCTGGGCATCTGTCCGCAGGCGACCGTGGTCCACATCAGCCACGAAGTCACCAAGTACGCCATCCGCGACGGGGCCCTCATGCTGTGGTGCGCCCTCCCGTTCATGCCGCTCGGCGTCCACATGGCCGTGGTCGACCCGGGCGTGGGCACCAGGCGGCGGCCGCTGGCGATCAAGGTGGGAAGAGGCGACGTCCTGGTCGGTCCCGACAACGGCCTGCTGCTGCCGGGCGCGCGGCGCCTCGGGGGCGTCCGGGAAGTCCACGAGCTGACCAGCGATGCGCATCGGCTCCTCCCGGTCAGCACCAGCTTCCACGGCCGCGACATCTTCGCCCCGGCTGCCGCCCATCTCGCCAATGGACTGCCGATCGCGGAACTGGGGCCCGCCATCGACCCGCAGGACATCGTCGACCTGGTCATCCCAGACGCCAAGCCCATCCCGGGTGGCGTGGAAACCAGCGTCATCTACATCGACACCTTCGGCAACTCCAAGCTGGCGGGCCTGCGCGCGGACCTGGAGTCCGTGGTCGGACCGATGCGGCCTGGCCGCGCCGTGCGCGTCCAGGCCGATGGATCGGTGGAGCGGCACCTCAGCTGGGCCGACACCTTCGGCAACGTTCCGGCCGGCGAGCCGATCCTCTACGTCGACTCCTATGATCGCCTGACCCTGGCCGTCAACCAGGGAAGCGCCGCGGCCCAGCTGGGCCTGGAGCAGGACCAGCCGATTCGCATCCGGGTCGAGTGACGGCCACACCGTGACCGAGCCTGTCGCCGTCGTCGAGGGACTGACATTCCGCTACCGCCGTCGCTCGCAGCCGGCGCTGCGGGACATCTGGCTGGAGATCGCCCCCGGTGAAGTGCTGCTGGTGGCCGGCCCAACCGGCTGCGGCAAGTCGACGCTCATTCGCGCCCTGAACGGGCTCATTCCGCACGCGTACCACGGCGACCTGGCGGGCAGCGTCCGCATCGCCGGTCTGCCCACCGAAACGACGCCCCTGAAGGGGCTGGCGACCCTGGTGGGAACCGTGCTCCAGGATCCGGAGCGCCAGCTGGTGGCCTCCACCGTACCGGCCGAACTCACGTTCGGCCCGGAGAACCTGGGGGTCGATCGGGACGACATCGGCCGCCGCCTGGTCCAGGTGGCCTCGGCCAGCGGGCTCGCGCCGCTGATGGACCGCACCACCGATGAGCTGTCAGGCGGCGAGAGCCAGCAGGTCGCCATCGGCGGGGCCCTCATGCTGGAGCCGAGGCTGCTGGTTCTCGACGAGCCCCTCGCCAACCTCGACCCGGCCGCGGCGCATCGGCTCCTGGCGCTCGTCCGGCGCCTGGCGGATGCCGGCACGGCCGTGGTCATCGTGGAGCACCGCGTCGAGGACGTGCTCGACGCGCGGCCGGACCGCGCGCTGTACCTGGAAGACGGGGCGACCCGCTACCTCGGCTCCATGGATGGCTTCCTGGTCAGCGCCGACCCGACGACCGTCAAGCTGCCGTTCTATACCTGGATCAGCCGCGCGCTCGCCGCGCCGTCACGGTCATCGCCATCGGTCAAGCCCGAGAAGGGGGCAACGTCGAAGGCCAAGGGCGAGCCGCACGACCGATCGTCGGCTGGCGACGAGTCGGAGCCGCGCCTCGAGTGGCGGGGCGTGGATGCGGGATATGACGGTCGGACGGTCCTGCACGACGTGAGCGCCCGGCTGGGACGCCACGAACGGGTGGCGGTGCTGGGGCCCAACGGATCGGGGAAGACGACCCTGTTCAAGGCGGCCATCGGTCTGCGGCCGCTGACCAGGGGCGAGGTCCTGGTGGACGGGGAGTCGACACGCGGACGGAGCGTGGCCGATCTGGCGGAAAGCTTCGGCTACGTGTTCCAGAACCCGTCCCAGATGCTGTTCGCGCCCACGGTTCGCGACGAGCTCCTTTTCGGGCCGCGCAACCTGGGCCGCGACCCTGCGGGGTTCGACGCGTTGGTCGCCCAGTCCCTGTCCCGGGTGGGGCTCGAGGACGAGCCGGAGATCGAATCGCGCCCGCCGCGCACCCTGTCGCACGGGCAGCAGAAGCGGCTTGGAATCGCGGTTGCGCTGGCCCTGGAGCCACAGACGTTGGTGCTTGACGAACCGTCCGCCGGGCAGGACTATCGGAGCGCTACGGCGTTCATGAGGGAGGTGGATCGGATCGCCGGTCTGGAGGGCGTCTACTTCGTCACGCACGACGTGGACCTGGCGCTCACCCACGCCGATCGGGTCCTTCTCCTGCGCAACGGTCGCATCGCGGCTGATGGCGCACCGTCGGAGGTTATCGCGGACCGGGAGCGTTGGAGGGCTTGCAACCTGCGCGAGACGTCGCTCATGGAGGCGAACCTGCGCTGGGGCAGCCGCTCCGGACGGTTCCTCGGTCCCGAGGCACTGGCGGCCATGGTCGCGGCCGAAGGGACGACGCCGGGATCCTGACCCCGGCACATCGGAGGAGGCACGCATCGCCCATGACTGCAATGGCACAGGCCACGCCCAGCCCCTGGTCGGTCACGACCCGGGTCATCGTCTACTCCGCTATCGGCGCGGCGCTGTACGCGGTATTCAACTTCATCGCATTCGCGATCCAGATTCCCGGAGCCGAAAGTGTCAGCGTCCGGCCCCACTATGGGCTGCTCACGTTCTTCGGCTTCGCGTTCGGACCGATCGTCGGCTTCCTGACGGGCTTCGTCGGCAACGTGGTTGGTGACCAGCTCACCGGGTGGGGAGCGTTCACCTCGCCCCACTGGAGCCTCGCCAACGGGCTGGCTGGCCTCATCGCCGGGCTCTTCCCGGTGTGGATGGCGAGCCGCATGACGAGCGTCGGCAGCAAGGCCCTCACGGCCGCGGTCGCCGGCGTGGTGGCCACCCTGATCGGCTTCCTCGCCGTCTTCCTCGGACTGGTCCTCACCCCCGAGCTGGACTTCAACACGATCCTGACCACCGAGTACATCCCGGTCGTCATCGCCAACTCCATCGCGGCCGCCATCGTGACCCCCATCCTCGTCCTCGCCTGGGAGCCGATATCGGCCCAGATGGGACGCTAGCTCGGCACGGCCCGCGTACCGATGCGGGCCGCCTTCGCATATCTGGGTCGGGGATCCTGGCTCGCCCGCCGGGATCCCCGATCAATCATGTTGGCGGCCTTCTTCTTCGTGCTGGGTGCCCCCCAGCTTCGTGACTCCCGGCACCTGATCCTGATCTTCGTGGGGGCCTTGGCCTACTACCTGCTGGCTGGCATCCCGTGGCGCGCGGTGCGCCGGCAATGGTTGCTCCTGGTGGTGGTGATCGGGGCGGTGGCCACCATCAACGCGCTGATCACCGGCGGCCGGTCCGGCGGATTCGCCGATGCGGACACGCACGTGTTGCTGACACTCCCTCCGATCGGGACGGAGGTGTCGGCCGAGGGCGTCAGCCTCATCGTGACCCAGGTGCTGCGCTTCGCGGGCATCGCGGCCATCGGCTTCCCGGTGGCGTATGCGATTGCCCCCGGCGACCTGGGACCAGCCCTTCGCCAGCTGGGCCTCGGCGACCGGCTGCCGGTCATGGTCGACCTGACCGTCCGATTCATGCCAACCCTGTCCACCGAGTTCGGGGAGACGATCGATGCCCAGCGCGTGCGTGGCTTCGATCCGCTGCAGCGCGGTGGCAGCCCCATGGAGCGCCTGCGCCGCCTGGCACCGGTCTTCGTGCCGGTCACCGTGGGCTCCCTGACCGGCGCCGAGGACACGATCGACGCCATGGACCTTCGTGCCTTCGGCGTCGGAAAGCGGACCTGGTATCGACGGCTCCGGATGGATCGGGAGTCGTGGGCGGTGGTCATCGTGTTCGCGACGTTCCTGGCGGTCGCGACCGTTCTCAACGTCACCGGCCTTTCCGAGCACTACCTGCTGCCGTTCCTCGTGCCGTAGGCGTGGCGTAGTGGACAGGGCGTGGATAAGTCCGCCACGAACCCCAGAAAGTCGTGGATAAGGCGCTTGGCACGCGTTGGTGGGTCGCATATTCTCTGCTCGTCCCGGAGGAGCCGGACGGGTCCTGAGATTGCATCAAAGGGCACGAGCGGTTCCTCCGGGGCGTTTTTGTGCCCAGGAGCAAATTTGGCTCGACGGAGCCAGAGTGGGCGTCGAACGTGGGTGACCGACCTGCGGTAGAGTTGCGCTTTGCAACTCAAAGCGAGTCCACCTCCGTGACCATCCCAGCCACCAACCCGGTCTTTCCGCCTTCCTCCGGCACTGCGCACCTGGATGAGCGCATCCAGCGGGCGCTCGCGCGTCCCCATCGGATCGACATCACCACGACCGGTCGCCGCACCGGCCGGCCGCGGCGAATCGAGCTCGTCTTTCACGTGATCGACGGCAAGGTCGTGATCAGCGGCTCGCCGGGCAGGCGCGACTGGTACGCCAACCTCCTGGCCGATCCTCATATCACATTCCATCTGAAGGGGCCGGTTCGGGCCGATCTCCCAGCCATCGCCCGACTCATCACCGAGCCGGTGGAGCGCCGGCAGGTCATGGAAGAGGTGACCCGCAACTGGCGGGTCAGCGACCGGTTGGAGATCTTCTATCGCCGCAGCCCGCTGATCGAGGTCCTCTTCGAAGACAAGGCCGCCTGAATCGGTCAATTCAACGGATCACCGTCGCCGGCCTGGAACAGGCCGAGCGCGCCGCGGCCCACGAAGTTGAACGCGTGGGTCACCATCGGGTACAGCCCGTCCTCGGGCATGACCATCTCGATGATCGCGCCCTGGGCGGGTGACAGGTCCACGGCCTGCGACCCGAAGGTGCCCTCGTTGCCCGGTGTGAGCCGCACGCCCTCCTTGATGACGCTGCTGAAGATCGTGCCCACCACGTGGAAGCTGGAATCGATGTTGGGCCCGGCGTTCAGGACGAAGATCCGAACCCGGTCGCCGGTCCCGACTGCGATCGGGTTGTCGAGGTATTGGTTGGATACGCCGTTCCACACCACGTAGTCGGGAGCCGGGTTGCCTGGGGCCGCCTTGCTCAGGCTGATCGGCTCGCCCTGCGGCCCGAGGTACCACTCGCTCTGGACGATGGCGAATTCTGCGTCGACCGGTGGCAGGCCTTCCGCCGGCTCGACGATGACCATGCCGTACATCCCGTTGGCGATGTGATGCAGGGCCGGCGAGGTGCCGCAGTGGTACATCCACACCCCGGCGTACTCGGCGGTCCATTCGTAGACCTTCTCCTCGCCCGGGTTGATGGTCGTCATCTCGTCGTTCCACGCCACTTGCGAAGCGTGGAAGTCGATCGAATGGCCGAGTTGACTGTCTTCGGGATTGACGAGGTGGACTCGGATGGTGTCCCCGACCTTGACTCGGATCACGGGGCCGGGGACCGTCCCGTTGAAGGTCCACACCCCGACCACGAATCCGCCTTCGTCGCCCAGTCCCACCGTCATCGTCTTCTCCTCGATGACGAGCTCGATGTCGTGCACCTCGCCCTCCAGCCGAGCCGGGGCCTCCGGCGGGTAGAGCGCATAGGCCGGGGCGTCGGGATCCGGCTCCACGTCGGTCGCGGGCGCGGGCCCACCGTGGCTGTCGCCCCCGACTCCAGCGACCGTCACGCTGCCCGCCATGCCGGCATCGGCATGGCCTGGCACCGAGCACAGGAAGGTCGTGCCGCTGTCGGGGATAACCACCTCGCCGGTGGCCCTCTGCCCGGCCTCGGCCCGGAGGATCGTCCCATCCGCGAAGGTCAGGTCATGCAGCACGGCACCATCGTTGATGAATGTGACCGTGTAGCGGCCTGATTCCGTGACGTCCACGGTCGCCGGCTCGAAGCCGATATCGAAGGCGCGGACCTCGATGGTGCCGAGGATTTCGTCACCACCGCCCGCCGCTCCGGGTGATGTATCGGCCGCTCCGCCGCGCGTTCCAACCACAATGACGTAGCTGAGAATCAGCACCAAGACAGAAGCCACCGCCGCGGCGTAGGCAAACAGACGTCCCATCGAGTTCGTCTCCTAATGCATGTCAGGGTTGACTTGCCGGCTGCTTGTGGACACGCTCGTTGAGCCTGCTGGCCGCAGCCGCGGCGCGCAGCTGATGGAGGAATGTGGCCGCCGTCCGGTTAGCCGCCAGGTGCATGAGCGCCCGGTCTGCCAACAGTCCGATCGCTCCGCCGGGCGGCGCGTAATAGCCGTCCAACACGAGCTCGCCGCGACGGATGGTCAGCCAGCCAGAGAAGACCGGGAAGAGCGGCGCGAGCGACGCCGAGCGCCAGCTGATCTCGACACGGAAGCCGTCTCCAGTTCGCTCGGGATGACCGAGGTCGACATACGCAGCCTTGCGCAAGGGCGCGAACAAACCGCGATCGTCCGGCTCAAGGCGCAGGTCGGTCGCGAAGCGGCGCATCCCCGGCGGCGATTCGTCCGCTTGCGTGCCCAACCAGGCCGCCGCCTGAGGACCGCACAGCCGAGCTGCATCCGCGGTCGAGAAGTGGACGCGCTCGATCATGTGCAGCCGCGCCTTCCGGGGGTTTGCGGGGTGCGTTTCCATCAACCAGCAGGCTGACGGCCGTCCGGTTGGGTTGACAGGTGCGATTTGGCCCGAAACGACATGCCATTCGGCCGATGTCCAGGATCCCTGCCCGAGCGACGCTCCCGGTACGGGAGGTTCCCAATGACCGTGTTAAATGCGGGCCTGCTACCGTTTCGGGTGTGACACCGGCTCGATCGCGAACGCGCTCTGACGATCGGGTCGACTTGGCCCGCCGGGAGCGTGACGCCCTCGACGCTGCGGTCCGCAGCATCGCCGAGGTTCTCGACCTCGAACCGGTCCTGCAGCTCATCGTCGACCGCGTTCGCGGGCTGGCCAGCGCCCAATACGCCGCCTTGGGCATCATCGGCGAGGACGGCCTACTCGAACGGTTCGTGACGAGCGGCGTCACCGAAGCCAGGCGGCGCCGGATCGGAACCCTGCCCCGGGGCCGTGGCCTGCTCGGGCTGATCATTCGAGAAAGCCAATCGGTTCGGATTCCCGATATCGGCTCGGACCCGAGACGGCATGGCTTCCCTCCCCACCACCCTCCGATGCGCAGTTTCCTGGGCGTTCCCGTTCGCTTGCAGGGCGTCGCGGTGGGGAATTTCTATCTCACGAATAAGCGTGGCTCTGACAAGTTCAGCGCCGATGACCAGCGCCTCGTCGAGCGGTTCGCGCTGCACGCGGCGATCGCGATCGACAACGCCCGTCTGCATGAACAGGCGAGGCGGCTGGCGGTGGTGGCGGAACGGGACCGTATCGGGCGAGATCTCCACGACGGCGTGATCCAGCGTCTGTACGCGGTAACGCTCAGCCTCGATGACGTCCCGGAGCTCATGGACGAAGAAGCAGATGAGGCCCGCGAGCGGGTCGACCGCGCGATCGTTGCTCTCCAGACGGCGATCGGGGACATTCGCGGATTCATCTATGACCTGCGTCCAACTCTGCCCAGCCCTGAGGATCTGCGCCGCGCATTGGTAGAGGTCGCGGACGAGGTTCGTCGGACGGGGTCGACCAGCGTAACCGTGGAGGTCGCTGAGGGTGTTCTGCTGCCATCGGACGCCGCCGCGGAACTTGTCGCCATCGTCCGAGAAGCCCTGAGCAATGTGCAGCGCCATGCCGAGGCGACACGGGCCAGTGTCCAGCTAACCATCCGAGGGGAACGACTGCGACTGGTCATTGGCGACGACGGGCGTGGATTCGATCCCCAGGGTCGTCGGACCCGACAACAACACGGACTGTCCAACATCCGTGATCGCGCGGTGGCTCTCGGTGGTCGTGCCAGGGTTCGGTCCAGGTCGGGACACGGCACGCGGATCCTCGTCGACATCCCGACGGACCCGGGGCTTGCAGGCGCCGACCAATGACCGACGCACCACTGACTGCCAAACGGCCGCTGAGGCTCCTCTTGGTTGACGATCACGAAGTCGTCCGCCAGGGATTGGCCGCCCTCCTCGCCCGCCGACCCGCCTTCCAGGTGGTGGCAGAGGCCGGAACGGTGGTCGACGCCCTCGCCGCCGCGCGACGGCTCCGGCCGGACCTGGTGGTCATGGACGTCCGCCTGCCGGATGGGACGGGGATCGAGGCCTGTCGCGACATTCGGGCGGAGATGCCTGAGACGCGGGTGGTGATGCTCACCAGCTATCCGGACGAGGACGCGGTCCTGGCGGCCATCATGGCCGGCGCCAGTGGATACCTCCTCAAGCAGATCCGCGGACGGGACCTCGTGGCAGCGCTCGAATCGGTCGGCCGGGGCGACTCTCTGCTTGACCCGGCGGTCACCGAGCAGGTCCTCGAGCGCGTACGTCGCGCCGCGGCCGGCGAGGTGACGGACGAGCTGGCCCGCCTCACCTCGCAGGAACGGAAGATCCTCTTCCTGGTGGCCGACGGGAAGACGAACAAGGAGATCGCGGCTGAGGTCTTTCTGTCAGACAAGACGGTGAAGAATTACGTGTCGAGCATCCTCTCGAAGCTCGACCTTCAGCGGCGCGCACAGGCGGCTGCGTTCGTGGCCAAGCACCGACTTGGAGGGGAGGGGCGCTAGCGTCACCCGAAGGCCCGAGACCCGGGCCGCCATCGGGCCCGGGTCTGCGTTCCCAGATATTCCGAACGTCTTACCTTGGCGCCAGGCGGGGCAATAGGACCAGCAGGTTCCAGCCCGCAATGCCGATCACGAGCAGGAGACGCATGATCAGCGGCCATGTCGTCTCCCAGATCCACAGACCGATCATCACCGGAAGGAACAGCAGCCAGATGACGCCCTGAAGAATCAGTGGCAGGCTGCGGACCGATTGCCAGGCCGCATCCAGGCTTCCTTGGCTCAAGATGAGCGCGGCCCCGAAGGCAACCCAGATCAGGGCGAAGACCAAGAACAGAATGCCCGTCTCGGCCATGAATCCGATCGCGTTGCCGAATCCGGACGCGAGTGTCTCGATTACTCGTTCCATCGAACCCTTCCTCCGAACGTCAGTTGACAGACCTTGCGATCCATGACTCGCGTGTGGCTGCGCAGCTGTCATAACAACGGCTCCGATTTGCGTATGTCGGGACGATCCTCCGACTTCGCCCACGCGTGAGCGAGGGCTATCGATACTGAATGGGTGGTGACGTTCGGCCCTTCTCACACCGAGACAGGAGAGGCTCGCCAGCGACTGCACCGGCCCCCGGTGATCTCAGCAGGACGGGTGTGGCTGAAGTCCCCGGTTTTCGTGACTTTCGGCCCTCGGTAGCGATCAGTGCTGCGATAGGCTCAGGACGAACACTATTGGCGCAGGGACGCCGTAGCCGGAAGGAGGCATGGAGGCATGCAGATCGTCGATCGCAGACATCAGCTTGGGGTGGCCGTACTCCGGATCGGCGTCGGGATCATCTTCCTGTGGGCTGGATTGGAGAAGGTGATCGGTGGCGGCGGGGAGTGGTCCGCGGCCGGATTTCTCAATTTCGCCACGGGCGGCAGCATGGGGTGGCCGTTCGTGACCGGCGAGGTTGCCGAGGGCACGGTCTTCAACCCGACGCAGTCGTTCTGGGCCGGTCTGTCCGAAAACGAGGCGGCCATGACGATCATCAACCTCCTCGTGCCGTGGGGGCAGATCGGGATCGGGGTCAGCCTGATCCTGGGCTTGCTGACACGGTTCGGGGCCGCGATGGGCACGTTGATGATGCTGTTCTTCTTCGTCGCAGCCTGGGACTTCGAATTCGGGATCGTGAACCAGCATCTGACCTACGCGCTGGTCACCTTCTTCCTCGGCTACATCGGTTCGGGCAACTTCTTCGGCCTGGATCGGGTGGCCGGCCAGAGAGTCGGCCCCGGATTGCGCCGCTGGTTCTTCTCTGGCGACCTGTATCGGACGGAAAGCGGTCAACGGCAGACGACCGTTCCGGCCGGGGCCGCCATAGCCTGACAAGCAAGAACCAGCAGGAGCGATGGCGCCCGGCAACGGGCGCCATCCGTCTGTCCTGGGGCGCGTCAGGCGCGGGCCGCTCAGGCATGGCGCCAGATGCGCCAGATGGCTCCGGGATCGGTCAGGGGGTCGCCGTGGACCAGGAAGAAGTGGGCCGGGCCGCCCTCGCGGATGACGCCGGCGTCGGGTTCGGCCAGCGCCTCGCCACCCCGCCAGGTGACCGCCGCCAGGGCTGCCATCGGCTCGAGACCGGCGGCGACGAGCGACTGAAACTCCCACGGAAGGTGGTTGGCACGAGCCGATCCTCCTCCCGCGTCGGAGCCTGCGGCGATGGCCACGCCGGCGGCGCGTGCGTTCCGCACCCCGTTTTCGGCGACGGCCAGCAGCTCGGCGAAGCGGCTCGCGGCGCCCGGGCCTGCGAAGAACGAGTCGGTGGTGGTGGCCGAGAAGCTCAACCAGGAGCGGAACACGGTCAGGGTCGAAACCAGAATCGTCCCCTGGGCGGCCATCTGCTGCGCAGTGGCGGTGTCCAGCTCGGTGCCATGCTCGATGGTGTCGACCCCGGCCTCTACGCCGGTCCGAATGTCGTTGATTCGGCTGGCATGAGCGGCCACCCGGGCACCGCGGGCGTGCACCGCGTCCACGACGCGGCGGGTCTCGGCAATGGACCACGGTGTCGTGCTCGGATCCGGGCCCTCGAGGTACAGCTTGACGAGGTTGGCGCCCTCATCCAGCTGCTGAAGCGCAACGGCCAGAAGCTGGTCAGCGTTGGACGCCTCGGCGCTGATCCGGCCGGGGAGCGAGCCAGCGCGGGTCACCCAGCTACCGGCGGCTCGGATGACCGGGAAGCCCGCGCGCCCGGCGAGGCGGTCCCGCACTCCGAGGGACGCGGCGCGGACGCGACCGTCGACCGGGTCAGTGACGATCGGGCTGCCCACGTCTCGCAGCCATCGCACGCCGTACTGCCAGGCGAGCGCGGCATTCGTCTCGCCGGTCGCCGCCAGCACGGCGGGCGGGTCGTTGAAGCGGTCGATCCAATGCACGCCACCGGTGCCGGTGACGTGGGCGTGCGCATCCACCAGGCCCGGGACGATGGTGGCCCCGCCGGCGTCCACGATCGTGGCTCCAGCCGGGTCCTCCTCGCCGCTGGTCGGGCGGATCCATGTCACCACCCCGTTCTCGACCCGGATGCTGACGTCGCGCTGGAGCTGCGCCGAGCGGCCGTCGGCCAGGGCCGCGCCGCGGAACAGGACCGGAGTGGAGGGCGCCAGGCTGGGGATGGGCGTGGCAACCGGGGGCGACGTCGGGCGAAGGGTCGGGACCGGAGTCGGGGTCATGGTCTCTGCGCACGCCGCCAGGAATGCGGCGGGCGTCAACGCACCCAGCTGGAGCAGCCGACGGCGCGAGATGCGGGTCGGATCGGGTCCGGTCATC
This sequence comes from Candidatus Limnocylindria bacterium, assembly GCA_044866355.1. Classification (GTDB taxonomy): domain Bacteria; phylum Chloroflexota; class Limnocylindria; order QHBO01; family QHBO01; genus DASTEQ01. The sequence continues at coordinate 15,077 of JBIOTW010000091.1, read as the reverse complement.
GAACGACTGCCCGGTAGACCTCCAGGGTCTTGCCGGCGACCGCGGACCAGCTGAACTGCTCGACCGCCTGCTCGCGCCCGGCTGCGCCCATGGCTGCCCGCCGGGCCGGGTCGGCGACGAGGGCGTTGATGGCCGCGGCCAGGTCCCGCGCCACGCGTTGGGTGTCGCCATCGGTGGCGTCGGGAGGGTCGACCAGCAGACCGGTCCGGCCGTGGGTCATGACCTCGGGAATGCCGCCCACCCGGGTGGCCACCACCGGGACACCGCACGCCATGGCCTCCAGGTTGGTAATGCCGAACGGCTCATAGACCGATGGGCAGGCGAAGACGGCGGCGTGGGTGTACAGCTGGCGAACGGCGCGCCGATCGAGATGCTCGGGGATCCAGTGAATCGGTCGACGAGGCGATGCGGCACGTGCCTCGGCGATCCCCCGCTCGACTTCGACCGCCAGCTGTGGGGTGTCCGGCTGTCCGGCGGCCAGCACCACCCCGATTCGGGCGTCCAGGTGTGGAATGGCCTCGATCAGGATCGTGATGCCCTTCTGCCGGGTGATGCGGCCCACGAACAGGACGTACGGCGTCGCGGGGTCGATCTCGAATCGGGCGATGGCGTCACGGCCCGTGTCGGGAGCGAATCCGGTGGTGTCGATCCCGTTGTGGACGACGTGCACCCGCGCCGGATCGGTGGCGAAATGGTCCAGGACGTCCTGGCGCGCAGCGGCGCTCACAGCGATGACCGCGTCGGCCTGCTCCAGGGCCTGGCGCTCGACCCAGGCCGAGACGTCGTAGCCACCCGCCAGCTGCTCGCGCTTCCACGGCCGCAGGGGCTCGAGGGAGTGGACGGTCACGACCAGCGGCACGCCGTAGGCCTGGCTGGCCAGCAGTCCGCCGAGGTGCGTGTACCAGGTATGACAGTGCACGAGGTCGGCCGCGATCGGGTCCGCGGACATGGCGAGGCTGCGACTGAAGGCGCCAAGGACCGGGCGCAGCGGCTCCGGCGCAGTGGCGAGGTCCAGCTCGGCGGCGTAACCGCGGACGCGCCAGCCCGACTCATCGTGGTGCTGGTCCCCGAAGGTGCGGATGTCGAGGAGTTCCACCTGCCCGCGGAGCGCGTTCGTCAGCTCCGTGACGTGGACCCCGGCGCCGCCATAGACGTTGGGTGGGAACTCGTTGGTCAGGATCACGACGCGCACGGGCGGAGCCTACAACGCCGCCGCAGGGTGTCTGGCCTCCTCCAGTCGCGTCACAGTGGTTCGTGCTATCGCGCTATCGTGCTATCGCGCAGCACGATGTCACGAAGCGCTGTGACGTCGCCCCTCCGCCTGAACCACCGCCGGAAGCGAAATTGACGGCTGGATGGATACTCCCCCATAGTATCCATATGACCATGCATGGACCGATGTCGACCGCCGATGACCATCGCCGAATGACGACCGCCGCTGCGGCCCAAACGGCGGCCAGAGGCCGCTCGTCACTCGGTGCCCAAACCGAGCTCAGCCTGGCGGTCGAGGGGATGACGTGCGCCAGCTGCGTCAACCGCATCGAGCGGTTCCTCAACCGGGCGGAAGGCGTCACCTCGGCGTCCGTGAACCTGGCCAGCGAGCAGGCAACCGTTCGGTATGACCCTTCGCGCATCGATCGGTCCGGGATCGTGGAGGCGATCGAGGCGGCGGGTTACGACGTGCGTCCCTCTCCCACCCCGACGGCGGGCCTCGCGACCCCGGCGACCGACCTCGACGCGGCCGATGACGTCCGCGCCGCGGAGCGGCGCGGGCTGCTGCGGGATGGGTTGGCGGCCACCGCCATTGGTCTGGCCATGATGGCCTTGACCTTCTGGCCCGGCGGACCTCCGGCGCCCGTGGATCGGCTCAACTTCATCCTGCTGGTGCCGGCCACCTTCGTCCAGCTGGTCCTGGGCCGCCGATTCCTGGCCCGGGCGCTCCGTGGCCTGCCCCACGGGGAGCTGACCATGGACACCCTGGTGGTGATGGGCACCGGGGCTGCCTATGCCTATTCGGCCGTCATCACCCTCTTCCCGGACGCGATGCGGGCGGCCGGCCTGCCGCTGGACACGTTCTACGAGACCGCCGCGATCATCATCGGGTTCGTTCTGATCGGCCGCTGGCTCGAGGCACGGGCCAAGGGCCAGGCCGCGGGGGCGGTCCGAGCCCTGCTGCGCCGCCGCCCCGAGACGGCCTGGGTCATTCGGGACAGCACCGAGGCCGAGGTGCCGCTGGCGGAGGTGCGCGTGGGCGACCTGGTGCGGGTGCGACCCGGCGATCGGATCCCGGTCGACGGGGTGGTGGTCGAGGGCGGCAGCGCGGTGGACGAGTCGATGCTCACCGGGGAGTCGCTGCCGGTCGAGAAGGCAACGGGGGACCGCGTGACCGGCGCCACGCTGAACGCCCATGGCAGCTTCCTCTTCCGCGCCGACCGGGTGGGCGTGGACACCACGCTGGCCCAGATCGCTCGACTGGTTGAGCAGGCTCAGGGCTCGAAGGCGCCCATCCAGCGCCTCGTCGACCGGCTGGTGGCCTGGTTCGTCCCGGCCGTTGCGCTGGTCGCGGGCCTCACGTTCGTGGCCTGGATGGCGTTCGGCCCCGAGCCGCGCCTGCCGCTGGCTCTGTCGAGCGCGATCGGGGTCCTGATCATCGCCTGCCCGTGCGCCATGGGCCTGGCCACGCCGACCGCCCTGATGGTGAGCGCCGGCAAGGGCGCCGAGGCGGGGATCCTGGTCCGCGATGGCGCAGCGGTGGAGCGCGCGGCGGGCATCACCGCCGTCGTCTTCGACAAGACCGGCACCCTGACCCGCGGGCGCCCCGAGGTGACCGGCGCGTACGCGGCGGAGGTGCGACCGGCGAACGCGCACAGGACGGACGGAGACCCAGCGGAATCAGACGTCACGGCCCTGGTCCTGGTCGCAGCCGCCGCGGAACGCGGAAGCGAGCACCCGCTGGCTTCGGCCGTGGTCCGCCATGCCGGGGCCATCGGCGTGGAAGCCGACTCCCCCGCCGTCACCGAGTTCGCGGCGGTCCCCGGCGGCGGGGTCCGCGCCACGGTCGACCACAAGCGGGTCGTCGTCGGAAGCTCGCGGCTGTTGTCGGAAGAGGGAGCCGACGCGCGGCCCTCGGAGCGCCTTTCCGAGCTTGCGACCGCCGCCTCGGCCCGAGGCGAGACCGCGGTCTGGGTCGCGGTCGACGGGGCGATCGAGGGCCTCCTGACCATCGCGGACCGCCTCAAGCCTGAAGCGCCGGCGGCAATCGCGCAGCTCCACGCGGCGGGGATCGAGCCCTGGCTCTTGACCGGAGACCGCCACGAGGTGGCCCAGGCCATCGGCGCCGATGCGGGGATCGCACCGGATCGAATCGTGGCCGGGGTTCAGCCAGCAGAGAAGGCAACGACGGTCGCGTCGCTCCAGGTCACCGGGCGCCGGGTGGCGATGGTCGGCGACGGGCTCAACGACGCGCCGGCACTCGCCCAGGCCGACCTGGGCGTGGCCATCGGCACGGGCGCCGACGTGGCCGTCGAGGCCAGCGACGTGACCCTCGTGGGCGACGACCTGCGCGCCGTGCCGGCCAGCATCGGTCTGGCGCGGGCCACCATGGGGATCATTCGCCAGAACCTGGTGTGGGCCTTCGGCTACAACGTCCTGCTGATCCCGGTTGCCGCCGGCATCCTGTACCCGCTCACCGGCTGGACCCTGAACCCCGCCCTGGCGGCGGGGGCCATGGCCCTGTCCAGCGTGAGCGTCGTCACCAACTCGTTGCGCCTGCGCAGATTCCGGCCTGCTCTCAGGACAGATGACCGATAGCCACGCCTGACCGATAGGAGGAGACCAACCGATGGAAACCACGATGGGAACGCTCCCCCACGACCCGGTGTGCGGCATGAGCGTCGAGCCGGCCCAGGCCGAGGCCAACGGCCTGGTGGCGGAGCATGCCGGCGTGACGTACTACTTCTGCGGCCGGGGCTGCCTGCTCGACTTCCGTGACGACCCCGACCACTACCTCGACCCGAACTACCAACCCAGCATGTAGGGGCCCGAGCGGGCGCTGCCCCCGTCTGCACGAATTCGATGAACACGTTGTGTACACAACGGCCAATTCCGCACATGTCCGAGGCCGCAGAGGACGCTTCCTGCCGTCTTTCTGTCCTATTTGTTCACGTCACGTACAGAACGACCATTTCCACGGGTCGGCGGGAGAAAACGTGGCCGATATGAACATCTGACGTACATCCGTCGCGCGTAGCGGTCCGGCTGCCACGGTGAGCGCTAGGCTTCCGGGTATGGGGACTGAGACGGGCCTCGGGCCACCGTGGGACCACGCCTGGAAGGGGCGGCTCCACGAGCACGTCGTCGACTCCGAGGCGCTCACCGGCAACCCGCTGGGTGACCCGCATCGGCGTCCGGTCTGGGTGTACACCCCGCCCGGATACGACGACGACGAGCGCCGCTATCCCAGCATCTATCTGATCCAGGGACTGACCGGGCAGGTCGACATGTGGCGGGCGCGCAAGGCCTTCCGTCGCAACACGCCGGAACTCCTGGATGACCTGTTCGCCACGCCCGGCCAGCCGCCGGCCGTGGTCGTGTACGTCGACTGCTGGACAAGCCTGGGCGGAAGCCAGTACCTGGACTCACCCGGGACGGGCCGCTACCTCACCTACCTGTGCGACGAAATCATCCCGTGGGTGGACGCCATGTACCGGACGCTCCCCGACCCCGCGCACCGGGCCGTGGCTGGCAAGTCGTCGGGCGGATACGGGGCCATGATCCTGCCCATGCTCCGCCCGGACCGGTTCGGCGCATTGGCCACGCACGCCGGCGACGCCCTGTTCGAAGCGTGCTACCTCCCCGATTTCGGCAGCTCGGTCCGCACCCTGCGCGATCGGTATGACGGGGCATACGAGAACTTCTGGACCGAATTCCGGGCACGTCCCGGCGTCGTCCGGCGAAGCGACTTGAGTCTCATCAACGACTGGTGCATGGCCGCGTGCTACTCGGCGGATCCCGACGGCACCGTTCGGCTGCCGTACGACCCGCAGACGGGGCGGCTCGTCCCCGAGATCTGGGAGCGGTGGCTCGAGCACGACCCGGTGCGGATGGTCCCGAGCCACGCGGATGCGCTTCGCGGCCTGCGGGGGATCTGGATCGACGCCGGGCTCCAGGACGAATGGCGCCTCGACCTCGGGGCCGAAGCCTTCCGGCGGGAACTGGCGGCCATCGGGGTGGGGGACGCCGCCGTGCGATTCGAGCTCTTCGAGGGGACCCACATGGACATCGAGTATCGGTACCCGATGGCCATCGGCTGGTTGGCGGAGCGGATCTCCGACTAGGCCGCGACCACCCGATCCCGGCCACCGCGCTTGGCCATTGACAGGGCCACGTCCGCTGTCCGGAGCAGGGCCTCGCTCGTGGGCCTGGCATCGTCGAGCGCCGCGCAGCCGGCAGACACGCTGAGCCGCAACGGCGCGCCATCCTCGGCGGCGATGGTCCGTGAGGCGAGGCGGGACCGAATCTCCTCAGCCACCGTCACCGCCTGGTCGCGATCCGCATCGTCGAGGACCACGACGTACCCAACCGCTCAACAACCGACCATGAACCGGAAGTACCGTTGGCGCCGCGTACACTCCGCCACGATGCGGATCGCCCACGTGCGCGAGCGGAACGCCCCGATCGGGACCGGCTGGCGTCTGGCCGCTGCCCGAGATGCGGCCGGCGCGCGCTGGCTCGATCTCGAGCAGGTCCGCCAGGTTCTCGCCGCCGATGACCCGCGGCGAGCCCACAACTCGGTGCTCTACCGCCAGCCCGTGACCACACTCGACGCGCATCTGGCCCGGGGACTGCGGGTTGATGCGCTGGCCGAGCTGGTGGAGGGCCACTCACCGGGAGCGGAAGAAGACGAGGCGGTGTGGGACGCCAATGAGCTCGCGTTTGGGCCACCCGTGCTGCGCCCACCGTCCCTGCGCGACTTCTACGCCTTCGAGCAGCACGTCGCCACCATGTGGCAGCGCCGAGGCCACGCCGTCCCCGAGGCGTGGTACCGACTCCCGATCTTCTACTTCAGCAACACCTCCGAAATCCGCGGGCCGGGCGAACCGGTATGGCCCCCAGCCGGGTCGACGGAGCTCGACTACGAGCTCGAGGTGGCGGCCCTGGTCGACACACCGGCCGTGGACCTCGCCCCGGACCGGGCCGAAGAGGCCATCGGCGGCTACCTGATCCTCAACGACTGGTCGGCACGGGATCTCCAACGCGAGGAGACCACGGTCCGATTAGGCCCGGCCAAGGGCAAGGACTTCGCCTCCAGCATCGGTCCATGGCTGGTCACCCCCGATGAGCTGGCCGACGCCCGCTTGGAAAAGGGCTACAACCTGGTCATGACGGCCGACATCAACGGGGAGGAGATCAGCCGCGGGACCTGGTCGGCGACGCAGTTCTCGTTCGGGGAGATGCTCGCGCGGGCCTCGGCCGACGTCCGGCTGCGCCCGGGCGACCTGCTCGGGAGCGGGACGGTGGGCAGCGGCTGCCTGCTGGAGGTGAAGGACGAAAAGTTCGGGCGCTGGTTGGAGCCGGGGGACGAGGTGGTCCTGCGGGTCGGGCGGCTGGGGGAGCTTCGCACGCCCATCGTGGAACGACCGGTACGGAGGAGCGCCGCGTGATGCAGCACATGGGCCTGCTGGCCCGGATGGCCGTGGCCGAGGGTCGCCTGGCCACCTTTGCGGACCAGCCCCCGCCGGGCCTGACCGATGCCGATCCGAAGACCGGGGAGCGCTGGGACGCGGGCCAGGCCTGGGCCCACGTGGCCGAGTTCGTCCCGTACTGGCAGCGGGAGATCCATCGCGTGGTGGCGGGGAGCGGCCGCGACCCGGTCCCCTTCGGGCGCACGTCGGACGACCCGGGTCGCGCGGACGCCATCGAGGTCGGCCGTCACGAGCCACCCACCGAGCAGATGGCGCGCCTGGCGGGCGCGCTGATGATCCTCCGCACGTACCTCGCCGGATTGTCGGAGGCGCAGTGGGGAGCGCGCGGGCTCTACGTTCGCGGCAACCAGATGACGGTGGCCGAGATCGTGGATCGGTTCATCGTCAGCCATCTGGAGGAGCACGCCGACCAGCTCGAGAAGCTGGCCGCCGATTCGGCCTGACCAAGCGTCCGCCTGATCAGTGATCGTGGTCGTGGTCGTGCTCCTCGTCCTCCATCTCGCCGATCTCCACGTCGACTGTCACGCACGGCTCGGGCCCGTCCACCCAGGCGCGATGCCCGGGCTCGATGACCAGATGGTCCCCGGCCTTGGCGACGATCTCGTCCCCCTCATCGGTCAGGTAGCGGATGCGCCCCGAGATGACGTACTCGTGGTGCGTCTCCGGGCAGCTCTCGGCGCCCTCCGCGTAGGGCTTGACGTACTCGTCCCAGCTCCAGCCCGGGTTCATGACCGATCGGGCCACCATCGAGTCGCCGATGACTGTGAACTCGTAGTGACCCGCCTCTCCAAAGTCATAGGACTGGTCCGGTGAATCCAGGCTCTTGACGGTGATGGCCATCTGGTGCTCCAGACCGATACGGGTTAGGTTGGGCGCACGGTAGCAATTCCCCACAGCGAGGTGTCGCGCATGCAGACCATCGGCATCGTGCTGAACGTCGGCAATGACCAGTCGGAGGAATTCGAAGCGGGCTTTCGCGCCATGGAGGCGCCGATCTGGCAGGACCTGCACGCCCGCGGGCTCCTGGTCATGGCGACTCTGACCCGGCTCGACATCAGCACCAAGCGAGCGGCCAAAGCCAGGCAGTACCTGGTGGTCGCCATCTTCGCGACCGATGAGGGACACCACGTCCACGACAGCGATCCTCGATTCGAAGCGTGGAACAGGCAGGCCGACACGTATCAGGTCGAGGAGCCATACGTGTTCGGGGGCGACACCATCGTCAACGTGGGGCCATGACTTGGGCTGTCATCAACGAGGCTCGGACCGATAATTGGCGCCGATGAACCGTTGGTGGACCGATGACTGAAGGCGGCGCCTCACGCCTCTTGTTCGGCTACCACATGCCGAACCTCACCTTCCCCGACTCGCCGCCGGACCAGCTCTTCGATCGGATCGCGGCCAACGTGCAGGCCGCCGAGGCCGCCGGTTTCGATCTGGTCACCGTGATGGACCATTTCCAGCAGATCGCCGGAGTGGGTCGCGAGGACGAGCCGATGCTCGAGGCCTACACCACATTGGGCGCGCTGGCCGCTCGGACAACTCGGGTTCGTCTGGGCGTCATGGTGACGGGCGTGACCCACCGCAACCCGGCACTTGTCGCCAAGGCGGTCACCACCCTGGACGTGATCTCCGAGGGTCGAGCGGTGCTCGGGATCGGGGCTGCCTGGAACGAGGCCGAGCACCAGGCCATGGGGTTCGACTTCCCGCCGATCAAGGAGCGGATGGATCGTCTCGAAGAGGCGCTCCAGATCTGCCGCCTGATGTTCACCGAGGAGCGCCCGACCTTCGCGGGACGTCACTACCGGATCGACCGGGTGCTGAACAGCCCGCGGCCGATCCAGGCTGCTGGCCCACCCATCCTGGTCGGCGGCAGCGGCGAGCGGCGGACCCTCCGGCTGGTGGCGAAGTACGCCGACATGTCAAACTGGTTCGGACCGCTGGACGAGCTGCGGCACAAGATCGAGGTGCTGGAGCGGCATTGCGCGGAGATCGGTCGGGACTCGTCCGCCATCCTGCGGACCGTGATGCTGCCGGTCGTCCTGGTGGCCGACCATCGAGACGATACCGCGGTGCTGGAGCGCCTCACGCCCGAGCGACGAGCGATCACGGCGGTGGCCACACCAGACGAGGCCGTGGAATTCGTCCAGCCCTACCTTGACCTGGGGTTCCGCGGCATGATCCTGCGCAACCCGGGGATCATGACGCCGGAGGCCATCGGTCTCGCCGGCGATATGATCGGCCTCGTGCGGGGAGCGACGGTCCCGGCCTGAGCGATCTTCAGGCCTTCGCGGCCCGCTTGACCGCCCGGCACCGTACGCGATGGATCTCGATCACGTTGAGCCGAGCACGAAACGGGAGGGTGTCACCCGGATGATCGGCCGAAGTGGTATCCGGCGAATATTGGCCGAGGCTGCCAAGTGCGATATCGTCTGCGCGAACTGCCATCGGGCGCGGACGTATCGTCGACGCTTGAAGGTGGCCAGCGAGCGGGAGTAGCTCAGTTGGTGGAGCGCCAGCCTTCCAAGCTGGATGTCGCGGGTTCGAATCCCGTCTCCCGCTCCAACTCCGAATCCGGGCCACCGGGGCGTACGATCGCCTCGTGACTGATGACCCCGCCGGACGTATGGGCGGGACGCGACTCCGGACGGCCGTCATCGGAATGGGGTTCGTCGGACCCCATCACGTTGATGCCGTTCGGCGCACCGGGTACGCGCACGTCGAGGTCATCGTCGGATCAGATCCTGACCGGACGGCCCGTCGCGCCGGAGACCTTGGTGTCGGCCGCTGGTCAACCGACGCCTATGCCGTGGTCGGCGATCCGGAAATCGACGTCGTCCATATCTGCACGCCGAATGCCACCCACGTGGCGTTGGCTACGGCGACGCTCGAGGCCGGCAAGCACCTGGTCCTCGAGAAGCCGATCGCCATGGATCGTGCCGGCGCGGACGGCCTGGTCGATCTGGCGAGACGGTCCGGACGTCACGCCATGGTGGCCCTCACCTACCGCGGCTACCCGATGGTTCGCCGCGCCCGCGCGGCGGTTGAGGACGGAGAGGTGGGTGAGATCCGACTCATCCACGGCGGTTACCTCCAGGACTGGCTCGCTGACCCGAAGGACTACAACTGGCGCGTTGACCCCGAGATGGGTGGGCGATCTCGGGCGGTGGCCGATATCGGAACGCATTGGTTCGACACCGCTGAGTTCATCACCGGCCTCCGGGTCGAGGCGGTCTTCGCTGACTTCGCGACCTTCATTCCGACTCGGACGCGGACGTTGGGCGCGGGTGTCGCCTTCTCGCATGGCGAAGGGCCGACCGAATCGGTGAAGGTTCAATCGGAAGATGCGGCCACGATCCTGCTCCGCTTCGAAGGCGGCGCTCGCGGCGCCTGCGTCGTCAGCCAGATTTCCTCGGGCCGGAAGAACGCCCTGACCCTCGAAGTGGACGGTTCTGTCCGCTCACTCGCCTGGGACCAGGAGGTCCCGGAGCGCCTGTGGCTCCGCTCTCGCGACGATGCCCGGCTGCTGGTTCGCGACCCGGGCGGCGTGCAAGCCGCTTCTGGGACTCCCTCCCTCCCGGCAGGTCATCCGGAGGGCTGGGGCGAGGCCCTTCTCGACCTTCTGCGTCCGTTCTATGCAGCCGTGGCGGCTGGTGAGCCACCGTCGCCAGGTGAGGCGCCGTATCCCACGCTCAACTCCGGAGCCAGGGGCATTGCCTTCGTCGATGCCGCCGTCAAATCATCGGCTTCGGGGTCGTGGGTCCTGATCGACTGATGAGCGAGGCGAACATCACCGTCGAGTGCCGGCCAGACGGTGACGACTGGCACTGCACGGTGAAAGTTGGTGATGACCCTGGAGCGTCCCGCCATGAAGTCAGCGTTCGAGCCGATGACGTCCTACGCCTCGGGTCAGGCACGACGGTGGATGAGCTGGTGCGCGCCTCGTTCGAATTCCTGCTGGAGCGAGAGCCTCGCGAGTCGATCCTCAGGGCCATCGAGCTGCCAATGATTGGAAACTACTTTCCGGAGTACGAACGAGAGATTGGGCAACGCCTGGGGAGTTGATTCGACAGACCGCAAACCTGGGGTTCAGCTCGGGTCTTCGCCCGGCTTCGAGGTGGGGACCGTCGAGGCATCCTCGGGCTCCGTCGAGGCATCCTCAGGCTCCGGAACGGCCCCATCCTCTGCAATGGGTGGCCGGGCCTCCGATTCTCGCGCCTTGAGCTTCGCCAGCAGCTCTTCCGTGCGCCGCTCCGCCTGATCGCGCGCCACGGCCTCGTCACGCTCGCGGACCTCCCGACGTTTCACGCGCGCGAGTGTACTCGCGAGCCCCTGGGAAACAGCGCAGGGGCCCGGTGGACCTCCTTGCGGAGGTGGACCAGACCCCTATCAGCACGCCTATCAGTCGGGTGTGACCCCGACGAACGGACGCACCTGCGCCGCGCCCGATCCCGGGACTGCGGTGCCCAGCGAGCCGTCCTTGCGGGAGGGCTCCCGGACTCCGCGTCCCCAATCGGACTTCTTCAGCGACTCCTGACTTGTAGAACCGCCCGACGGCGAGCCCGCCGCCGAACCAGGACCGTAGGCCGGTCCAGTCGAGTTGGAGCGTCACCCGAAGGTGACGGCCCGCCGGTCCCCGACTGTTGCCTCTGCGCGTTCCACCTTGCCTCCGGGTCATCCCGGCTGCTCCCTGAGCGGACATTTCGGTCCCTCCAGGGTCCAACCGGGCGGTGACAGTGGGCGAAACCCGCGTTGGGACGGGTTGCTGAGGCCCGTCTCCTACGCTACCAGCACCCGGCGAGGCTCCGAACCTTCGACGAATCGTCGATCCGAGGCCTCCCACCTCCCATCCGCTGCGGCAGAGCCGCCGCGAACGGGAAGCCGACAGAATCTAGCAGGTCCGAAAACGCGCCGGAGGCGAGTTTTGCACGCCTATGACGTCAGAGAGGCGAGCAGCTGGAAGACGGGTCTCGCCCGGGCGAATCCATCGGCCAAGATGTCCGGTAGTTCGGGCGAGAGGGCTTCCTCGTCGGACACGCGACGCCCAAACGTCACGTCCTTCAGCTTGAGTAGCTCCGCGCTCGGATTGTCCGCCGAATAGCCGGGTGGAACGCGCTTCAGCCGATCCCCGCCAACCTCCCCGAACTCCTTCACGAAGGACCGATCCGTGATGGCTGCCTGCACTCGCTTGGGATCCTTGGTCACGAGCGCGCGCCAGGCCTCGAGGCGAGGCCGATCGGGATGCCACATCCCGCCCCCCATGTAGCACTCGTCGGGCTCGAAGTGGAAGTAGCCCCCGACGTGGTGGACCGATTCGGTCCGGCTGCGCGGCATCGCCGGCGCACCTTCCCCGGCCCACGGGAAACTGGCACTGACGTGGGTCTTGTACGGAGACTTGTCCTTCGAGAATCGGACGTCGCGGTAGATGCGGAACGGAGACCCGGCATCGGCCCGCAGCGGTATGCCGCGCGCTTCGAGGCGTTCGCCCAGCGCCACGCACAGGGCCTCGAGCGGCTCCTTGAGGAGTCGCTCGTACTCGGCCTTGCGGGGCTGGAACCAGGCGCGATCGTTGTTCAACCCCAGCTCCAACAGGAAGTGGATGGCTTCCGGCTGAAAGCCGGCGAATGGCGTAGACATGGGTACCTCGCGGTCGGATCGGTCAGTCAGGCGGGATCGGTCAGCCAGATCGGGTGTTAGTAGTGAATGCGGTCCGGGATTTCGTGGAACTCCTTCCACACCGCCACCATCTCGTCGCGCAGGAGCTCGCGCGCCGGGACGGCGCGATCGGGTCCGGGCTGGGCGATGGCATCGTAAATTGGCTTGTCGTCGAAGTCACCGTAGTCGAGGGCGTCCTGGATGGTGGCCGCGTAGAAGATGGCGTCGGCCCGGGCCCACCACAAAGCGCCGTAGCACATGGGGCACGGCTCGCCGGTCGAGTACGCGGTGCATCCAGCCAGGACGTAACTGCCCAGCTTGCGGCAGGCCGCCCGGATGGCGACGACCTCGGCATGGGCGGTGGGGTCGTTGTCGATGGGGACCTGGTTGACGCCGGAGCCCACCACCTCCCCGTCCCGCACGATCACGCAGGCGAAGGGACTGGTGGTCCGATCCACGATCGCGCTGTGGCGAGCCATCGCGATGGCCATCCGCATGAATCGCTCGTGATCGGGCTCGCCCATGTGGCGTCCTCCGCGGTCCAGCATTCGGAGCGGAATCTACCCGACACCGTGCTCGGCCCGTGGACTCGCCGGGCCATGCACCCCTCTGGATCCTGCTCGTGGCGGATCACGTGGGCGCTAGACAGCCAGCGGCTCAGCGGTAGAGGTCCTGCCAGAGGGTCTCCCATTCGGGGCGACCTGCCGAAGAGCCCGTCGCCGGCCAGAGACGAGCCCACAGAGATGGAGCCGCCGGCACTCGCAACACCATCAGCGCCGCCAGGAGACTGGTCAGCAGCGACCCCAGGGCGGGAACCGGCACGCCCCAGGCCGTGTTCGGCAGGTCGACCGACTCGACCTCACCAACTGCGAACTCGCTCAGCGAGGTCATGCCGAAGGCCGTGATGGACGTCGGCAGCGCCGCGCCCGACACGGGAAGGACCCAGGCGCCATCCCATTTGGCGACCACAAAGGCGGCAGTCGAGGCGCCCGGATCGACATCGCTCGGCGCGAAAGTGAAGGTCGCATCCAATGTGCTGAACACGGTGCCGCCGTTGACCAGCGACCACCATCGGTTCACGTCCTGTGACGGGTCGATGACAGAGGAGCCGATGTTGGGGTGCTCTCCGGGGGTGGTTGAGGCGGTGATGGTGCCCGACACCGACACCGTGCCAAAGACGAGGCTGACCGGGGCGTAGGTCGTCGCATCGCCGATCTCGAACGTGAGTGTGACGCCGGCGCCGATCGGAATCGTCTTCCGGAGCGCGCCGCTGACGTGGCCCGCCGTACGCGCCACCGACCCAGCCGGATCGATGGTCACCACCCACCCACCGGCATTCAGAACGCCATCGGTCAATGTCAGCAGGTTGCCGATGGTCAGCGGGCCGCCCAAGGCGGCCCCCTGCGGGTTGTCCAGCGTCAGGTTGGCCAGCACCGGCAGGCTCGAAGGGATGATGATCCCAGCGCTGGTCCCTGCGATGACCAGCGAGGAGAGCGGGTCACCCGTCAACAGCGTTGGCGTGCCGGCGATCGCGTTCGCGATGCCCAAGGTCTGACCGCTGATGTCGAGCGGCCCGTTGAGCGTCAGCGTGCCGGCCACCGAGACGGCGGTCGTGATCGTGACCCCCACGGCATTGTTCACCGTGAAGTCATACAGACCGATGTTGGCGGCTGCGCCGCCAAGCGTTTGAGCGGCAGCCCCATTCATGTTGAGCAGGCCCGTACCGGGCGTGAAGGCGCCGTCGATCGTGACGTTGCCGGAAACGACTGTGGTCATGCCCGCGCCATTCAGGGTCCCCGCCGCCACCCACAGCTCGCCGCCGACATTGAGGTCCTGGGCCAGGGTGGTCGTGCCGCCGTTGACGGTCAGGTCGTTGAAGGTCATGCCCACCGCGGCGAGGGTGCTGGTGCCAGCCATGACCAGGAGGCTGGTCCCGGGGTCGACGGCGCCCGACAGCCAGGTCCAGGTCGCGTCGCTGAGCCGGATCGTGCCGGCCAGGGTGAGCGTCCCGCCCGACTTGTCGATGACGACGTTGGGCAGGTTGCCGGTGGTGGTCGTGGCCGACCCGGTGAAGGTCTGGTCGGCAGTGCCGGTGATCTGCAGGGTGCCCGAGCCACCGTCGAAGGTCGACAGCTGCTCGATGGGCCCGGCGGCGCCGAACGTGCCGCCGTCGATCGTGCCATCGTCCAGGGTCAGGGTGCCGGCCACGGTCGGCATGCCACTCGTCACAGTGTGGGCGCCGCCCCGGAGCAGGACGTCGTACAGGGTGTGGGTGCCGCCGATGGCGGTGTTGGCGTCGAGGACCAGGAGGCCGGTCCCGGGGTCGACGGCGCCCGACAGCCAGGTCCAGGTGGCGGTCGTCAGGCGGATGGTGCCGGCCAGGAACAGGGTGCCTGACGGCTTGTCGATCGTGAAGTTCGGGGCGTCGCCACTGGTCGGAGTGGCGGTGCCGGTCAGCGTCTGGTCTCCGGCGCCCGCGATCAGGATGGTCGCGGTCTCACCGTCGAACGCACCGAGCAGGGAGATGTCTGCCAGCGCCTCCAGCGTTCCGCCGTTGAGGTTGCCATTGGTCAGCGTCGTCATGCCGGCCACGGTCAGGGTCGTGCCGGCCGCGATCGTGATCGTCCCACCCCGGATCTCGACGTTGTTCAGGGTGTGGCTGCCGGTGATGACCGAGCCGCCGGTGAACACGACGGTGCTGGTGCCCGGGTCGAGGAT
>JBIOTW010000090.1:0-5303 GCA_044866355.1 Candidatus Limnocylindria bacterium | reverse complement strand
TACGTCGACGCCGGCGACTGGGGCCTGGAGAATATCGACGAGTGGCAGTCGCCTGACTTCCACGGCGTCGCGCATTGGGGCCTGCTGACCCTGATCCTGACCCTTGTCGTCGTGGCCCTGCGGGGCGGCGCTCCGGGCTGGATGGGCGCGCTGACCGTTCTCGGGGTGGCCATGAGCCTCGTGTCGCTACGGAACGCCCCGCTGCTGGCGGTGTGGTCGGTGCCGGTGGTGTCCATGTCGCTGGCTGCACGCTGGCCGGCCCGCCTGACTCCGCGGCCGGCGCCCGCCTCCCAGGTCCGCGCCCGCCGGGTCATGGAGGCGGCGACCGCCATCGCGATCGTCGTCATCAGCGCGGTGCTGGTCCTGCCCCAGACTCCGGCCGCGCACCTGGATGAGACCGTCGCGTCCGAGTTCCCCGAGGCACCGATGGACATCGTGCTGGCCCAGAACCCCGACGCGCGGATCCTGGCCGAGTACGGTTGGGGCGGCTACGTCCTGTATCGCGGCTACGACTCCGGAGCGCGCGTCTTCGTCGACGGCCGGAACGACATGTACGACCAGACCATCCTCGACGACTACAGCGCCATCCGAGCTGCCGATCTGGGCTGGGAGGAACTGCTGGCCTCGTACCAGGTCGAGGCCATGATGTGGCCCACCAGCGTGGTCCTGACCCGCGGGTTACTCGACGGGACAGGGTGGTGCGAGGCGTACCGCGACGAGGATCAGGTCCTCTACGTGCTGGACTGCACTTCCGAGTGACCGAACCGCAGCCCGTGAAGTCCGTGCAGGCGACCTGGCTCGCCCTGGGCGGGGTAACCCTGGCCGGTCTGGTGGTGCGTGCGATCCCCGTCGCGCTGTCCGACTTCCCGGTCAATGACGGTGGGCTGTTCCTGGCCATGACACGGGCCATCCAAAACGCCGGCTGGGTACTTCCGGCGACCATCGCATGGAACGGAACCGACCTCCCGTTCGCCTACCCGCCGCTTGCCTTCTACGGCGCCGGTGCCCTCGAGGCCGTGTTCGGGGTGGACCTCTTCGCGGTCTTCCGGTGGCTGCCCCTGGTCGCGAGCACGCTGATCGTGCCGGCGGTGTTCCTGCTCGGTCGTGCCGTTCTCCGGTCCAACGTCGGGGGCGTGGTGGCCGCCCTGGCTTACGCCCTCGCGCCCGCGTCCTACGTCTGGATGATCCAGGGCGGTGGAGTCACCAGGTCGCCAGGTCTCCTGCTCGGCGTCCTCGCCGTCTGGCAGTCGGTCTCACTCGTCCGCGAACCGACGCGACGCCGTGCGCTCGTCGTTGGGGTCCTCGGCGGTCTGACGGCTCTCGTTCATCCTGGCGCCGCACTCTTCGCCGCCATCAGTGGAGTCCTGCTGCTTGTCTTCGAGGGCCGGACGCGGCAGTCACTCGGCCATGCGGCAGCCGCGCTGGCGGTCGCCGCGCTGGTCGCCCTGCCGTGGGCAGCGATCATCATTGCTCGCCACGGGCTGGCAGCTCTGACGGGCGTGCCGAACAACGGCCCAGACCCGCTGGTAGCGCTGGTCGCGGTTTTTGCGGGCCGCGTAACAGGCATTCCGTTCACGAGTCCGCTGGCCATCCTTGGCGCTGCCCTGGCGGTGTTGTCGTTGATCCGCCGCCAGTGGATCCTGCCGGTGTGGTTCGCGGCGTCGCTGGTGCTCTCCTACCAGTACGCCATGATCCCGTTCGGGATGCTCATCGGCGTGCTGGCGGTCGACTTCGTCGCTTTCAGCGCGCGGCGTGGAGAGTCGGCCCCAGCCGATCGCACCGTTCGCTGGGTTCCCGTGATCGGCGCCGTTGTTCTCGCGGGGTGCGTTCTCATCGAAGGAGTTGCCTCGGCCGTAACCGTTCTCAATCCGAGCGCTCCCGTCCATACCCTGGGCGGCGAACGCCGCCAAGCTCTGGCTTGGGTGGCTGCCAGCCTCGAGCCGGATGCCACATTCGCCGTGATCACCGACGGCGAGTGGTCAGGCGACTCCGACTCGGAGTGGTTCCCACTCCTCGCCGGCCGCCGTTCGGTGGCCACCGTCCAGGGCTCGGAGTGGCTCGGCCACGGCGCCTTCGAGGATCAGGTCATCGCGTACCGAGCCCTGCAGGCCTGCGTCCGCCCCGCCTCGGTGGCGTGCGTCCACGACTGGCTCGCGGAGTGGCCTGCGGACTACCTGTACCTGCCATTGGGCCGGCTCCACGGCCCGAACTCGCCGGCCGACTGCTGCGCCGGCCTTCGCGAGCTGTTCGCCAGGGATAGCGCCTTCCGAGTGGTTTATGAAGGTCCCGGCGCCACGGTCCTTACCCTGGCAGATCAATCGGCGACTGCTCCATAGGGCAGCTCGATCACAGTCGCCCCCGGCCCGTCGTAGATCAGCCGCGCCCCCGGCACGAGCCCCAAGCTGTGGCGGAGCGCCGGGCAGCAGTCCTCGGCGGAAAACGGCCCATGAAGCGGACCCTTCGGGAGGAAGACGTGGGTGATCGTCACCTCGTATGCCTGAGCCCACATCACGACGCAGGGCAGAACATCGCGCGAACAAGACTGGAGGTCCTCGTGAGCGTCCTGCTTCTGGACAAATTGCGGGCCACCTAGCCACTCGTAGCCCTGCACCGTGGCGGCACTCCGGCGAAGTGCGATGGCCGGAAGCCATTCGGACGCGGCATCTTGCCACCAGTTGCTGTCCGTGACGACGGCCAGGCTCACGTCCGCCGGCAGATTCCGGCCGACCCAAACCATCGCCTCCCGTTGATCGGGGTTCAGCGCGTGCATTGGCGACTGCGGTCGCTGCGCGGACGTGATGCTGGCCATGAATAGCGTTACCAGGAGCGCGACTGTTCCGAGGCTTTGCCAAGGGTGGAGTCGGATCCACGAGAAAGGCCGCTGGCCCAGATCGGGAACTCGCGCGGGCACCAGCGAGACAACTGCGTACCCAACCAGCAGGGAGAGTGGGACCATCGAAAACGTCGAGCCTGCGCGCGCATCCGCGAGCAAGGTAGCCACCAGCCAGACGGGCAGGAGGAAGTCGCGGCGGACGATAGCGATTACGAACCCGGTGAGGCCGACGTAGCTAATCACATCGAAGAAGAACAACTCCGTGAAGCGGAGGGAGAGGAGGTTCCCGACGCCCAGGAGCAGCGTCGAGCCGCTCGCGGAGGCGGACAGCAGCGGGTCAAGCCCGTGATTTCCGACGATCACCGTCGCCCACGGCAAGACCGCAAGGACGCCGATAAGTCCGGCTTGGACCAGGTGAGCGAAGTACCCGCGCCTTTCCGCTGCGGCTACGAGGAAGACTAGGGACGAAACGGCAAGGAACAGTGCCGCCTGGAGATGGGCGAGGACGGTCAGGCCACCGGCAAGCCCGAGGATGACCACGGTTCGCCGCCCAGTTCGCGGGTTCCTCGCAAGGCGCCACGCGAGGCCAAGGGCAAGAACCGCGAGCAGAAGACCGGGGGCCCTGGTGATTCCGCCGCCAGAGACGAGATAGACATAGGCTCTGGGCACCAGCGCAAAGCTCAACGCGGCCAGAGCGCCTGCTGTTCGCGATTCAAGGATGCTGGCTGCCAGCCCGTAGACCGCCGGGATGGTGATCAAGCTGAAGACGAACGGCAGAACCCGCAAGGTGTCGGTGATCGCAACCCCGAGGATGGCGTGCGTCCCTCCGGCAACGTAGAACCCCAACGGCGGGTACGCGAAAGGAATCGCCAATCCGTTATAGGAAGTCTGATCTGGGAGCAGAAAACCGTGCGCGACGAGATCGCTGATCATCGTCGCGAACAGACCTCCGTCGTTCAATGGGAATCCCGCAGTCACGAGCGGGATGCCGCGGACGAGGCCTCCGATGACGAGGGCAAGGGCGACGCCGAACCAGGCTGCCGCTCGCTCGTCTCCTTCCGCGCGCGGGTCCATGGCGATCGCGGCAGATCCTTCCATCGGCGGGAGGCTAGCATCTGGCACTTCGGAGTTTCCGCCGGAGGGATGCACGACGAGTACTTCACGAATCGCCGTCCTTGGGGCCGGAGCCCTTGGTCTGACGGCCGCTCTGCGACTCGCCCAGTCTGGCCATCACGTCACGGCGTTCGAACGACAGCAACTGCCGGGCGGCCTCGCCGCGGGCTTCCAGCCGGGCGGTCCTGATGGCCCCTGGCTCGAGAAGTTCTATCACCATCTGTTCCAGTCCGACCGTTACGCCATCGCCCTAATCAGCGAGGTCGGGCTGGCGGCCGCTCTGACGTGGCACCGGCCGCGGACGGTTGTGCTTCGAGACGGCCATCTGCATCAACTCGACTCCGCTCTGTCGCTCCTCTCGTTTCGCCCACTGCCAATGTTCGATCGAATTCGAATGGGCCTTGGTCTCGCGTACCTGCGAGCCGTCGGCCGACCGGAACGCCTCGAAGGCGTCCGAGCCGCGGCATGGATTCGCGGCCAAATGGGTGACGCGGCGGCGGATGTCGTATGGGATCCGCTGCTCCGTGCCAAGTTCGGTGAGCACGCCGAAACCATCGCTCTGCCGTGGTTCTGGGCCCGCGTGCACGACCGGACTTCCCGCCTCGGCTACCTGGCAGGCGGGTTCCAACGGTTCTACGAGGCCCTTGCGGAGGGGATCCGGACGGCCGGTGGCGACCTCCGGTTCGGTCGGGACGTGACTAGGATCAAAACCCAAGGTCTTCGCATTGCGGTCCAGCATGCCCTCGCCGAGGGCGGCGAGGCCACCACTGACGAGTTCGACCTTGTCTTATCTACGCTTCCAACGAGGATCACCGCCCGGCTCACCCCTGATCTTCCGGAAGACTGGCTGGAGCAACACGACCCAGGTCCGGCACTCGGCGCACACTGCCTGATCCTTGCCGTCGACCGACCACTGACCGATGCCTACTGGGTCAACCTCAACGACCCCGGCTTTCCCTTTCTGGCGCTGGTCGAACACACAAACATGCGATCGCCTGACGAGTACGGGGGTCGGCATCTGATCTACCTTGGTAGCTACCGGCCGATGGACGACCCAGTCCTGCGGGCGGATCCAGACCAACTCCTGACCGAGTGGTTGCCTTCCCTCCAGCGGCTCAACCCGCGCCTCGAGCGGTCATGGATCACGCGCGTCTGGGGATTCTCCGCCCCGTTCGCCCAGCCGATTGTGACGGTCGACTACGCGGCGCGGATCCCGCCGTTCCAGACGCCCGTTCCCGGCCTGTGGATCGCCAATATGTTCCAGGTCTATCCGCACGACCGTGGGCAGAACTACTCGATCGAGCTAGGCGAGCGGGTCGCCAGGTTGATGATGTCCTAGGGGCGTCCCGCATATCCG
>JBIOTW010000089.1:0-4335 GCA_044866355.1 Candidatus Limnocylindria bacterium | reverse complement strand
GCCTCTTCGGTCGGCTGTTCCCCGCCGCGCCGCCGCTGCCCGGCAAGGGCGACCCCCTGGCCGGGTTCACCTACAAGGGACGGTTCCGGAGCCTCGTCGCCGGCGCGTGGCTCCTGGCGCGCCACCCACTCCCCTGGGGGGTGGCAGCGGCCGGGTGGGCGATCCTCCAGCTCGGCCTGCTCCTCACCGCACGCGAAAACCTGCTGGCATTCGCGATCACCCTGGCCCAGTACACCCTGCTCATCGGTGCGGGGTGGGTGGGCTGGTGGCGGCCCTGGCTGTTCGGCGCCACGGCCGGCGTGGTCGGCGTCGTGCTCCACGCGGTCATCGCGGGCCTCATCACCTTCCAGTTCGGCGAGGGCATGTCAGCCGCCGTGGCGGTCATCGGCAGCCTGGTGGCGCTGGTCGCCCTCTACGGCCTCGTCGGCGCGTTCGCCGGCTTCTACGGTGGCTACCTGCGGCGCCGGATGGCCGTCCCAGCCGCGCCCGCCAAGAACCGACGGCGAGGGGCATCTCGCTGACCGCCGCGGGCGCCGTCACACGTCACAGCGCTTCGTGACATCGTGCAGCACGATCACGCGATAGCACGAACGCTTGTGATACGGGCTTCGTATCCCACCCAAGGGCGGCGAGGCGCCTCTCGCTGACTCAGGGGCGGTGCGCCGCCACCGCCTCCTCGGCCGAGCGCAGCGCGGCGGCGTAGTCCGCCCCCAGCCCCAGCACCTCGCCGGTCGAGCGCATCTCGGGCCCCAGCTCGGTGACGACGCCCGGCAAACGCCACAGGGAGTCCACCGGCGCCTTGACCGCGACCATCGGTCCATCGGCGGCCAAACCCGGTGATAGGCCGGCCTCGGCCAGGGTCGCGCCCAGCGCACACCGAACCGCGGCCGCCACCACGTCCCGACCGGTGGCCTTCGCCACGATGGGCACCGTCCGGCTGGCGCGCGGGTTGGCCTCGATGACCACCACCCGGTCGTCGGACACGATGGCCTGGACGTTGAGGATGCCCCGCACCCCGAGCGCCAGGGCGATCCGACCCGCGGCCTCGGCCGCGACCTCCTGCATGGCGCGAGACACCGCGCGCGGCGGAAGCACGGCCAGCGAGTCGCCGGAGTGAACGCCGGGCGGGTCGCGCTGCTCGAGGATCCCCGGCACACACCACTCCACCCCGTCCGAGATCACGTCCACGTCGAGCTCCACGCCCGGCACCATCCCGTCCACCCGCAGCGGCCAGCCGATCTCGCTGGCCAGGAGCACGCCCAGGCCCACCCGGTCGCGGATGACGGCGACCCCCCGCCCCCCGATGACCCACGAGGGACGGACGATGACCGGCAGCCCCAGGTCTGCGATGGCCGACTCCAGCTCCCCGGCGTCGCGGGCCAGGACCCCCTGCGGCCCCTCCAGCCCCAGACGCTCGAGCAACGTGGCGAACCGCTCGCGGTCCTCGGTGGCCTCGATCGCATCGGCATCCAGCCCCGCGATCGGGACATCGGCGTAGGCGAGGTCGCGGGCCAGGTCGATCGCCGTCTGGCCGCCGAATGTGAGCAGAACCAGCGGCGGCTCCCCGGTCAGCGCCCGCTCATGGTCCAGGACGTCGAGCACGCTTTCGGTGTCGAGCGGCTCGAAGTACAGGCGCGAGCAGGCGTCGTAGTCGGTGCTCACCGTCTCGGGGTTGTTGTTGATGACGACCGCGTCATAGCCGAGGTCGCGGATGGCCCACGCGGCCCGCACCGAGCAGTAGTCGAACTCGATCCCCTGACCGATGCGGATGGGCCCCGAGCCGACCACGATCACCGAGCGCCGTTCGGCCGGCGGCGGGACCTCGGGCTGGGCGTAGGACGAGTAGAAGTACGGCGTCTCGGCGGGGAACTCGCCGGCGCAGGTGTCCACCCGCCGATAGGAGGGCGCCAGGCCGGCGCGAACCCGGGCCCGACGGATGGCGGCCCGCGGCACGCCGGACAACGCCGCGATCTCCGCGTCCCCGAACCCAAGCCGTTTCGCCTCAGCCAGCGGCGCCCCGACCAGGGTGCCCTCCTCGGCGACCAGCTCCGCGATGCGCTCGATGAACCACGGAGCGATCCCGGTCAACCCGCTGATCGTCGCCGCGTCGACCCACCCATGCCGCAGCAGGCCGACCATGCGCCACAGGCGCGTGTCAGACGGCGCCAGGAACAGCCCCAGGTCGGCCGGCGACCGCTCCGCCAGGCTCCAGGCCGGGTCCTCCCACAGCCAGCCGCGTCCCCGTGGCTCGAGCGAGCGGACGGCTTTCAACAGGGCCGGCCCGAACTCACGGTCGATGGCCATCGCCTCCCCGGTGGCCTTCATCTGGACCCCGAGGTCGCGCTCGGCCAACGGGAACTTGTCGAACGGCCAGCGCGGGAGCTTGACGACGACGTAGTCGACGGCCGGCTCGAAGGCGGCCGATCCGCCGCCGGTGGCCGGGTTGACCATCTCGTCCAGCCGCTTCCCGAGCGCCACCAGCGCCGCGACCCGGGCGATCGGATAGCCCGTGGCCTTGGACGCCAGCGCCGAGGAGCGCGACACGCGCGGATTGACCTCGATGACCCGGTAGTCGGACCCGTCGGGGCTGACCGCCAGCTGGACGTTGCAGCCCCCCTCCAGCCGCAGCGCCCGGGCGATGGCCAGCGCCGAACGGCGCAGGCGCTGGACCACGACGTCGGGAAGGGTCTGGATGGGGGCCACCACGATCGAGTCGCCGGTATGCACGCCCATGGGGTCGAGGTTCTCCATCCCGCAGATCGCGATGGCGGTGTCGGCCGCGTCGCGGATGACCTCGAACTCGATCTCCTGCCAGCCCAGCAGGCTGCGCTCGACGAGCACCTGGCCGATGGGACTGGCCGCCAGGCCGCGCGCGATCGCCCTCTCCGCCGCATCCCGATCAACGGCGAATCCACCTCCGCCGCCACCCAGCGTGAAGGCCGGCCGAACCACCACCGGCACGCCCAGGGCGTCGACGAAGGCCAGCCCGTCGGCCACTGACTCGACGACCGTCGATTCGGGGACCGGCTCCCCGATGGAGCGGACCAGGGTCCGGAATCCGCCACGGTCCTCGGCCGCGCGCACCGCGGCCAACGGGGTGCCCAGGACCCGCACCTCGTATCGGTCCAGCACCCCGGCATCGTCCAGCCCGACCGCCAGGTTGAGGCCGGTCTGCCCACCCAGGGTCGGCAGAAGCGCGTCGGGGCGGTGCGCGGCGATCACCCGCTCGAGATGCTCGATGGTGAGTGGACCGATGACCACCGTGCCGCCCACGTCCGGATCGGTCATGACCGTGGCCGGGTTCGAGTTCACGAGCACGGTCTCGACGCCTTCGCCCCGCAGCGCCAGGCAGGCCTGGACCCCGGCGTAGTCGAATTCGGCCGCCTGACCGATGACGATAGGTCCGGACCCGATGATCAGCACGCGGCGCGGTCGCATCGGTCTAGGCAGCCGTTGGTTGCCCGAGCCCGGCGCCAGCCAGGGCGGCGTCGAACAGGCCGGCCGCGTCGGTCGGCCCGGGAGCGCCTTCGGGATGGAATTGGACCGATGCCACCCGGCCCCCGGCGTGGACCAGCCCTTCGACCGTCCCGTCGTTCAGGTCGCGGTGGCTGACCGTCAGCCCGGCGGCCGCCAGGGCCGGGTGGTCGAGGACCTCGACCTCGTGGTTGTGGGCGCCGATGGTCACCCGCCCGGTGGCGGTTTCGAGGACCCCGTGGTTCCCGCCGTGGTGGCCGACCGCCAGGCGCCGGGTGGGGGCCCCGGCCGCCAGGCCGATGAGCTGGTGGCCCAGGCAGATCCCCAGCAGCGGTGGCCCGCCGGCGGTAGCGCGTGCCAGCAGGTCGGCCACGGTGGCGATCTGGGGGGCCATCCGGGACGGGTCGCCCGGCCCCGGGGAGAGCACGACCAGGTCGGGGGCGTGGGCCGCCACGTCGGCCGCGGTGGCGTCCGGGGGCAGGGCCACGACCTCCATTCCGCGGCCGGTCAGCGCGGCGAGGAGCGAGCGCTTGACGCCGTAGTCGATCAGGACCGCCCGTCCGCGAGGCTCCCCGCTGGGGGCGCAGCGGTACGGCTCGCGCGGCGCGACGGCCGCCACGTGATCGATGGCGTCCCACGGGACCGAGGCGCGGGCCTCGGCCACGGCCTGGTCCGGCGGCGTCTCGACGGTCCGGATCACCGCCCGTCGGGCCGCGCCACGACGCAGCTCCAGCGTAAGAGCCCGCGTGTCCACGCCCTCCAGGGCCGGGATGCCAGCCTCGACCAGGAGCTCCTCGACAGAGACGCCCGGGCCATGCGGCGGCGTGACCAGCCGCGTGACGACCAGCGCTCGGGCATGGA
>JBIOTW010000088.1:0-15159 GCA_044866355.1 Candidatus Limnocylindria bacterium | reverse complement strand
TTCGTCTTGCTGATCTTCTTCGACTCCAGGCGCTCGCGCTCGAGCATGTTCAGGAAGTCGGTGTTGCCCCCGAAGTTCAGCTGGTAGGTCCGATCCACGCGGACCCCACGGTCCATGAACAGCCGGGTCAGGACCCGATGCGTGATCGTGGCGCCCACCTGGCTCTTGATGTCGTCGCCGATGATCGGCAGGCCGTGCTCGGCAAAGCGGCGCTGCCAGTACGGCTCGCGACCGATGAACACCGGAATGGCGTTGACGAAGGCCACTCCCGCCTGGAGCGCCTGCTCGACGTACCACTTGGTGGCGTCCTCGCTGCCCACCGGCAGGTAGGAGACCATGACGTCGACCTCCCGCTCACGCAGGATGCCCACCACGTCCGAGGTCTGGCCCGGTGCCTTGTCGATGACCTGCGACAGGTACTTTCCCAGCCCGTCGAGGGTCATGCCCCGATCCACGGTGACGCCCAGGTGGGGCACCTGCTGGAACACGTACGTGTTGTTGGGCTCGGTGTAGATCGCCTCCGACAGGTCTTTGCCGACCTTGTTCTTGTCGATGTCGAACGCCGCCACGAACTCGATGTCGCGGATGTGGTACCCGCCCAGGTCGACATGCATGAGCCCGGGGATCTGGTCCCCCGGACGGGCGTTCTCGTAGTAGTAGCGTCCCTGGACCAGGCTCGAGGCGCAGTTGCCCACGCCCACGATGGCGACGCGGACCTTGCCGTCCGAGCGCCGCTTGCCGTTCTTCCCATTCCGCCCGGTCGGGGCGATCTTGATGTTGGTTGTGGCCACGATGTTCAGCTCTCCTCGTGTTGATCGATGTCTTGACCGATGTTTGGACCGATGGGGGCAGGCAGGTCGGCATTCGCCGCTGCCTGTGCACGAACGTTCCAGATGCGCTGGGCGACGGTCACCCAGGCCAGGACGGCGATGACGGCCATCGCCAGCTGCAGAAGGACGGGATGCCCGAGCCCGGCGAGGGCCAGACCCAGGACCAGGATGATCAGCCGCTCGGGGCGCTGCCCCAGGCCGGCCGAGGCGGCGAAGCCGGTGGCTTCGGCCCGAGCCCGCGCGTAGCTGACCAGGAACGAGCCGCTCAGGGCCAGGACGGCCAGCATGACCGGCGCAAACGGCTGTGCGGTGGCGCTCAGCCAGTAGGCGATGATGCCGATGTAGACGAGCACTTCACCGAGGCGGTCGAGGGTGCTGTCCAGGAACGCGCCGAAGGACGTGCCGCCGCCCTGCACCCGGGCCAGGCCGCCGTCCAGGGCGTCGAATCCTGCTCCGAGGGCCAGGAACAGGGCGCCCAGGAGCAGTGATCGCTGCCAGATCATCAGCGAGGCGGCCGCCACCAGGACGAGACCCGCGACGGTGACCGAGTTCGGGGTCACGCCAGCCGCGGCGAGGACGTTCACGAGCGGGGCCAGGGCGGCTCGGCCCGCTGCCTTGAGTCGCACCGCGAACAGCGCATAGCCCTGGGGCGTGCCGTCAGCGGACGGGGTGGAGTCAGCGGACACGGATGGCGCCTCCACTACCCAGGCCCTGGGCGGCGGCCATGCGCAGCTCACCGGCAACCAATCGCTCCTGGGCGGCGGCCAATGCGGCGAACGCGCCGGGACGCAGGGCGCACAGCTTCTCGCGCCCGTGGGGCCGCATCTCCACCAGGCCGGCCGTGCGCAGGATGCGCAGGTGCCAGCTGATGAGGGGCTGTGACAGGCCGAAACGGGACGAGAGCTCATTGACGGGGAGCGGCCCGGACTCGCCCAGGATGGCGCAGATCCGCAGCCTGGTCGGGTCGGCCAGGGCGCGGTACAGATCGCGCAACAGGCGCAGGTCGCGGGTGGCCATCGAGTCGGCGGAGGGCAAGGTCATCGGCAGTGAACTCTCCCGGGGATCGTAAAGGTGGACTTTATATAAGGCGGCGTTTATCCTATGACGACACAGACCCTGTGTCAATGGGACCGATGGCGTGGGCGGACGCGGTAGAGTCGAGCCATGCCAACCTCGACACCCGACGCGCTGTGGGCGTCGCCGGCGATCGGCACCCTGCGGCCGGTGGCGGTCGAGGTCAGCGACCTCGCCCGCGCGGTGGCCGGCAAGCGCCTCCTGGATGGGATCCAGCTGGCCCTGCCGGCCGGGGCCCGTGTCCTGGTGGCGGGCATCGAGCCGGAGGCGCCATCGTTGCTGCTGCGGATCCTGGCCGGCCTCGCCCGCTCGGACCGCGGCACCATGTCCGTGGCCGGGATGCATCGCGAGACCGCGATTCCCGAGGGCTGGGCGCGACGGTTCGGCTACGTGGGATCGGACCCCGGCATCCCGCTGTGGATGACCCCGGCCGAGAGCCTGGACCTCGCGGCGCGGCTGGCGGGGATTGACGGCGCCGAGCGGCACCGCCGGATCGAGGAGTCCCTCCAGCACTACCAGCTGGGCGCCATTCGCGACAAGCCCCTGCGCCACGCAGGCCGCATCACCCTGGAACGCACCTCGCTCGCAGCCGCGCTCCTCCCCGACCCCGAGGTGCTTCTTCTCGACGAACCGCTGCGGGCGCACACCTCCTCTGAGCGGGTGCGGCTGCTCCGCATCCCTGGGGAGCGGCGAACCGTGCTCACCGCCAGCCGCTTTCCGGCCCAACAGGCCGGGGTGGTGGACCACGTGGTCCTCATTCGGGACGGGCGGGTGGCTCTCGATGCGCCCATCAGCGACCTGGATGCCCACGGCCTGCCACTCTCGTTGCGCGGCCTGACCGCGCTGGCAGACGTGGCGGAGCTGACGTCGTGATCCTTCCCATCCACGTCGCCCGCCAGCTGTGGATCCAGCTGCGCCTGATCTTCCTGCTGGCCACCCCTGCCCTGGCTGCGTTTGCGGCCGTCGCGGTGGACGCCGCCTTCGGCTTCACCGCCGGTCGCGTGGCGCTCGCCGGCGGTCTGGCCGCCGCCGCGGTCCTGAGTGCGGCACTGGTCGGGGCCGGCTTCACCGAGGAGATCGGCGCCGGAGCCGCCGCCTGGCTGGTGGTTCGCGCCGTGCCGCGGACCGCGCTCATCGGCGCGTGGCTGGTCCTCCCCGCGCTCACCGTGCTGCTCTCCTTCGTCCTGGCCGGCATCCTCGCCGGCCTGGCCCTACCGCAATCCCCGGGTGAGGCTCCGGACCCGGTTGCTGCGGTGGTGGCGATCGTGGCGGCGGCGGCCCCAGCGCTCCCTCTGACCGCGGTCGGGCTCGCCATCGCGGTCGACGCGCCGTCCCGGGTCACGTTCGCCGTGATCGTCATCGGATCGGCCCTCGTGGCCGTCCCTCTCGTCCTGCTGGGTCAGTCGGCGGTCCATCCGGCCAGCGGGTATTGGCTTGTGGCCGGGCTGGTCCCGGCCGATCGGCCGATCACAGTGGGCCTGCAGGCCATCGGTCTGTGCCTGGCTCTGGCCGCCCTGATCTGGGGCCTGGCCGCCCTGCGGTTCGCCCGCCGCGATCTCTAGGCGGGGAGCTACGGGAACGGCCTAGGGCTGGATGGGCTCCGCGACCACCACCAGCTCCCCCCAGTTGCGGTTGAAGCCCTGGGAGGTCTGGAGGGTCAGCCGCTCGTGATCGGTGGGCGCCAACCAGAGCCCTCCCTCCTCGCAAAGTGGGCCGCCGTACAGCAGGTCCAGCGGGGGGTTGGGCATGGGCTCGGCGTCCGGGTCGGGGCACGACACGTTGGGATGGATCTCGGTCACGCGGTAGCGGAGGACCTGGCCGTCGGACATCAGGACCCGGACCTCGGCGCCGAGCTGGACGTTCCACAGGCCCTTGAACAGCGTCAGCAGGGCGTGGGCCGCGAGGTACGAGTTCGTCCCGTGGCCGGGCTCGCCGGTGTCCGACAGCAGGAAGGCGCAGCAGTCGCCAAGCGGCTGGCCAGCCGTCAGCCGCAGGATCTGGACGTTGATGCCCACCGACTCGACCTGGATCTGGGTCGCCACCCAGCCACTCGGGATCGGCGTCGGCTCGGGGGTCGCGCCGGGTGTGCCCTCCTCCTCCGAGGCCGAAGCGTCTGGCGGAGATGTTTCCGCGACGGCGCTCGGCAACGGAATGGGCGCCAGGCTCTGGCTCGGGCCGTCGTCCAGCGGGAGCTGACCGGCCAGGATCAGGACGATCCCGAGCACGGCCAGGGTCAGCGGGAGAGCCAGGCCCCGAATGCGGCGCGCGGTCAAATCAGCGGACTACCAGCCCAGCCGCGGCCGTAACCCAGTCGACCGGCAGCCACCCCAGCAGGATCCCGGGGAAGACCCCGAGCAGGATCACCCCGGCCACGCTGAGGCCCAGCGCCAGGCGGCCGACGCCGGAACGCTCGACCTCCGCCGGATCGGCCTCCGGGTCGCGCATGTACATGTAGACCACGACGCGCAGGTAGTAGAACGCGGCGAGCGCGGCGTTCAGCGCAATCGCCACCGCGAGCCAAACCAGGCCCGCGTCAACCGTGGCCAACAGGACGTACAGCTTGGCGAAGAACCCCACCGTGGGCGGGATCCCGGTGAGCGACAGAAGCAGGACGGTCATGGCCGCGGCCAGCGCCGGCTGGCGTCCGGCGAGCCCCGCGAACGACCCCAACCCCCCGTAGCGCCGCACGTCGCGCTGGAGCATGCCGACCACCGCGAAGGCCGCGATGTTCATCACCGAGTAGCCGACCAGGTAGAACACCACCGCCTCGACGGCCGCGGTGGCGACGTCCGGACTGCTCGCCGCGGCATACGCGGCCAGCCCGGCCAGGATGTACCCGGTGTGGGCGATGGACGAGTAGGCCAGCATCCGCTTGACGTTGGTCTGGGTCAGGGCCACCACGTTGCCGAAGGTCATGGTCACCACCGCCAGGACCACGAACACGTCGAGCCAGTCGGCGCGCAGCGGACCGAGCGCCTCGCCAAACAGGCGCAGCAACAGGGCGAAGGCGCCGAGCTTGGGCCCGACCGACAGGAATCCGGTGATCGGAGTCGGGGCGCCCTGGTAGGCGTCCGGGGTCCAGAAGTGGAACGGCACGGCAGCTGCCTTGAAGGTCGCCCCCACGGTCAGGAAGCCGATGGCCACCAGCACCGCCCCGTTCATCATTCCGCCCGCGAAGACCTCGGCGATCTCGGTGAACACCGTCGAACCGGTCAGCCCGTATGTCCACGCGATCCCGAACAGGAGGATGGCGCTGGCGAACGAGCCGAGCAGGAAGTACTTCAGCCCACCCTCGTTGCTGAACCGATCGGTCTTGTGGAAGCCGGCCAGCAGGTAGGACGGCATGACCATCAGCTCCAGCCCCAGGAACAGGGTGATGAGGTCCGCGCTGCTGGCCAGGACGAAGATGCCCAGGGTCGAGAACAGGAGGATGGCGTTGAACTCGCCCAAGGGCAGGCGCCGGATGACCAGGTAGCCCGGCACGAACAGGGTCGACAACAGACCGATGCCGACCGCGGCCAGCTTCAGCACCAGCGACAGGCGGTCGACGCTGTAGACCCCTCCCGCCAGAGACTCCGCGGGCGGTGCGGTCCAGACCGCACCGATGGCCAGCGCGGTGGCCCCCAGGCCGACCACGGTCAACGGGGTCAGCAGCCACTTCCGATTGCGTGGCAGGAACAGGTCGACGGTGATGACGACCAGGACCGAGACGGCCAGCGCACCCTCGGGCAGGAGCGGGAACAGGGAAGTCGCGTCCATCAGCGTCTCACCACCGCGCTCACCACGGCCTTACCACGCCCTTACCACGGCCAGGCCACCAGGTTGAGACCCGACGCGCTCTGGACCGCCTCGAGGATGCGCTCCACCGGCTGAGCGGTGGCCTCCAGCACCGGGGCGGGGAACACGCCCAGGGCCACGACCAGCACCACCAGCGGGGCGAGTGACAGCCACTCGACCCGCGTCAAATCCCGCAGGCCGCCCCAAGCTCGGCGCATCCAGTCCGATGGCACCGCGAAGAACGCCCGCTGGAACATCCACAGCATGTAGACCGCACCGGCGATGACGACCAGCATGGCCCAGGCCGCTACCCAGGCCGAGTACTGGAAGGCACCCAGCACCACCAGGAACTCGCCCACGAATCCGGACAGGCCGGGCAGGCCGATGCTCGCGAAGGTGAACAGCCCGAACAGGGCGGCGTAGGCGGGCATGCGGGCGTTCAGCCCGCCCATGTGCGCGATCTCGCGGTCGTGGGTGCGCTCGTAGATGACCCCGACCAGGAGGAACAGGGCCCCGGTCGTGATGCCGTGGCTGACCATCTGGAAGATCGCGCCCTGGAGCCCCTGCACGTTGAACACGAAGGCACCCAGCATCACGAACCCCATGTGCGAGACGCTCGAGTACGCGATGAGCTTCTTGAGATCGGGCTGGACCATGGCCACCAGCGCGCCGTACACGATCGCGATCAGGGCCAGGCCGATCATGAGTGGCGCGAAGGTGTGGGCCGCATCCGGCAGGAGGGGGAGGGAAAACCTCAGGAACCCGTAGCCGCCCAGCTTGAGCAGGACCCCGGCCAGGATGATGGAGCCCGCGGTTGGAGCCTCGACATGAGCGTCGGGCAGCCAGGTGTGGAAGGGCCACATCGGTACCTTGATGGCGAAGGCCAGCCCGAAGGCGATGAACGCGCCTGCCTGGAGAGGGTCGGGGAATGGAACGCCGCGGAGGGCCTCGTAGCTGAAGGTGAACGTCCCGCCCGGCAGGTTCGCGTTGGCGATGACCACGGCCAGGATGGCGACCAGCATCAGGAGTGAGCCGACCAGGGTGTAGATGACGAACTTCACCGTGGCGTAGATCCGCTGCGGCCCGCCCCAGATCCCTATCACCAGGTACATCGGGATCAGGCTCAGCTCCCAGAACACGTAGAACACGAACAGGTCCAGGGCCACGAAGACGCCCAGCATGCCGGCCATCAGGAGCAGCATCGCGGCGTAGTACTCCTTGACCCGGTTCTGGATGGGATCCCATGAGTACAGGATGCTGACCACGCTCAGGACCGTGGTCAGCAGGACCAGGACCGCGCTCATGCCGTCCACCCCGAGCTGGTAGCGGATCCCGAACGCGCTGATCCAATCCAGATCCTCGCGGAACTGGAACTCCGGGCCGGCGGGGTCGTACCCGAAGAGGAACAAGCTGAATCCGAAGCTCGCCAGGGCCGCCAGCAGGCCGATCCAGCGGACGAGCCGATGGTTGGAGCCCGGGACGAACAGCAGGGCAAGCACCCCGAGCAGCGGGGTGAACACGATGAGCGACAGAACCGGCAGGTCGGTCATGACCGCGGCCCGTTCACGTCAGCGCACCACCGTGGCGTACACGAGGAGGACGATGACCAGGCCCGCCGCGATGCCCAGTCCGTAGTTCTGGACCCGCCCGGTCTGGCTCCGGCGCAGTCCGCCGCCGAGGCGCTGGGCCGCCGCCGCCACCCCGTTCACCACGCCGTCGATGACCTTCACGTCGAACCACCACAGGGCGTTGGAGAGCACCACCCCGCCCCGGGAAAACAGGAGCTGGTACACGTCGTCGAAGTAGTACTTGTTCACGCTGGCGCGGTACATGCCCGGCCCCAGGCCGAACGGGAAGCGCTCCACGAAGCGTGCCGGGGCCTCGGGGTCCTGGACGTACCAGCGCCGGGCCAGCAGGATGCCGGCCACGCCGACCGACGCCCCGACCAGGAGCAGCAACCCGCCCAGCCCGAACAGCTCGAACCCGTGGGCCTCCCCATGCTCAAGCGCTGCGCCCAGGATGGAGTCGGGCCGGATCCCGGCGCCCAGCTCCTCCGCCCCGCGGAAGACGTCCTCCAGCCAGGTGTGGATCACGCCGCCCTCGGGCGGGATGCCGAGCAGAAGGCCGGCCAACGCGGTGGGCACGGCCAGGAGCACGAGCGGCGCGACGACGGTCGGTGCGCTCTCGTGGACGTGCTTCCACACTGCGGCAGGCCCGCGCCACGTTCCGTGGAAGGTCAGGTAAATCATCCGGAACGTGTAGAACGCGGTCAGGAAGGCGACCCCGATGCCCACCGCCCAGTAGATCGGGTAGCCGCGGGCGAAGGCCTCGGACAGGATCTCGTCCTTGCTGAAGAACCCGGCGAAGATCGGGATCCCGGCCAGGGCCAGGGCCCCAACAACCATCGTTCCGTAGGTCCAGCGCATGCGCTCCCGCAGGCCGCCCATGAACCGCATGTCCTGCTCCCCGCCGGCGCCGTGGATGACCGATCCGGAGGCCATGAACAGCAGGCCCTTGAAGAAGCCGTGGGTCAGCAGGTGGAAGATGGCTGCCGCCCAGGCCCCGATCCCCAGCCCGAAGAACATGTACGCCAGCTGGCTGACGGTCGAGTAGGCGAGGACCTTCTTGATGTCGTTCTGGGTCACCGCAATGGCCGCGGCCAGGACGGCGGTGAACACGCCGATGGCCGCGACCACGCCCATGGCCTCGGCCGAGAGGGCGAAGATCGGATTGGCGCGGGCCACCATGTAGACGCCGGCGTTGACCATGGTCGCGGCGTGGATCAGGGCGCTGACCGGGGTGGGCCCCTCCATCGCGTCCGGCAGCCAGACGTGGAGCGGGAACTGGGCGCTCTTGCCCACTGCCCCGGCGAACAGGAGCAGGGCGATGATCGTGATCTGCCAGCCTTCCAGCCCGCCGATCCCGGCGAACACCTCGTCGAAGGTCAGCGTGCCCAGCAGGGTCCAGATCAGGATCACACCCAGCCCGAAGCCGAAGTCGCCGACCCGGTTGACGATGAACGCCTTCTTGGCCGCCCCCGCCGCCGAGGGCTTCTTGTACCAGTAGCCGATGAGCAGGTACGAGCACAGGCCGACCGCCTCCCAGCCGACGTACAGGAGCAGGAAGTTGTCGGCCAGGATCAGCAGCAGCATGCTGAACATGAACAGGTTCAGGTAGGCGAAGAAGCGCCAGACGCTCCGGTCGCCGTCCATGTAGCCGATCGAGTAGACGTGGACCAGCAGCCCGACCGTGCTGACCACCAGCAGCAGGACTGCGGTCAGGCCGTCGACGAAGAACGTGACCTCGATCCGGAAGTCACCCGACACGATCCACTCGTAGACCGTGACCCGGTACTCGGCGCCGTTGACGATGACCGAGGTGAAGATGGCCATGGACGCGACCCAGGCCGCAGCCACGAGCGCCACCGGCACCCACCACGAGCGGTAGACCGGCCGCGGCCCGCCGGGGGTGACGTGGCCAGCCTGCCCGCGCCCGTCGTTCAGCTCATCGGGGATGATCCCGTCGGCCCCGTTGGCGTTGGCCAGGTCGTCGGCATGCCCCCGATGGGGTGAGGTCTCGCGCTGCTCCTCTTCGGTCGGGACGGTGCCGAACGCGGACTCATCGACCGGCTCCCCGTGCGCGCCGTGCGGATCGCGGCCCGGATCGTGGCCGGCCCCCGCCGCGTGCTCCTCACCGTGCTCGGCGTACGTCGGAATCCGGTCCAGCCGCGGCCCGACCAGCACCGCGAACAGGAATCCGGCGAGCGGCAGGGCCGGGATCAGGGCGACCAGCGACTGAAGGTCCAGGGCGTTACTCCTTCAGATCGGCGTAGTCGTCGACTTCGGGGGTCTGACGGGTCCGGATGATGGCAATGACGAGGGCCAGGCCCACCGTCGCTTCGGCGGCCGCGACGGCCATGACCAGGAGCGCGAAGACGGCGCCGGCGTCATCGGTCGCGTAGTAGTCGAACGCGTTGAAGGCGACCAGGGCCAGGTTGACCGCGTTCAGCATCAGCTCGATGCAGATCAGCATCATGATCGCGTTGCGCCGCGCCAGGAAGCCGAAGGCTCCGATCCCGAACAGGCCCAGGGACAGGAACAGGTAGCCCGCGAGGCCCATCGGTCAGCTCATCCGCTCGTCTTCTTCGGGTCGCCGGGCGAGATAGATGGCACCGATGATGGCGGCCAGCAGGAGGAAGCCCACGATCTCGAACGGCAGCGCGTAGTCGTTGAAGATGGCCGCCGCCAGGTCGTCCAGGTCGACCGCGATGACCACGGTCGGGTTCGGCCAGTCGGTTTGGAGCAGGGTCCAGCCGACCAGGGCCACGATCCCGATCGCGACAGCGGCGGCGAACGGTGCCTGCCGCTGGAAGGGAGCCGGCAGGTTGGCGTCGCCGGCCTGGGTCAGCATGATCGCGAACAGGATCAGGACGCTGATGGCGCCCAGGTAGATGAGGACCTGGGCGGCGGCCACGACCGGCGCGCCCAGCAGGGCGTAGGTGCCGGCCAGGGCCCCGAAACAGACCATCATGGCCACCGCGGAGTGGATCACGTTCCGCAGCAGGACGGCCGCCAGGCCACCGCCGAGGACGCCGGCGGCGAGCACCACGAAGAGGACGATCGAGATGTCCAGAGTCGAGGCTCCCGTTCGAGACCGAGCGCTCACACGGCCTCGCTCCAGAGGCCGCGACCGATTCTACGGCAAGCGCACGGACGCTACGGCAAGAGCCGGTCGCCCTCGCGGCCGGCCGTCACCTGCAGGCCGGGGGCCGTGGACGAGGCCAGGGTGGCCGCGTCCGTCGCCAGAATGTCCATCTGGTAGTCACTTCGAGCCGGGTCGTGATGGAACAGGACCAGCTTGCCGACCTGCGCGCGGCGCGCGAAGGCGATGGCTTCCGAGACCGAGGAATGACCCCAGCCCAGACGCTCGGCCCGCTCCTCGTTCGTGTACTGGGCGTCGTGGATGAGCACGTCTGCGCCCTGCGCCAACCGCAGCCCGCTGACCCAGGCCGGGTCGCCGTCGTCGTTCCCCGTGCCCAGCGCCGGCTCGTGGTCACTCAGGTAGGCCAGCGAACGGCCGTTCCCGTTGATCCGATACCCCAGCGTCGCGCCGGGATGGATGACCTCGTCGGCCTGGACGGTGAACGAGCCGATGCGGAACTCCTCCAGGGGGGCATCGTGGAAGTCGAAGTTGGCGCGCAGGTCGCGGAGGCGGATGGGGAACAGCGGCGGAGATAGGTAACGCGTCAGGCGGGCCCGCAGGTGGAGCGTCGGCGAGGGTGGCCCCCAGATGTGGATCTCGCATCCGCGCCGGAAGATGGGGGCGAAGAAGCCCAGGCCCTGGATGTGGTCCATGTGCAGGTGGGTGAGCAGGATGTCGATCCGGCCCGCCGTCGTCTCGACCTCGGTTCCCAGGCGCTGGATGCCCGTCCCCGCGTCCAGGACGATGAGCGTGCCGTCGTCGCCGCGCACCTCCACGCACGAGGTGTTCCCCCCGTAGCGTGCGGTCTGGGGGCCGGCGCTGGCCACCGACCCGCGCGTCCCCCACAGGCGAACGATCACGCCTCGGGGGACTCCCAGAACATCGTGACCGAGCCCATGATGTCGCCGTGGCCCCCGGTCAGGGGGAAGGCCGTGACGCCGATGCGGCGGGCGACCCCGTCACCCCCGGTGATCTCGAGCGTGGCGTGCGCCGGTTCCCCACGGCGCAGAGCGATGACCGGGGGCAGCTCCTCGGCGGGGAGCGGGTTTCCCGACTCGTCCCGGGGGCGGAACGACGTGGTCCACGTCTCGAACGGCATCTGGTCCACGTCGTCGGCGCGTACGCCCAGGGTCGGCTCCGCCGCCTCGTTGAAGAAGACCAGGTCGCCCGCGCCGTCGATGACCCACATCGGCGTCGACAGGTGCTCCGACAGCTGGCGGAGCAGGATCATCTCGATCGGCTGCTGGGGAAGTTCGGTCATCTAGGACCGAGGATACCTTTTGGGGGTAAGGCACGATCTGGCCAGCCCTGACAGACTGGGCCCGTGTCCACCCGGGTATGGGCTGTGCTGCTCGCCGTCTGGCTGGTCGCCGGGCTGCTGCTGACCCTGCTGCCGCCGATCCTCCCCCTAGTCAGGGTGGTCGAGCCGAACTTCGTCCCGTTCAAGACCATCGGCATCTACCTGGCCAACCTGGATTCGGGCTACTGGGTGGGGCAGATGATCGGCAACCTGCTCCTCCTCCTGCCCCTGGGCCTGCTCGGCCCGATCGTCCTTCCCTGGATGGACCGATGGCCACGCGTCCTGGTCGCGGCCCTCATCCTGAGCGTTGCGATCGAGGGTGCTCAGTTCTGGGTTCCCGATCGTTCGGCTGATGTCGACGACGTCCTGCTGTACGTGGTCGGAGCGATGATCGGCTACGCGATCCGTTCCCTGCTGCGCGTCGGATCGCGCCTGCCGGGCCCCCTCGCCGAGCGCGAATGATCAGCGGGTGGGGCGCTCTCGGTCGGACATCTCGAGGATGTCGAGCATGGGCAGGTCGCGCTGGTACTCGCTGAACTCGAACTCCGGGCCGCAGCGCAGCGCGTCGTAGGGGCACGCATCGGCACAGATGCCGCAGAAGATGCAGCGGCTCACATCCAGCTGGTAGGTCTCCAGGATGCGTGGGCGCGGCATGAGAGCCCCGACCGGGCACGTCTCCGCGCACCGCCCGCATGAGACGCACGGCGTCTCGTTCAGCGACACGTAGTCCGCGGTGGTGACCAGCGAGTCGAATCCCTTGCCGATGAAGTCGTAGCACCCCGCGCCGACGATGTCCTTGCACACCTGGGCGCATCGGCCGCAGTCGATGCAGCGGGAGTAGTCGCGCAGGATGAACGAGTGGGTCTCGTCGCGGCCGTAGCCGTGGTTGATGCCCACGTACGGGTTGTCCTGGATCGACCGCTCGTCGATCGCCATGTTCAAGGTGGTCTCGTACTCGATGGCCGCCTCGCGCAGGTCGCAATGGCCGATCGCCTCGCACGTGCACTGCAGGCAGCGGGCAGCCTCGCCCATGGCCTGGTCGTGGGTGTAGCCGTGCTCGTACTCCTCGAAGTTCGTCCGGCGCTCCTCCGCGCCCAGCTTGCCCATCACCGCCTGGGGCTCCTTCACGTCATCGGTGAAGGGCACGATGGTCAGGAAGCTGGGCTGCGGCTCGGACACGATGCGCCGGACCTGCGGATCGTCCAGGTCGTGGCCGCGGAGCCAGTAGTCCATGGCGTACGAGGCGCGCCGCCCGTCGCCGATGGCCTCCACCACGGTGGTGGCCCCCAGGTTCACGTCGCCGCCGGCAAAGACCTTGGGCACGCCGGTGCGGAACGTGTTGGCATCGACCACCAGCCGCCCCTGGCGGCTGACCTCCAGCCCGGAGCGGATGTCCTCGGGCTCGGCGTCGACCCACGACAGCTCCGGCCCCTGGCCGATCGCCCCCAGCACCGTGTCGCAGGCGACGGTGAACTCGGTCCCCGGCATGGGCTCGGGCCGCCGGCGGCCCTTCTCATCGGGCTCGCCCAGGTGCATCTTCTGGAACTCGACCCCGGTCACCTTGCCCTTGGCATCGGTCACGATCCGAACCGGAGCGGCCTGGAAGATGACGGTCGCGCCCTCTTCGATGGCCTCGTGGACCTCGTCCTGGGATGGCATGTCCTTCAGGTCGCGGCGGTACACGATGGTCACCGCCTTCGCCCCCTGGCGGAGGGATGTCCGGGTGCAGTCGATGGCCGTGAAGCCGCCACCAATGATCACCACCCGCGCCCCTTTGAGGGCGGGGACCGGGACGCCGCGGGTGCTGTTGTACAGGTTCTCGAGCGCGTTCACGGTCCCGTCCGCGAACTCCTCGGGGATCCCCAGCTCGTTGGACTTGTAGCAGCCGGTGCCGATGAAGATCGCGTCGTAGCCCTGCTCCAGCAGGTCGGCCAGGTGGAAGTCGCGGCCCAGGCGCATGTTCGGCTTGAAGGTGGCGCCCAGCTCCCAGACGTGGTTCAGCTCGCGATCCATCCAGCCCTTGGGCAGGCGGTACTCGGGGATCCCGTAGCGCAGCATGCCGCCCTGCTCCGGATCGGCCTCGTACACGTCGCAGTGGTGGCCGCGCAGCTGGAGGTAGTAGGCCACCGTCATGCCCGCCGGCCCGGAACCCACGATCGCCACCCGGCGCCCGGTGTCCGATTCCTTGGGCCACGGCAGCGGGGCGGGCGCGTCCACCTCCAGGACCCGGTCGGCGCAGTACCGATGCGAGTCGCGGATGGCGATGGCGGTGTCCACCTCCTCGCGCCGGCAGTGCGTCTCGCACGGGGCGGGGCACACCCGGCCCAGGATGGCCGGGAAGGGGAGCGAGCGCTTCAGGATGCGGGTGGCCTCTTCCCAGTTGCCCTCCGAGTTGGCCTTCAGGTAGCCGGGGATGTCGACCCG
Source organism: Candidatus Limnocylindria bacterium (assembly GCA_044866355.1). Classification (GTDB taxonomy): domain Bacteria; phylum Chloroflexota; class Limnocylindria; order QHBO01; family QHBO01; genus DASTEQ01. The sequence goes on along the minus strand of JBIOTW010000088.1, from coordinate 1,053 downwards.
GGTGGGGCACTTGAACTGGCAGGGCGGCAGGCAGTACGCGTCGTGGTCCGAGAAGATCAGCTCCAGGACCAGGCGGCGGTTTTCGATGACCCGCTCCGAGTGGGTGGTGATGACCATCCCCTCGGTGACCTGTGTCCCGCACGAGATGGGCGTGGCGTCCTGGCCCTCGACCTCCACCACGCAGATGCGGCAGGCCCCGTAGGGCGACAGCTTGGGCTCGTAGCACAGGGTGGGGATCTCGATCCCCAGCACCCGGCAGGCCTGGAGGATGGTCTGCCCCTCCTCGGCCTGGACCCGCTTCCCGTTGATGGTGACCGTGATCTTTCTGGTGCCCGGCACCACCGGCCAGATGGGGGCGTAGTCCTCGAAGGGACCCACGATGCCCCCGTTGCCGGAGCCCTTGCCCTTCCCGTTGCCGTTGGAACGCACGAAGGTCATCGGGCCAATCCTATGACGCCAGGGGGGCGAGCAGGGGAGACACCGGGTCGGTCTTGCAGGAGCCGGCCAGGCACACGCCGCGCTCGGCGTGGGCCCGGTACTCGTCCGCGAACCGGTCCAGGGTGGTCAGCATGGGACGCGGCGCGAGGGACTCGAGGCGGCACAGGGCGGTGTCCGCGATCTTGGCCGACAGCTCGCGCAGCATCACCAGGTCGTTGGGGCGAGGGGTGGCGGCCAGGATGCGGTCCAGGGCCTCCACCAGCCGCAACGGGCCGAGCCGGCACGGGACGGCCTTGCCGCACGATTCGCGCGCGGAGTAGTCCACCAGGAACCGGGCGGTGGCCACCATGCAGGTGGCCGCATCGGTGACCAGGACCGATCCCGAACCGATGTGGGCGCCGGCGGCGCCCAACGCGGCATAGTCGTAGCCGGTGGCGGACAGCTCGTCGGCTGCCAGGGCGCCGGCACCCGGGCCCCCCACGAAGGCGGCCTTCACCGTTCCCTTCGACCCGCCCGCCAGCTTCACGATGTCGGCGACCGGTGTCCCCATCGCGACCTCCGCCACGCCCGGGTTGCGGACCGCACCCGCGACCGTGACCAGCTTGGTGCCCGGCG
>JBIOTW010000087.1:0-27077 GCA_044866355.1 Candidatus Limnocylindria bacterium | reverse complement strand
GAACCAGCCGAAGCAGATCAGGAACGACGCGGACCAATTCTCCGAGCCGCACGTCGCGTGGGCGGAAGATCCACAGCAACGCCACCAGGACCGCCCAAACCGCGAGCAGTCCGATGGCAATTCCGCCTAGCAGCCCCCAGTCCACGCCTATCGGCCGGTGATCACGGCAACCCCAGCCGAAGGAAGCCGCCCAGGTAATCGGCCTCGACGCTCAGCGTGACTCCGGCTGAAGAAGCGGCCCGTCGCAGCGTCTCCAGGGCTTCCTGACTGGGTCTGCCGTAGAGCTCCCAGCCTTTCGGCTCGAGGTACTCGTATGCGGCGCGCGAGCGCTCCTCCGCACCTTGAAAATGGAGGTCCATCGACTCCGCATCGGCGAATACGTGGAGGAAGCTCACCTGTGTGCCGGTCTCGTTGGAGTACGCCAGAAAGCCGAGCGTGCGAGGCTTCTCCTCCTTGAGGCGGGTCGAAGACTCCCCGAAGATCCTGGCAAGGCCGTCGCCCTTGCCAGGCTTGACCGCGAAGTGACTGACAAAGGCGACTGGCTCGGACATGGTGTGCCCCTCCCCAGGTGTCATGGGCGACTGCGATCTGACAGTGTGAAGGTCATCCGAGGAAGACGAGCTTCATTCCGGCGATGGCCAGAACCAGAGCAAGCGCCCTTCGGAGCAGGATTGTGCGCCCGCGCCCCTGGCGGCTTCCTATTTCGGAGCCGATGACGGCGCCGAGGACGACAGCAGCGGCCCACAACGGCAGCGACGGCGGAACGGAGGCAAGTCGGGCCAGGTTGCCCGCCAGCCCCGAAATGGAGTTGCCAAGGATGAATGCAATGGCGATGCCCGACGCCGCGCGGGTCTCGGCCCAGCCCGTGAACAACAGGACCGGGCTGAGAAAGATGCCGCCACCGGTTCCCGTCAGCCCCGACACCAACCCGATCCCTGCGCCGATCAGGACAGCCGGCAGCCCAGGTACGTGAGGCTCGGCCCGCCCGGTGTCGCTCTGGGCTGCGCGCCGGGCAGTTCCGGCCATCCCAAGCGCGGCGACCAGCAGGACGATCCCAAGAAGCTGCTTGTACAGCGTCGGAGCGACCGGTAGCGATCCGCCAATGAACGCGAGCGGAACGGAGCCGAGGAGGAACGGTGCGAGCGCGCGGCCGGAGATGTAGCCGGCGCGCCAGAATCGAAAGGTGACCAGGCTGGCAACGACGATGTTGAGGGCAAGAGCGGTTGGGCGGGCGACGTCAGGCGAGACGCCAAGGATCGCCATTGCGGCCAGGTACGCGGACGCGCCCGCATGACCCACGGAGGCGTACAGGAGGGCCGCGACGTAGAACAGCCCCGCCAGCACGATGGGATCGACCACCCGGCCATCCTAGTCGAGCAACGTGGCGACCCTAGCGTAGGCGACGAGGGCCGATATGGCTGACGTATGCTGAAAGCCCGGAGAGTGGATCGGGGTGGAGAAAGAGCATGACGCTGCGTACCGCAGCCATCACCGCGCTGATCGTGACCATCGGGGTCGGCATGATCAGCAACCTGCTCTTCCTGTGGGCATTCGAGTTCCGCGTGGACTGGTTCATCGATCCGGCGCGGTTAGTTGCCGCCGGGCCGGCGTCCCCCACGTTGCTGCGGTGGGCGGCCCTAACTGACCTTTTCAGCTATTACCTGCCGACAGCCGTCGTAGCCCTCGCGCTTTGGCACGTCCTTCGCCCACGCTCGCCAGCACTCGCCGACGTCGCGACGCTCGGTGCTCTCGGCTACGTCCTGGCGGGATCCATCGGTGCCGTTTCGCTGGCGACCGCCGGACCATTGTTGTTGCAGGCGTACGCCGCGCCCGGGGCTGATCAGGCGTCGATCGCAACCGCGTTCGCCGTGTTGGTGGAGGTGGTCTGGCGCGGCGTGTGGCAGCTCCTTGACACTGCGCTGATCGGAGTGTGGTTGGTCGGGGTGGGCCTGCTGACGCGGGTCGACCAGCCTTCGTTCGCGCGGCTGTCAGTCGCCCTCGGCGGCTTCGCGTGGTTGGTGACCGTGTTCAACGTGTTCGGGCTGGGCATCGCGCGCGATGCTTCTCTCGGCATCGTCTTCGTGCTGTGGGCGGCATGGTCGATCTGGCTGATCATTCTTCTCTGGCGGCGACGCGCGCCGTTCGAGACCCTCGGCTAGGGGAGCGCACCGACCTCCGCGCCGGGGGATAGCGGGACATGCGCGCAGTGGCGAGGTCTCAGCGGAGAAGCGGAGTCGACGCGACGGCGCTGAAGACGATCACTCCCACGACCAAGAACACGACCAGGATCAGGATTCCCCCGACCACGCGCAGCCAGATCATCCTGCCTCCTGCGCGGCCTCCGGTGCAATCGTCGGCACGGGCGCTGCCCGGCTCTGGGCGATGACCACCCCGGCGATGGAGAGCGCTCCGCCCACGATGGCCACGAGAGGCGGAATCTCACCCAGAATCGCCCACGCCAGGAAGATGGTGGTGGGCGGAATGAGGTACATCGTCGTGGCCAGCCGACCGGCCGTCGTGCGGTTCAGGGCGAAGGCCCAGGTCGTGAAGGCGACGGACGTCGGAAAGATTCCCAGGTAGACGGTCCAGCCGAGCGAGCTGGGTGAGGCGACGGCCAACTCCGACGCGAGGGTTGGAGCGAACGGAGCGGTCACGACAGCTCCGACAACACAGGCCAGCGCGGTGACGTTCAGCGCCGAAATCCGCCCCAGGACCGGCTTCTCGAGGGTCACGCCAATCGCGGCGGTCAACGCCGCCAGCAGGCACAGCACGATTCCCCAGGTCGGGTCTGGACCGCCCTCCGCGCCGGCCACCGCCAGCCCGATGGTGAGGATCCCGGTGAAGGCCACCACCGCCCCCAGGACCACTCGCCTTGGGAATCCCTCTCCCAGGAACACGCCCGCCAGGAGGATGACCAACAGCGGACCGATGAACACCAGCATCGCCGCGGTGCCCGCGTCCACCACCTGCTCCGCGGCATTGAGGGACAGGTTGTAGCCGGCGAACCAGATGACCCCGGTGCCCACGACCAGGGCCAGGTCCCGGCCTCGCGGCAGCGGGCCGCGCCGCACCAACGCCAGCGTTCCGAGGAGCACGGCGCCGATGACCAGCCGACCGAAGGCCAATGGGCCCGGGGAGATGTCCTCGCCCGCGGCCCGGATCCCCACGAATGCCGATGACCACAACCCGATCGTGATCAGCGCCGCCCCCAGGCCCGTCCAGTCCACCGAGCCAAGGGCCCGTTCGTTGCTGCCAGCCATGACGGCAGTCTGACACGCCGGCCTTAGCCGGACGCGGACAGCACCCGGCGCTCGGCCCGCCAAGCGGGTAGGTACAGCGGAGCAGCAGCTGCGCATACCACGCCGCCGACCACCATGGCGGTCGAGACCGAAGCCCCGCTCGCGATCGCCGTCAGGACGATGGCGCCGATGGCTCCCGCCGGCTGGCTGACCATCGAGTTCATCGACAAGACCGTCGTCCGATGCGCGGCGTCGACTTGGCGGTGGAGCAGAGTCGTATGCATCGGATTGGAGGCTCCGTGGGTCAGGTAACAGGCGAGGTAGGCGGTGATCAGGCCCACCGCCCCGGCCAGGAGGCCCATGACCACGATCGTCAGCCCCTGGAGGATTCGGAGTCCCGCCGCAGCCCGGGCGACGCCGGTCCGGCGGCTCAGGACCGCGATCAAGGCCGAACCTGCGGCGGCCGCCACCCACGCGCCCGAGCTCACTGGCCCCATGAGGGCTCCGGCTGGGGTGGTGCCGCCGACGGCCTCCGCCAACCGGATCGGGAAGAGGGTCTCGAAGGCCACCATCGAGAATCCCCAGAACAGCTCAACTGCGATCAGGGCCGCCAGCACCTGGGAGTGCCGCAGCAGCAGCAGGCCGTCTCGGACGACGGCAGGGACCTTCCGCACCGAGCTCAGCGCGGCCCGCAGGCCCTGCGCTGGTCGAACCTCCCTGAGCAGGACGAACACGGCGCCCGTGTACACGACCGCGACGCCCAGCGCGCCCAACACCGGGAGTGCGAGCGGCTCCACTCCCTCGAACGGGTCGAGGGCAATGAGCGCTCCCGACACCAGAGCCCCGAGGGCGATCGCGATGCTGAGCACCGAGCTGCCGGCCGCGAGCCCCGACTCGAGGCGAGATTCGGGATCGGCGGCAAGCGTCGCGTCCACGTACCAGGCCTCGAGGGGGCCGCTGTCCAGGGCTCGGAAGATTCCCATCAGGATCGTGGCGGCGGCGAACAACGCGACGGAATCCGCTACGAGCAAGGTTGCGAGGGCCAGCACGAAGATGGCGGCGGCGAGGATCAAGACCGGTCGGCGCCCGATGGCGTCAGACAGGCCTCCGGTCGGGAGCTCGAGCGCGAGGACCACCAGTCCCTGGAGCGAGAAGACCAGGCCGATCTCGACCAGGGCCAGGCCCCGCGACAGCATGAGCAGGACGCTGATCGGGATGAGCAGCCCCGCGGGCAGCCACCGCAGACCGATGAGGACCAGGTAGCGTCGGCGAGCCGCCGCCGCGCCAAGGGGGCTCATGGGGCTTCGCTCCGTTCGAGCCGTCAGCGCCGGGAACCCCCGGATGTTCTGCGCTCGCAGTATTGACCATCCGCCGTGTGAACGAACCCCGCATCGGATACTGGGTTAGTTGTCTGTGATGCGACCTCGACCGATGGCGGCCATCTGCGCCCTGCTGCTCCTGGCGGCCTGTGGCAGCCCGACCGAATCGGCTGGCCCATCAGCCACACCGGACGAACACGCCGGCCACGAAACGCTGGGGCCTTCCGCCTCCACCGATCCGGATCGGCACACCGACTCCATCCGCCTGGTCGCAACCCTCGCCAACCAGGACCCCTCGGACGACTTCGCCAACTCGGACTTCGCGTTCTGGGGCGACCTGGCCGTCCAGGGCAACTACGACGGGTTCCGGATCATCGACATCTCCGACCCAACCAACCCCCACCTCATATCCGACGTCACCTGTCGCGGGCCGCAGGGCGACGTCTCGATCTGGGAGGGGCTGATCGTCGTCAGCGTCGATCGCCCGCAGACCGGACCGGGCTGCGAATCGGAGGATGCCGCAGACGTCGTCGACGACGACCCCGACGCCATCCCGGACACCGACGCATGGGAGGGGCTGAGGATCTTCGACGCCAGCCAGCCCACCAGCCCGCGGCTGGTGGCATCGGTCTTTACCGATTGCGGATCGCACACCCACACCCTGCTGCCGGACCCGGACAACGGGCGGCTGGTGGTCTACGTCGAGTCCTATGCGCTGCGCGAGGAGGAGATCGTGCCGGAGTGTGTCAACCCGCACGGCCACATCACCGTGGTGGAGGTGCCGCTCACCGACCCCGCGTCGGCGAGCGTGGTTGCCCAGCCAATCCTCACCGACACCGCACCCTGGAACCTCCCATCCAGGGCGCCCGCCGACTTCCACGACACGATCGGATGCCACGACATCAGCCTCTTCCTGCCCCTGCGTTTGGCCGCGGCCGCGTGCCTGAGCGATGGGCAGATCTGGGACATCAGCGACCCCCTCCACCCGCTGACCCTGGCCCACGTGGACCGACCGGAGGTCGTCTTCTGGCACTCCGCCGCGTGGAGCAACGACGAGAGCGTGGTCGCCTTCGGCGATGAAAACCTGGCCGATGCCGGCTGCGCCGATCCGCCCGCCGGCGCCATCTGGTTCTACACCGTGACCGATCCAAGCTCACCCCAGCTGGCCGGCCGCTTCAGCCTGGAGCGCACCCAGGGCGAGGTGGTGTGCTCGGCCCACATGTTCAACGTCGTCCCGGGCATCGAGCGCGACATCATGATCAGCGCCTTTTACGCGGGCGCGACGTCAGTCATCGACTTCACCGATCCGTCAGCCCCGCAGGAGGTCGCCTTCTACGACGTGGGCGGGCGGGATCCGAGCGACCAATGGTCCGCCTACTGGTATCGCGGTTACGTGTATGCCAGCGACCACCATCGCGGCCTGGACGTCTTCGCGCTCGACCTGCCCGAACTCGCAGGCGCATCGGTGCTGCCCTACCTGAACCCCCAGACTCAGGAATAGCCCAACGGCGCGACCGCCCCTCTCTGGGCGGCCAGACCTCACCAGCCTTCCGCCGGGTCAGCCGCTCGAGCTATCCGCCGGGGTCGTAGAGCTCGGCGGAAGCGAACACGACCTCGCCGTTGTCACCGCCCGCCACCAGCACCCGGCCATCGCCAAGGAGTGAGGCCGTGTGAAGGAAGCGAGGCTCGAGCATGGCTGCGGCGGCCGACCAGGTCCCCCCGGCCGGGTCGTACAGCTCGGCCGAGAGGGCTGGACCTTCACTCAGGCCAGCCACGAGCACTTCGCTATCGGCCAGGAGGGTGGAGGAGTGCCCGGCGTGGGGTCCGCCCATGGGGCCGGCGGCAGTCCAGGTTCCGGCGACCGGGTCGTACAGCTCGGTTGAGGCCAAGAGCGGACCGGTGGAGCTGCTTCCGCCCGCCACCAGCACCGTTCCGTGAGACAGCAGCGTGGCGGTATGCCCGGAGCGCGACTCGATCATTTCCCCGGTGACAGTCCACGACCCGGTGCCGGGGTCGTAGAGCTCCGCCGAGGGCAGGGGTGCGGCACCGATGAAAACGCCGCCGGCCACGAGGACGGCGCCATCCGGGAGGAGGGTGGCGGTGTGACCTCCGTGTACTCCGTTCATGGTCCCGGTGGCGGTCCATGCCCCGGTGGCTGGGTCGTACACCTCAGCCGAGGCCAGGGGCACGAAGTCGCTCATCTTGCCGCCCGCCACCAGGACCCGGCCGTCGGGCAGCAGTGTGGCCGTGTGCGCGGCACGGATCTCGGTCATGGACCCGGTGGCGGTCCAGGTCCCAGTGGCCGGGTCGTACAGCTCGGCGGAGTCGGTGGCGAGAAGCGGGCCCGTGCTAGTGCCGCCCGCCACCAGGACCTTGCCATCCCGCAGCAGCGTGGCGGTGAAGTGGTAGCGAGGCGCGAGCATGTCCCCCACCGCGGTCCACGTCTCGGTGGCGGGGTCGTACCGCTCGGCCGACGCCAGCGGGCCGCTGTTGTTGGACCCACCCGCCACGACCACGGTCCCATCCGACAGCACCGTGGCCGAGTGGTTGGAGCGGGCCGTGCTCATGGCGCCGGTGGCGATCCAGCTCGGCGCGGGAATGGCAGTGGGCGAAAGGGCGGGTGACACCGGCGGAACCGTCGGCGTCGGGGATCCGACCGGTGGCGCGCCAGCCGGACTGAGGAAGTTCAGAAGCACCACTATCAGCGCGACGAGCCCGACGACCGCCAGGATCGTCAGCGCGGTCCGGCGCGGAGCGTCAGCCATCGGTCTCCACCTCGGTCACGACGAACGTTCGGCGGCAAAGGTCAATTGCCTCGCTTGCCGGTCCTGGCCGGGCCCCATGACAGACCGATGACCCGGCCTCAGTAGCCGCCGGCGTAGACCAGGTATCCGAAGTACAGCGTTCGGCCCTGCCCATCGACGATGGGGTGGTTGGGATCACCCATGAACCCATAGCTCACCGCTTGCGCTGCGGCGTCGTTCCGCAGCTTGGCGATGACCTGGGCTGGTGTCATTCCCCCGCACGCGCCAGCGAGGCACAGCGCAGCGGTGCCGGCCACGTGCGGCGAGGCCATGCTGGTGCCGCTGATGGTGTTGTAGCCGTCCCGCTTCCAGGTCGAAAAGATGCACACGCCTGGGCCGGCGATGGTGTGGCTGCTGTCTTGCGAACTCAGCGCGAAGTTGCTGAAGTCGGCGAAGGTGTCGTCGACATCGGTCCGGCAGGTGGCTGCACCCAAGCCGCCGGAGGTGCCGTCGAAGTCGGCCACCGCGGTGACGGTCAGCACCTCTCCGTAGGTCGCCGGCACGAAGCTGCTGAAGTTGGCGCCGCTGTTGCCGGCCGCCACGACGAAGGTGACACCGGCATTGGTCGCGGCGCAGATGGCCTCGTGCAGGCCGCCATCGCTGCAGTTGCCTTCGCTTCCGCTGCCGCCCAGGCTCATGTTGGCGACCTTGATCCCGCGCGCCGCCGCGTTGGCGGCCACCCAGTCCACGCCGCAGATGACGCTCGCCCACGAGCCGGAGCCGGCGTTGTTCAGCACCCGCACCGCGTAGAGCGGCACGCCCGGGGCCACCCCCACTGCCCCGGTCCCGTCGTCCCGGGCGCCGATGGTGCCGGCGACATGGGAGCCGTGGCCGTTGCCATCCTCGAAGCTCTTCCCGCTCGAGCAGTTCACGCCGCCGACCACGTTGAGGTCGGGATGGTTGGTGTCGATCCCGGTGTCGATGACGGCCACCGCCGGCGCGTTGAGCGCGCCGCTGCCGTTGCCCGATGCCTGGGAGCTGACGTCGGCCTGGATCCGATTGATACCCGTCGGCAGCGTCTGGGCGATGGCCTCCACAGCCTGGTCGGCAACGATCGTGCGCACCGCCGGATCGGCGGCCAGGGCAGTCACCTGCTGGGCGTTCAGGCTGGCGGCAAAGCCCCGCAGGGCATGGCTGTAGACATGATCCGGCACGAAGGCCAGGCGCTGGCTGAGCCCGTTGATGGTGGTGGACAGCTCGGTCCCGGGTCGCAGCGTCACGATGTAGCCGCTCGAGCCGGCGGCGGGAGTCGCAGAGACCAGCGAAACGCTGGCCAAGATAAGGGCCAAGGCTGCCAAGAGAGACAGGGGGCGACGCATCAAGTGGATCCTCACGTATGTCGGGTCGGCGGGACAGGCGACGGCAGCGCGCACAGGCGGCCAAGCCGCTGGTTTTTCACGCCGGTCGAAGTTAGGGCTCCGGTCTGGCCCCTGTCAAGGTTGGCGATCGCGCCGGCCGGGATCGGTACCATCGGGGGCACCAATGACGGGCCAGATCAGGGCAGCCGATATCCGCCGGGTCCATTACGGCTACATCGTCTGTCCGCCCGGTTATCCAGACGAGGGCCAGCCGCTCCCGGTCAGTGGCTTCCTGGTCCCCTACCCGGGCGGGACCCTGCTGTTCGACACCGGGTTGTCGCCCATCGACGAGGAGACCAGGGACGGATACCACCCGCGGCTCCGATCGCCGGCCGAGGCGCTGGCCTCGGTGGGCGCCGAGATGGCTGATATCGATGTCATCGCCAACTGCCACCTCCACGCCGATCACGCCGGGGGCAACCACCACTTCCCGAACGTGCCGGTCCTGGTCCAGCGCGCGGAGCTGGAGGCTGCCCAGAAGCCGGACTACACCTACCCGCAGTACGCGTTCGACTACGCCGGAGCGCGGATCCAGGTGATCGACGGCGAGTTCGACGTGGCGCCGGGCCTCCGCCTGGTCCCGACGCCAGGCCATACCCCGGGCCACCAGTCTCTGCTGATCGATACCGATGCCGGCCGATGGATGCTCGCCGGGCAGGCCGCCAACACGACCTGGGAGTTCAGCACCGGCGCGTTCTCGGAGCGCCTCGCCTCGGCTGGCCTCGACGTCATCGGGACCTACTCGGACTGGATGCCGCGACTCCGCGAATGGGGCGTGCAGCGCGCGCTGTTCGCGCACGACCTCGTCGTCTGGGAGCGCGACGAGAGCGATATCGGTCACCCGCAACTGGCTTAGCGGGCCGGTGGGCGACCGCCCTTCGGCTACCCTAGGACTTCCCGCATGGGAACCGCCTGGAAGGGGGCGATGATGCGTGAACCGACGTCCCGCGTGCTGCGGGTCAGCTCGGGTCTGCTGACCGTGGTGTCGATCATGGTCGCCCTCTCCTCGCTCTGGGTAGCCCTTACCCCGGTCGGAGACCAGACCGAGCTTGAAGGCCGGACATGGGATCAGTTCGCCCAGCAGGATCCCGAGGTCGCGTCCCTGTACTCGATGGACGTCGGAATCCTCGGCATGCTCGGCGCCGGGCTCGGTCTGATCGCCGCCGCAATCTCCGTCATCCCCTACCGGCGCGGCGAGCGTTGGGCCTGGTATGCCTTGTGGCTCCTCCCGGCTACGGTCGGAGGCGTGACGGCCCGCATGCTGGCCGACCAGTACTCGACCGGCTACTACTACGCAGGCGTCACCGCTGCCGCCGTTGTGGCCCTGCTACTGCCAATTCGGGACTTCCTAAGACCACGCGAATGAGGTTCGCCCCACGCCGGACGGACCCATGACCGACCCGATCAGATCCGAAGGCTTACGACAGGGCGCGATCACGCAGCCCGTCGTCGAGGCCGAGGCCGTAGCGGCTGCTGCACCACGCACGTTGAAGTACGGCGGGAACGTCTGGCGCCTTTTCACGTCCCAGGCGCTGTTCATGTTCATCCTCTGGGTACCGATCTGGGTCGTCTTCCTCCAGGGCAGGGGGGTCAGCCTCACCCAGATCGGCGTCCTCGAAGCCTTCGCGTGGCTCCTCACCGCCTTCCTCGAGGTTCCCACCGGTGCCGTCGCCGATCGGTGGGGTCGAAAGGCGTCCATCGCGGTGGGCGGGGCCCTGTACGCGCTGGCGATGTTCCTCATCCTGGCCGAGGCGCTGTCGCCCGCGTTCCTGCTGGGCTACGCCCTCTGGAACTCGTCCATGGCGTTCGTGAGCGGGGCGGACGCGGCGCTTCTCTACGACACGCTGAAGGCCGATGGGCGCGAGGACCAGGCCGCGAAGCAGTCCGGCCGATACGCCGCCATCCAGCAGGGATCACAGGGTGTGGCCGCGGTGATCGGCGCGGCGATCGCGACGGTCGACATCACGCTGTGCTTCACGATCTGCGGGTTCATGTCGCTGGCGGCGACAGCGCTGGTGCTCACCATGAAGGAGCCGCCGCACATCGACGAGGACGACGAGACTCCGCTCGGCTACTGGAAGAACCTGCAGGCCGCGGTCGGCATCGCGGCGCGGCGCCCGGTCGTCCGCGCCCTGCTCCTGCTGTACGCGACGGTCCTCACCCTGCCGCTGGTGGTGTACTACGTGCTCCTGCAGCCGTACGCGGTCGAGGTCGGTCTGCCCATCCCGACGCTCGGGATCGTGGTGGCCGGCGTGCAGCTGACCAGCGTGATCGCATCCTGGCTTGCGCATCGCGCCACCGGTCGCATGAAGCTCACCACCATCGTGGCGATCGGCGTGGGCGTTCTGCTCGTCGCTCAGGGCCTGCTCGGCCTGTTTCCCTCGATCCCCTCGATCACGCTCGTGCTCCTGGTCGCGCTCGTCCCGGCACTGCTCGGCCCGCTCCTGCTGACGCGGATCAACGACCTGATCCCCAGTGCGCAGCGCGCGACGATCCTGTCGCTCAGCGCGCTCATCTTCGAGCTCGGGCTGGTCATCGCGATGCCCCTCCTGCTCACATCCGCCGACCAGCTCGGCTCACCGGCCGCCATCGGAATCGCGACGGCCGTCTTCGCCGCCACCGCCATTCCGCTGCTGTTCATCTGGCGGGTTGCGGAAGGTCGTTCGGCGCCACCAGCCAGAGCACCCGACGACTGAGGTCGGCGCTGACGACCAGGACGGTCCCTCGCAGCAGGTCCATTCCTACCAGCCCCTGCGCCATGCCGATCTCCTTCCGTACCAACAGGCTGGGGACCGGCAGCCTGGCATCGGCCACGCGCAGCACCTGGTCTGCCATCTCGAAGCCGATGGCTGTCCCGCCACCCACCCCGTGACCGGACTCCATCGTCTCCCCGCCTCGCAGGGCCGGGACCGCCGCCTCGGGAAACTCGGTCCTCTTCCCGCCGGTGTCCAGCATGGTGACCACCGGGTCGAACGGCTCGATGGCCGCCCGCACCAGCACCGTGGTATCGCCGGTCTCCCGCTCGAGCGACACAGCGTGCAGGTTCGGGAAGCGCTCGCCCACCCACGCGCCGACATCGGCTTCTTCGCCACCGACGAAGCTGAGCATCCCGCCCGCCAGGTCGATCACCACCCAGGCATTCGGATGCACATGCTGGGGGCTCAGGAACCCGCCGATGCCCCAGCCCTCGAACGGCTCCGGCCCGGCGATGGCCACCACGTCCCGCAGACGGACGTCGAGCTCACCGATCCGCGCCGGCACCTCCCCCAGCGTCCACGACGGTACCGATGCGCCCACGCTGTCGGTCCCCGGCTCGCCGGGCGACGCCTCCAGTCCGGCCCGCTCGGCCAGCTCCATGGTCAGCACGTGGTCTGTCGAGCCGGTATCCACGATGAGCTTGGTCGTGACGCCGCCGATTTCGACCTCTACTAGAGGCGCGTGGGTCACCTGAGCACCGACGTCGAAGGTGATGGGTACATCCAGCAGCACCCGCGGACTCATGTCAGCTGCCTCCGAGTCCCGACCAATACGCCGCTATCCTCCGCGAGTGACGAGGCTGTGGGAATGGCTGGGACGCATCGGCGTGGACCCGAACGACGACGAGGAGACTCGACGACGCAAGGCCCTGCTCGTCCAGCTGGCGGTGCTCATCCTCCCGATCTCCCTGGTGTGGGGCACCCTCTACCTCGCCCTGGGCGCCCCCTCCGGCGTCGTCGCCTACGCCTACCTTCTCATCTCGCTGGCGTCCATCGGCCTGTTCGCCCGCACGCGGAACTTCGAGCTGCTGCTGCGCATCCAGCTGCTGGATATCACCCTGGCACCCACGCTGTCGATGTGGCCGACCGCGGGATTCCTCAGCTCGGGCGCGGTCGGCCTGTGGGGGATCCTGGGACCGCTGGGCGCGCTGGTGTTCAGCAGCGTCTCATCAAGCGTCCGCTGGTTCGTCCTGTTCGCGGTCGCCTTCCTCGCGGCGGGCATCGCAGGTGAGGTGACCGGCGGCCTGTCTGCCCTTCCGCGGTGGTTCAGCACCACCATGATCGCGTTGAACGTGGTCGTGGGCGGGGCGGTGGTGTTCACCCTGCTGGCGGTCTTCGCTCAGCAGCGGCAGGACGCCCAGGACCGGGCGGAGAACCTGCTGCTCAACATCCTGCCCCGCTCGATCGCCGAGAAGCTGAAGGCGAAGCCGCAGACGATCTCGGATTCGTTCACATCGGCCTCCATCCTTTTTGCGGACGTCGCCGATTTCACGCCGATGGCCCAGCGCGTCGCGCCGGCCGACCTCGTCAACATGCTCGACCGACTGTTCGGCCATTTCGACACCCTGGTGGAGCGGTACGAGCTGGAGAAGATCAAGACCATCGGCGACTGCTACATGGCTGCCGCCGGCATCCCGGTGCCTCGACCGGACCATGCCCAGGCGCTGGCGCTGATGGCGCTGGACATGCTGGATGCGGTCGGGCCTCGCGGTGCCATGGGCGACCTGGGGTTCGAGCTGCGGATCGGTATCAACTCTGGGCCGGTGGTGGCCGGCGTCATCGGCCGCAAGCGGTTCCTCTACGACCTGTGGGGTGACGCGGTGAACACCGCAGGCCGGATGCAGACCGAGGGGACGCCGGGCTACATCCAGATCACGCAGGCGACGTACGAGCTGCTCAAGGACGAGTTCGTGTGCGAGCGACGCGGCATGGTGGCGGTCAAGGGCAAAGGGGATATGGAAACCTGGTACCTGGTGGGCAGGCGGGAGCAGGGCGCCTGAGATTCGGCATGAAGATCGTGGTGATTGGGGGCAGCGGGCTGATTGGAACCAAGCTCGTGAACGAGCTTCGTCAGCGCGGCCACGATGTGGTTGCGGCATCACCCTCATCGGGTGTCAACACCATCACTGAGGAAGGGCTGGCTGAAGCGGTCGCGGGGGCTCAGGTGGTCGCCGACGTCGCCAACGCTCCTTCGTTCGAGGACAAGGCGGTCCTGGAGTTCTTCGAGACCTCAGGTCGCAACCTCCTGGCGGCCGAAGCGGCCGCCGGTGTGGGACATCACGTGGCGCTGTCGGTCGTGGGCACCGACCGTCTTCTCCAGAGCGGCTATTTCCGCGGGAAGATGGCCCAGGAAGACCTGATCAAGGCTTCCGGGGTTCCCTACACCATCCTTCGCTCGACGCAGTTCTTCGAGTTCCTCAACGGCATTGCCCAATCAGCCACCGATGGGCAAACGGTTCGCCTGTCGCCTGCCTTGGTGCAGCCGGTCGCGTCGGATGACGTCGCCGCCGCGTTGGCCGACGTCACCCTCGGGGCGCCTCGGAACGGCACGGTCGAGCTGGCTGGTCCGGAGCGGGTACGTCTCGACGAAATCGTCCGACGATTCTTGAGTGCGAACCAGGACCCCCGTCAGGTGGTCGCCGACGTCCACACACGCTATTTCGGGGCGGAGCTGACCGATCAGTCCCTCACCCCCGGCGACAACCCGCGCATCGGCCCGACTCGTTTCGAGGACTGGCTCAGCCGCTTCATCGCGTCCAAGCACGAGAGGTGAGCCTGTGAAGCCCGCCAAACGGCAGCTTTGCGGGGCTCTTACCCATCCAGGCGACTGACACGCGAACAAGTGCGACGTCGCGCAGACGTCAGGGCACCACCTCAAGGACTGCCATCGACATGGGTGGGACTCCCGGCAGCCCGCCGCCGGGACCGGCGATCAGGAACACGTAGTTCCCCTCGCGCAGCGCGAACTTCGCCTGATCTCCCCACCCGCCCTGGAGAGCAGTTCCCTGGTAATCGCCCTGCGCGAGCCGAGCAACGTCCTCGTCGCTCATGGGCTCGGGGTCCCCGCCCCCCTGCCCGGGATATCCCCGACTGACGAATGTGAACCCGGCGTGGCCCGACGGGTCCTCCGGCTGATCGACGGTCAAATACACGTCCCCGGCGTGAACGGTGGTTGGGCTCAACCGCACTTCGGTCGCCGTGACCGTGATGTGCACCTCCTGGGCACCGGTCGGGATTCTCAGCGGAGTCCCCCAGACCGCGAGCAGCGCGGCCACCAGGGCGACGAGGCCGATGGCCAGCGCGCCACCCAGCGCAACAGCAGCGCCCTTGGCTTGCCTGTCGGCCACGACGGTGGCGGCAAGGATCACGACCGCGGCGACGCCAAACGCGACCGGGTACCAGATGGCTTCAGCCGCCGCCGCCGGGTCGATCGCCGAGGAGATGTCGCCGACGCGGAGCAATGCCATGCCGGCATGCCAGATCGCCAGGAGGCCGCCGACCCACCGGACGGCTTGCTTGGTGCCAACACGCCGACTGGCCGCCCGGAACAACGCATAGGGGACCACGAGGAGGACCAGACCGACGGCGGCCGGAATCCCGAGGAATGTGTAGGTCATCGCCACGCTTGACTGCCAGGCGAGTCCTTCGCCGCGGGAGACGGCGGCCACCACTGACAGGCTGTAGCCCACCAGCAGGACCGGAAGGAACAGCAGAAGCCCCGCGGAGACCGCGGCCAGGACGGCGTAGACCACCCCGACGCGTGTGTCAGGGCGCGGTAGCGTGGCCTGGGGTGCCGGTTGTCCGGCGAGCCGAGCCATGACCAACCCGGCGAGCACCAGGCCGATGACCGCGATGGCTCCGAACAGCGGCACGGGTAAGTCCGGGGTACCAGGCGTACTCCGAGTTGCGTACACCCCTAGAGTCAGGAGCACGGCGGCGAAATCCACTCCCTGCGGGAGATGCGAGCCCAGGAGATGCTCCGCTCGATGCCGACCCCGAGCGGGATCAGCGCGGTCAAGCCAAGCAACGCAGTCCCGATCTTGTTCAAGGGCCCCACTGTACGCCGGATTCCTGAAGAACCGATGTCGCCCGCTCCGCCGGCCGGGCGACCATCAGCGGAAGGGATCCTCGATGCGGACCCCGCCGATGCGCCGCCCGTGCTGGAGATCCTCAGTCACCAGGACCGCAGCGCCACCGACTCGCGCGGCCTGGACGACGAGCGCATCCCAGAAGGACAGCTTGTGCCGCTCTTCGAGCTGCGAAGCGGTAAGGACGAGCGCCACGTCGACCTGAACGACAGGCCAGGTGCCGTAGAGGGAGACGATCTCGCGCGCCGCACTCCTGCTCATCGGCGGATCGAACTTCCGCGTCGCGACGACGTAGAACTCCTGGAGGATCTGGGTGCTCAGCAGACCGGTGCGGCTGGTCCAGAGCGTGTCAAGGAGGGCTCGGGCGACCGGTTGCTTCAGGACCTCCGATGTGTCGTGCGCATAGACGAGGACGTTCGTATCGACGAAGGTCAGGTCGTCCCGCGCCATCCGAGGCTATCGCTCGTGGAGCTCATCTCGTTGCCAGGACCTGCCCCCACGGGCAGTCGCCTTCACCAAAATCTCCATGGCCCGGCGCATCGCGTCCTCGTAGCGCTCGTCCTGGTCCACGAGTTCGCCCAGATCGTGGGCCACCAGCCCGCTGACTGAAGTCCCGCGCTTCGCCGCGATGATCTTCGCTCGTCGGATCACGTCCACATCCAGGTGCAGGGTCAAGTTAGCTTTGGCCAATCCTACAGGCCTCCACAGTCTTTTGTGTGGACCACAGCCTACCACATGTCCTGGTCATCGCCCGGCTGTGGGAATGGCGGAGCGGCTCAGTCCGGGCGAATGTTCTGGTTCAACCGGAAGAAGTTATCCGGGTCGTACTTGCGCTTGAGTGCCTTGAGGCGGTCGTACTTCTGCGGCCCGTATGCCTGACGGACGCGCTCCTCGCCCTCGTCCATGAGGAAGTTCACGTAGACGCTGGTGTGGTACGGGGCGAGGGCCGTCCACATGGCCCGCGACCACTCCCGTTCCTCGTCGAAGCCCTCGCTTGTGACGGTCGTGGCGTTGATGTTGAAGGTGTGGCCGGCGCGACGGCCGTTGAAGACCGTGTCCGCCTCGCCAACGCGGCCCACCGCACCCCCGAGCTGGAAGATGGGAAACGCCGTCACCGGGGACTTCAAGCGCAGCGCGTGCTCCGCGGTAATGTCGATCACCGCATCGGTCAGCTCGGCGACGTCGCAGGCGCGGAAGTAGTACCAGTAGCCGGGCGGCAACGAGGAGTCGAACATCGACTGGTGCTCGAGGAAGGGCTTCGGCGCACAGAGGTCGAGCACAGGCGAGCCGAACTCGCGGAGCGGCCGCACGACCTTCTCGCCCTCTTCGATGGGTCCGGCGTAGCAGACGGTCACGCTGACGACCCGCCGGCCATGCAGCTGCGAGGGGATGAATGACAGCGGCGGCGCCTTGCGGTGCACGACGATGGTGGTCAGCTCGTCGGGGACATCGCTGATCCAGTCGCGGTAGAAGCGGAGGACCCGCGCCGAGTCCTCCATCGGCCAGTAGATGGGACCGGCCAGCACCATCGGTCCAAGCGGATTCAGGCGGAACTCGAACTCGGTGACAATCCCGAAATTGCCGCCGCCACCGCGGACTCCCCAGAACAGGTCCGCGTTCTCGGTGGCGCTGGCCTTGACCACCTCGCCGCCGGCGGTGACGAGATCGACCGATACGAGCTGGTCGATCGTCAGCCCGTACTTGCGCATCAGCCACCCGATGCCGCCGCCCAGGGTGAGGCCGGCGAGCCCGGTGGTGGTGACGATGCCCGCCGGGACGGCCAGGCCGAACGGCTGCGTGGCGCGGTCGAGCTCGCCGAGGCGAACGCCCGCTCCGGCGCGGGCGACGCGCGCTTCCGGGTCGACGCGGATGGCGTTCATGAGCCCCAGATCGATGACCAGCCCGTCGTCGACGACGGATAGTCCGGGGAAGCTGTGGCCACCGCCTCGCACCGCGACCGGCAGGCGAGTCTCTCGCCCGAACGCCACGGCCGCGATGACGTCATCCACGTCCCGGCACCTGGCGATCAGCGCAGGAAACCGGTCGATCGCAGCGTTCCAGATCTTCCGGTGCTCGTCGTACGTGGGATCGCCTGGACGGATCAGCTCGCCGCGGAAAGCGGACTCGAGCTGCGAGTACGCAGCCGGTTCCAGCTTCCCTGTTTCACGCAGCTCGGTGCCGATCTCCGTCATGACGCCATGTGTAGCACAGCAGCGGTGTCTCCGATGCTATGCGGTTGGTTACCCACCGTTCAGACCTGCTCCATCTCCTCGCGGACCTCGGCCGGATCCAGCTTCAGGGCGGCTGAGTTGATGCAGTAACGCAGGCCGGTGGGCCGCGGGCCGTCGTCGAAGACGTGGCCCAGGTGCCCGCCGCAGGTGGCGCAGTTGACCTCGGTCCGGGTCATGAACAACGAGCGGTCGGTCTCGGTGTCCACCGCCTCGGCGGCCTTCGGCTCATAGAACGAGGGCCACCCGGTGCCCGACTCGAACTCGGTTCAGTTGTTCCCCGCTGGTCCCTCATCCGCCCGGCTCGTATAGCTCGGCGGAGGCCAGCACGAACTCGCCGTCATACCCGCCCACGGCGAGGACCTTGCCGTCGCGCAGCAGCGTGGCCGTGTATAGGCTGCGATTCACGATCATGCCTGCGGTGTAGGTCCACGTCCCGTCGGCCGGATCGTACAGCTCTGAACCGTAGAGGACCGCGCCATCGGGCAGGAGAGTGGCTGACTGATCGTAGTGCACCACACCGGTGTCTCCGGTGGCGCTCCAGGTCCCGCTCATCGGGTCATACAGCTCGGCGCTAGTGAGGAACCCAACCGTGCTGGAGCCGCCCGCCACCAGGACCCTGCCGTCGCTGAGCATCGTGGCCGTATGGCCAACGCGGTCCTCGGTCATGCTCCCGGTGGCAGTCCAGATCCCGCTGGCCGGGTCATACAGCTCGGCGGAAGTCGCGGAGGCCGCCACTCCAAAGCCGTTGCCGCCCGCCACGAGGACCTTGCCATCGGGCATCAGCGTGGCCGTGTGACGCTCGCGTGGGTAGGTCATCGGCGCAGTGGCTGTCCAGACCCCGGTGCTGGGGTCGTACAGCTCGGCGGAAGCAAGTGCCATTGGTACCGTGGTGCTGAGGGTCCCGCCGCCCGCCACGAGGACCCTGCCGTCGGGCAGCAGGGTGGCTGTATGAAAGGTGCGGTACGCGGTCATGTTCCCCGTCGCGGTCCAGGTCCTGCTGACCGGGTCATATAGCTCGGCGGATGCCAGCGGGCCATCGATGTTGCTGCCGCCCGCCACGAGGACCCTGCCGTCGGGCAGCAGAGTGGCTGTATGTACGGCGCGACCCCCGATCATCCCCGCGGTGGCAGTCCAGGTCCCGGTGGCCGGGTCGTACGTCTCGGCCGAGGGACCGCCAGCGGAGCCGCCCGCCACCAGCACGGTGCCATCCGATAGCAATGTCGCTGTATGCCTGGTGCGCGGGACGGTCATCTCCCCGGTGGCTGTCCAGGTGGGGGCCGGAGTAGCGGTCGGCGTCGTTGCCGGCGAGGCCGGCGTCAACGCGGGCGTCGGGGATCCACTCGGGGATCCGCTCGGTGACCCGCTATTCGGATCGAGCACGTTCAGCAGGACAACGAGCAGTACGACCAGCCCGACTGCCGCCAGGACCATGAGCACCATCCGGCCAGGCCGTGCTCGCATCGGTTTCCCTATCGTCTAGCGCTCACCACGCGGCGCTCTAAAGGAGGCTACACCCGGGATACGAAGCTGCCCAGACTGACCGATGATGCCGATCCTCTACTGACGGTACGTCGATATGAGGCCCACGTTGTTTCGAGAACCCCCACGACCCGGCGTAGACCTGCTCCATCTCCTCGCGGGTCTCGGCCGGATCCAGCGTCAGGGCAGCCGAGTTGATGCAGTAGCGCAGGCCGGTGGGCCGCGGGCCGTCGTCGAAGACGTGGCCCAGGTGGCCGCCGCAGGTGGCGCAGTTGACCTCGGTCCGGGTCATGAACAACGAGCGGTCGGTCTCGGTGTCCACCGCCTCGGCGGCCGACTGGTAGAACGATGCCTGACGCAAGGGAAACGGCGGCCGGCGCTTCGGAAGCGCGGGCCGCCGTGCCTACTTATGAGTTAGTGACCCTGGATTGGGCAGAGGAAATCGAGGTCTGCGCGGCGGGTGATCGTGATATCCGGATCAGGTCCCATCGCGGCCGCGAGGATCGCTTCCTCGGAGGTCAGCGGATAGGGATCCACGTTCCAGCTCACGACGAACACCTTCCAGTGGCCGCCGTGATAGCCCACGTCGCCGGGACCATCGCCGGCGACGCCGCCGGTTTCCGGGACCATGTAGAAGTTATCGGTTCCTTCGCCCGGGGTGGGGGATGGAGGCAAGAGCGTCCGGACCAGCTCGCCATCGAGCCAGATCTCGGTCTTCACGACCGGGCTGGCGGCCAGGACACTGCCGGCCGAGGTGGCCAGCAGGAGCGCACCAAGCAGGGGGATAAGTAGTCGTCGCATGACAGTCCTCCGTTAGGCGGACGGCGAGTAATGCCGTCAGCGTTTCAACAGAGGGGCAGCCTGAGGCCGCGCCGTGTCATGCCGATAACCGCTTGGTGACGAATCGGTGTCGAGGAGCCGCTTCTCGGCAAGGGCGGCGAAGAGAGGGCCGTCCCTGACGACCCCCTCTGCCTGGATTCGGTGCCTAATCGATCGGGAAGAAGAAGGCAAGCCACCAGGAGTCTGGGAGACCCACCGGCGTCGAGATCGAGTCCGGCAGGAGCGCCGGATCGAGCGCGCCGTGCGGTGCCACCGCGAGGTGAATCTCGGCGCCAGCGAGGTCATATCCAAGGCTCAGCGCCTCTGCAAAGGACTCGGCGTTGCCACCGCCGAACAGGAGACTCTTGGGGTTCACATGCCCGGCAAGGTTGAGGGTGGCGCCGCCTTCGACGTGACCCCCTCCGTTGAACCCACCCGCCACCACGGCCGAGTCCGCGATCAGATCGGCCCTATCGCACGGACCGTCGCACGCATCGGGGTTCCAGAAGATGAAGACCCAGAGGCTGAACGCCTCGGGATGGCCGGCCACGCCGCTTCCGGTCGGGCCTGTCGGGCGGGTGTAGGTCTCGGGGAGCGTCATCGAGAGAGACGCCGTGACCCCGTGGGGTGTCCGCAGGATCGCAGCCCCGTCGACAGCCACCACCGGGCCCGCCGGCCCCTGGCCGATGACATCAGCCGTTTCCCATGGGCCGGCCGCTGCGGCGGGCACAGCGAGCGCCGAGACCAAAGTCAAGGCGGCAGCGAGGCTGATGAATGAACGTTTCTTCATGGGGGCACCTCCGGCTCGCGGCCTCGAGCGGCGCACCTCGTTGGTCTCGGATGCACCCTTCACCCGCGACGTGCGACAGGCTAGGCCGATATCGGGTCCTTGACAATATCGGGCCACACCCGGGCCATCACGCGCTGTCGTTAGACCTGCTCCATCTCCTCGCGCGTCTCGGCCGGATCCAGCTTGAGGGCGGCCGAGTTGATGCAGTAGCGCAGGCCGGTGGGCCGCGGGCCGTCGTCGAAGACGTGGCCTAGGTGGCCGCCGCAGGTCGCGCAGGTGACCTCGGTCCGGGTCATGAACAACGAGCGGTCGGTCTCGGTGTCCACCGCCTCGGCCGCCTTCGGCTGGTAGAACGAGGGCCACCCGGTGCCCGACTCGAACTTGGTGGCCGCGTCGAACAGCGGCGCCCCGCATCCCGCACAGCGGTACGTGCCCGCCCGATGCTCGTCCCACAGCTCCCCGCTGAACGCCCGCTCGGTACCCTTCTCGCGGAGGACGTGGTACTGCTCCGGGGTCAGCTCGGCCCGCCAGTCGGTCTCGGTCTTGGTGATCTTGTTGGTCATGGCTCCACTGTACGCCGGATTACCGATGGACCGATGACGCCCGCCCAGCCGGGTCCCTCCACCACCTCCACGTCCTGATCCATGACCGCGGCCAGCGCCTCGGCCACCGTCAGATCGCGGTGCTCAACCGGGCACGCCGCCCAGGGGCGCAGGTCGGGGTCCAGCTCCGCCAGCGGCTCCAGCGCGAACCGCCGCTCGGCCAGCCGCGGGTGGGGCACCACCAGGTCCGGGACGTCGTCGATGCACAGGTCGTCGATGGCCAGCAGATCCAGGTCGATCAGCCTGGGACCGAATCGCTCAGCCAGCGGGTACCGACCTAACCGCCGCTCGATCGCTTTCAGCTCGGCCAGTAGCGGGCGGGGCGTGAGTTCCGTGTTGAGCGCCAACGCCGAGTTAAGGAAGTCAGGTTGATCCTCAATATCGCGAGCAGCCGATCGGTACAAGCGAGAGACCGGTCCTACCAAGCCTGCCTCGGTTAGCACGTCCGCGGCGTCGGCCATCGCGCCTCGAGATGCGACGAGGTTTCCGCCCATTCCGATCCACGCCCGCATCGGTCCAGCCTAGGAGTGTCTCGCAATCCGCGCGACCACTCGGTACGCTCCGGTGCAGCCGCAGGGAGGGAGTAGGTGCCACGCCGCGTTGCGCTTAGGCTAGAGCGGGCCGTCGCCCGGGTCCGGGTCGACGCCAAGAATGATCTGTGGCACGACCCCGCCGCCCTGTTAGACCTACCACGGAGGCGTGCGGAGACCGTACGAATGGGACGGGCGATCTCGCGCCTGCGAAAGAACCCGCCCCGGCCCGCCAGTTCATACCTCTTACCTAAGCGAGACGGCCTCACTAGGCCTGCTCACATCCTATCGGTAGTGGAACGTGTCTATTACCAGGCGCTGGTAGATACGTTCCTTCATGACGTAGATGCGCGGCTTGAAGACGCGCATCACGTCTTCGGTTACCGCGCACGCGGCCGACGAAACTCCCCTGAGCCATTCGGCCACAGCCCGATCGGGCAGTGGCTCGATTTCAGTCAGGCGGTGAAGGGTGCCGCGCGCGCCTCCGGGGTCGGGGCGGTTGTAATCACGGATGTCGCGGCATTCTTCGAGCGAATCGGACATGGACCTTTGCGGGACCGGCTCACGTCCGTTGGCGTGTCGGCAGCGTCAGCGGCGGAGCTCTACGACCTCCTCAAGGCTCTAGTGGGCAAGCGACGTGGACTTCCGCAGGGATACGACGCTTCTTCAGTCTTGGCGACCGCCTTTCTGGACCCCGTGGACAAAGCGATGCTCCGTAAGGGGTGGGCGTACTACAGATATGTCGACGACATCCGGATCGTTGCACCATCGGAAGCCCACGCTCGGAAGGCACTCCGTGATCTAGAGGCAGAAATGCGAAAGATCGACCTCAATCTCCAGCCGGGGAAGACGAAGATCCTGGTGGGCACCGCGCAGATAAAGGCGGAGATCCTCGAGGCGGACGCTGAGATAGCGGCCGTTGACTACGTCGTCACGGCAATCCGCACCGGATCGCGAGGCGCTGTGCGCAAAGCATGGCGATCAGCCTCACGGCGCAAACCGATTCCCCCGCGCCTGGTCAAGTACCTCCTCAACCGACTCCGGGGGAATAGAGATGTGTATGGCGTAGGTTGGTGTAAGAGCCACCTAGGCACGGTCGACTGGCTGGCCGACATAGTCGGTCCGTACCTCGCACAGTTCGCGAGTCGTTCAGACATTCAGGTGGCGATCGAGAACCACCTTCGATCCCCGATGAATCTCAGCGCTTGGGAGGAGTGCAATCTCTTCAGGTCACTGCTGTCGGCGAGACACGTTCGTCGGGGAATCCTGAACCACGCTTGCGATCGCCTCGATGACAGGAGCGCCGAAACTCCTTCTCGCCAGTGGGCTGCTGTGCTCCTTGGTCGCCACGGTGACCCCAGCGACCAATCGTTGGTCGTGGCTCACTCCCTCGATAATTCTGCGCTCGCACGTGCCAGCGTCATTGCCTTGCAGAGCTCCTCGCCCGCGACTCGACGGAGCCATTACAGAGCGATCGCAGCATCGTTCCCCGAACATCGTTGGCTCACTGAACGCGTCCGGGGCCTCGCGGCTCCGCACTGGCCGCTCTTTCGTTAGGAGGACAGGCGTGGGAATTAGTCGAGGTCCAACTTGAGCTGTCTACCACGAGGCACTTCCTTCGCTGCAACCACGACAGCGCCCTCCAGCAGGTCCCATTTTCCTGGGTTGCGGCGGATGGTTCGGGCGCCCTGGAGGAGATGATCGAAGTGGAGGGCCTGCCATCCATCCGCATCCCAGCGCTCGGCGAAGAGTGGGGACCGACGCTTGGCGAGCAGTTGGCCTCTACGCTCCTCCGGGATCACTAGATATCTCCTCACGACACCAGTGAGGTTCGACCCGCGGAGGAGGCCACTTGTCATGTCGGTCGTGGCCTCTACTTCAAAGCAAGCCGTTGGTCCTTTAGGCGAGACCCAAACGCAATCGAGCTGTTCGGCTGTCGGCAAGTCAGCGATCTGCGAGCTGAACGCTCTTAGGTCTCCGTCGACAAGATCGGACAGTTTCCGCCTCGAGATGGCAGGCCCCACGTACGCAGCCTGCTCCTTCTTCCCTATCCACACCTTGAATCCCCAATCCTTGCCGATATCCGCCAGTGCAGCGATCACGTCGTTGTGTGCGGTCTCCCGTCCCCTGATCTCTTCTTTCAGGATCCACCTGCCGGAGGATGTCTTCCTCGCATTGGTCTGAAGGGCATCCAAGATGCTCGTGGTATCCGGGGTCAACGAGTTTGGGAACTCCACGCTTACGGCCTCCCAGGCCTGTGTGAAGTCGACCGTTCCCTTCGCCCTCAACAGATTCAGGACGGCGCGTTCGACGCGCTCGGCGAGAGGGACTTCAGGGTGGGCGATCTTGAAACCGTCAGCGAACCACCAAAGTTCTCCCTCGACCCCACCTAGGCTGGCGCGCACTAACTGGAACTCTTCGCCGAGGTGCCTTTGGAGGACCGTTTTCACGTCCAAGCCCGTCGTCACACTCGAGAAGAAGCCCCGTTGCGCAAGCTCCGGGTCGATCTTGTTGATGATGAAGGTGTACGGGGTAGGCTCGCCGCGCTCAGCCAGTATCCCGACAGTGGTATCAACCACAACACGCTCGAATCTGGCGTCGTCAGTTTCGGCGGCAGACCGCCTTCGCGAAGCCCGCGGCTCTTTGTAGAACCGCAGGTAGAAATCGCCTTGCGCTGAGCCGAAGGGCTGCAAGAGCGATTTGGGTGAACGCACAGCGGTGGGCTGATGATGAATCTTTTGGAAGTCGAAACCTGCCTGGGTCGCGGCCTCAATCGTGGCCTTACGCACCGTCAGTGAGGGATTGTGGAAAGTAACCGTCGCGTATGCGTCCTTTCGCACGACCTTAAACATCCCCTCGAAAGACCCCCGCAACATCGCCTGGTAAACCACGGCCGCCTTGTGCTGTTTTTCGTTCCGAATCACCTCGTCCCGGACGAGTGCGTCCAGATAGCCGCGGTCCTTCCGTAACCACGTGACCCAGAGAAAAGCCAGCTCTCCGTATTGAACGGATACGTCGTATGGCGGGTCGGTGAAGATGTAGTCGACGCCCTCCTCGGGGAGCCGAGCCATCAGGCGGTTGCCGTCGCCGCTGTGTACGTAGATGTCTCCGTCTCCTTTGAGAAAGGTAGACAGCGACGAGGCGAACCGAACGGGCTGAGGAAAGGCCTCCCGACTGTCTCTCTTGGCCTTGATTAGGCCCTGATGGCCCAGGATGGCGCTCTCAAAGAGATGCCAGACATTCTTCTCGATGGCTCGCGGGGCAGACCAATAGCTCTGCTGCTGCCACCCGAGCGCGCTGAATGCAGTGTGGTGGTTGGTCGGAGACGGGTCCTGCACGGGCATCATCTTCGTCCCGAGATGCACGACTGACGTGAAGGCGGCCTTAAGCAGCCTTTGTAGCTTGCGGTTCTTCTCCGAGTCGATGGCGGCCATGAGCATCGCGAAAGCGAGGAGGTTCCTCGACGTGAACAACTCGTCGATCGATCGGTACCGTTCGCGTTTCAGGAAAGGTTGGCCGTCGGGGTATTCGAGGCGATTGGTCGGATACCAGTAGTGGTCTAAGCGCGTGGCGGTCGCCGCCAACGTTGCGTGGTCCGCTGAGGTCGCGTCCGCACCTTTCTCGTACCGCTCCCCGCAATTCGTGCAGACGTAGCGGAGGCGTGCTAGGCGGCCGTTTTCCCAGACGTTGGCCCACGATGGTTGGCTCGTGCCGCAAATAGGGCAGGTCGTCAGGTATAGCTCTTCGATCTCAGTCCTCACCGAGGACTCGACGATACGGAAAGCGCGCAGCAGATCCTCCGGATCAACGTCGACCAGCGTTGCCCAAACGATCTCTTCCATGAGTGGAACGAGGTCCACAACGATGGCGCGACGTCCTCGCCGCACAGCCTCGATGCCGGTTACCCCCGATCCTGCAAAGGGGTCGAGGACGATGGCACCCCTGGGCGCGTAGGCCTCAACGAACGCGCCAACGACGTTCCAGGACTTCCGCGCCCAGTACTTGTGCCAGACGTACATGGGCGTATGCGCGATGGGCGGAATCTGGTGGTCGATGTGGTCGACCCTTCGACGCCTTGCAGCCACGATGCGAGGCTAGCAGGCGGCATCTCCGGACGCCGGGCTGGTTTCCCCACCGTACGGTGCTTCCAGATGCGCAGGCGTACTGGCCATGGGGTCCCGGGAATCGCAATGCCGCAGAGATGTGATCAGCCCCAGACTCAACGCTCGGGGAGCGGACTCGGGCAACTGAGTGGAGCTTAGTTGGCCGACTCTGTATTAATTCCTCGGTAATCCCCCGCAGTTAGCATCGCGCGAATGCTACCTATCGGCGATCCCGAGATCGGCCCGATACCCCGCGGCTACTTCCAGAGTTTCGGCATCGCCCACTGGGGCAGGCGGACCCCCTGGTCGGCTTCCAGCCGAAGGCGAGTTCTGGGCGCCAATGACCCGCCTAGTTGATCGTTTCAGGTCTGGCCCGGTGTCCATATCGTCGGTCAGCAGGTTCTCGCGCGAAAAGCACACCGAATGGGTGCGAAACATGCGAGAGGACCTCGATCTGGGTGCCCCTGTCGTCGTCATCGACAACGTCGCGGACTACGTCCTCGGCCCTGACTCCCGCGATAGATGGGACGCCGCTGACATTCCCAACGCGGCTCCACCGTGGCGACTCGCCTGGTACGAGTTCAAGGTCCCCCGCGACAAGGACAACCCTCTCCTAACCGAACTCGCATGGTGGGTGGAGGCTCAGGACCGCGACGAAGGCGGCTGGACTCTTCACTGCTGGCCCTGGTCCAGGATTCAAAGCCAGAAGGACGTCGTTGGGCCGATGGGCGGCCACCTGGTCGAGGTCGCACCCGACGGCTCTGTGGAGCGATTCACCCCGATGAGGTTCGGTGGCTGGTCCCGAGAGGTGGCATACGGGACGATGATCTACTTGATTCCCGTCCTGATGGCGAACGCATTCGCACATTGCCGGAACGTTCGCGAGAAAAGGGTCACCCCATCTGACAGGTTGTCGAAATCGCACCGGCGGCGTCATGGGACGCCATTGACTAAGTATT
>JBIOTW010000086.1:0-7011 GCA_044866355.1 Candidatus Limnocylindria bacterium | reverse complement strand
GAGCGGCGCCTGTGCTACGTCGGAATGACCCGCGCCCGCGAGTCCCTCGTCATGAGCTGGGCCCGCGATGAAGGGGAGCGGCCCCGACGGCCGAGCCAGTTCCTGCTCGAGGCGCTGGACGTGGGTCCCGCCCTGCCGGGCGACATCGTGCGGTCCAGCCCGATGGAGCGCATCGAGCGCCTTCGCCCGCCCGCCGAGGGACTGCCCACCCGGCCGAAGCCGCTTACCAGGCGGCCTGGGCTGGTCGAGGAGCCCATCACCCTGAGCTACGGCCAGGTCAGCGACTACACCGACTGCCCGGCTCGGTATCGGTACGCCCACCTGATTCGGCTCCCGACGCCGGTCAGCCATCCCCTGGTTGTGGGCCGGGCGCTCCATGCCGCGGTCCAGGCCTTCCATCGGGCCCAGATGGCGGGATCGGTCCTCTCGTTGGAAGAACTCCACGCCGAGCTGGATCGGAACTGGGAATCGACCGGATTCGTCACCCGCGCCCACGAGGACTCCCGTCGGGCGTCCGCGCGCGATGCCCTGACCCGGTTCTGGCACGAGCAGCAGGCGGACCCCGCCCCGGTCATCGGGGTCGAGCAGGAGTTCGCGTTCCGGTTTGGGCCGGATCGGGTGCGGGGCCGGATCGACCGCATCGACCGCGATCCGGACGGGTCGATCGGTGTCGTCGACTACAAGTCCGGTGACGTCCGAGACCCGGCCACGGCCGCCCGCCGTTCCCGCGAGTCGCTGCAGCTGGCGATGTATGCCCTCGCCTGGGAGGCCGAGCACGGCCGCCCACCAGATCGGTTGGCACTCCACTTCCTGGAATCGGGGGAGGTGGGGGTGAGCCAGGCCACGCCGGCTCGTCTCGAGAAGGCGCGGGCCCAGATCGCGGCGACCGCGGCCGGCATCCGGGCCGGTCGATTCGAGGCCAACCCGGGACCAATGCGCTGCGCCTCGTGCCCGTTTCGCACCATCTGCCCTGACGCGGCGAGGTGAACCGTCGCGACAAGCTGCTCATTGCCGGGCTCGTCGGGGCCGGCCTGGTGGCGATGCTCGGCGTCTTCGTGGCGGCGTCCCAGCTATGTCCGGGGCCGACGGCCAGCGACCTGTGCCCGGACGCCAATCGGAATCGGCTCATCGTCATCGGTCTGGCGGGGACCGCGGTCGTCCTGTTGATCACGCCAGTGGCCTTCGTGATCGACTTCGCCGCGCGGCGCCGGATCGCCTACTTGGGTGCCTGGTGGCGTGCCGTTCGGCGCGGCGCCTTGTTCGGGCTGGTCCTGGCCACGATCGCCGGCCTGCGCCTGGCCGATGCGCTCAACCCCTTCTCGGCGGTGGTCGTGATCGGCGTCGCGCTCATCGCCGAGTGGCTTGCCATCCGCCGCCTCGACACCGAGTGACGCTGCCTTTCGACCCGCGGTCGGCGGATCCGTTCGCCGCCCAGGGCACCGACGCAGATCAGCTCGCCGAGATCTACGACCTCGAGCACGACGCCGTCACGGAGGACCGCGCGTTCTATCGCGAGCTGACCCAGC
Source organism: Candidatus Limnocylindria bacterium (assembly GCA_044866355.1). Lineage (GTDB taxonomy): Bacteria > Chloroflexota > Limnocylindria > QHBO01 > QHBO01 > DASTEQ01. Next base: position 5,485 of record JBIOTW010000086.1, on the reverse strand, counting down.
GGGTGCGGGGCGCCGTCCTGGACCTGGGCTGTGGCTCGGGCAGGCTGTTCGGCGCCTTTCTTGACGGTCGCGCCAGCCGGATCGTGGGCGTCGACGCGTCGGCCGCCATGCTCAGCCGCGCCCGGGCCCGGATCGCGGGCGACCCGCGCCTGTCGCGGGCCGATGCAGAGGGTCGCATCGAGCTGGTGCATGGCGACGTCCGGTCCGTCCGACGTCGCGAGCGCTTCGGGCTCATCGTGGCCGCCGGCGTCCTGCCCCACCTCGACGGACCGGAAGACGCATCGCGGGTGGTGGCGCGCGCGGCTCATCTGCTCACCCCGCGCGGGCTCTTCGTGATCGACGACCTGGGGCCGGGGTCAGTGCCCGAGGGCGACGTCCCGCTGGCGATCGACTGGGTGGTGGAGTCGGAGGGCCGTCGCTTCACGCGCCGGAGCCAGCTCGCTCGACGAGAGGCACCGGAAGGCCTCCGGATCACGATGTCGACCGTGGTCGACGTGCAGGACCCCGATGGTACGATAGCGCGGCTTCCGGCCAGTTTCCGCCTCTGGTACCCCTCTCATGACACTGTCACGCGGCTGGTTGAGGCCGCGGGACTCGCTGTCGCCGCGACGCACGGGTCCCATGATCTGGCGGCGTACGGGCCAGACAGCGAGCGCCTGACCGTCCTCAGCCGGCGCATTCGGCATCGGTCAGCGCGTCGCGGAATGGAGCGTCGCGGGTTGGAACTCGGATGAGGCGATAGCAGGCGAGTTGGCAGGAGAGCGGATCCGGCTCTTGATGATCGAAGACGTGCCCCAGGTGGCGTCGCACGTCCGATCCCTGCTGGTCTCGCAAAGCCACATCCAGATCGTCGAGGTCGTGGGCGATGGTGAGCGCGCCCTCGCGTCCGTGGCCGAGTTCCGCCCCGACGTGGTGATCATCGACTGGCTCCTCCAGGGGCGGGTCAGCGGCGCGAAGGCCGCGTCCAGCATCCGCCAGGCGTATCCCGACGTGGGAATCATCGTGCTCACCGTGCCCCAGGAGCCGATCACCGAGGACCCGGCACGGGGCATCGACGCCGTCCTGCGCATGCCGCTGGCCGGGTTCGACCTCACCGCGGTCATCCGCCGCGTTGCCGAGCAACGGGTCAGCGCGGCCGCCGGCGGGGGGGCACAGATGGTGAGCCTGTTCTCGCCGAAGGGCGGGGTCGGCCGCACGACCCTCGCCTACAACCTGGCCGTGGCTCTGGCCGGTGAGGAGCCCGTGTGCCTGGTGGACGGCTCGCTCCAGTTCTCCGACATGCGCGGCCTGCTCCGAGCCCCGGCGGACGCCCGCTCGATCCTCGACCTGCCCACGGACAAGATCCGCGAGGGCGACGTGTCGGAGGTCATGTGGCGCGATCCGTCGGGGATCGACGTCCTGCTCGCCCCGCCGCGGGTGGAGATGGCCGAGATGATCACGACCCGCGACATCGAGAAGTCGCTCTCATTGCTGCGGCGCCTGTATGGCCACGTGATCGTCGATACCCGCGCCGCCCTGAGCGACGACGTGCTCGCATTCCTTGACGCCTCGGACCTCGTCCTCCAGGTCCTGACCTTCGACGCCATGGCGGTCCGCGCCCTGGCCATGGCCAACGAAGCATTTGCTGCCATCGGCTACCCCCCAACCAAGCTGGGGGTGATCCTCAACCGAGCCGATGCGTCCGGTGGCATCACTCGCGAGGAGGTGGAGGAGGTCCTCGGCCAGCACATCGACTTCGAGATCGTGTCCGATGGGCGCCTCGTCCTGGCCGCAAACAACGAGGGTGTCCCGTTCGTGTCCGCCAGCCCCGACGCCCAAATCTCGAAGGGCATCCGCAGCATCGCGGCGGCCCTGCTTTCGCAGCGCCGGACCCCGGCCCTGTCCCTGGCCAGCCGCTGAACCGGCCCGTGGTCTCGCCCGACCCGCGCCCGATCGCCGTCTTCGACTCCGGAGTCGGCGGGCTGACTGTCCTGTCCGAGATCCAGCGCCGCCTTCCGGCCGAAACGACCATCTACCTCGGGGACAGCGCGCGGACCCCATACGGGCCACGCCCCGCGGACGAGGTGCGGCGCTACACGCTGGAATGTGCCGATTGGCTCCTCGACCAGGACCCCAAGGTGCTGGTCCTTGCCTGCAACACGGCCACCGCGCAGGCCCTGCCCCAGGTCCGCGAACGCGTCGCGATCCCGGTCCTGGGCGTCGTGCGCCCCGGGGCAGTGGCCGCCGCGGCGGCGACCCGCAGGCGGCACATCGGGGTGGTCGCCACGGCCGGCACCGTCGAATCGGGCGCCTACCTGGCGGCAATCGGCGAGGCAGATCCGGGCGTCGTGGTCAGTCAGCAGGCCTGCCCTGACCTGGTCCCGCTGGTAGAGGCGGGGGAGGTGGTGGGACGCCGGGTCGAAGATTCCGTTGCCGGCTACGTACACGAGCTCCGAGGGCAGGATGGGGAGATCGACACGCTGCTCCTGGGCTGCACCCATTACCCGCTGCTGCGACCAATCTTCGAGCGGCAGCTGGGCCCCGACGTGAGCGTCGTGGACTCGGCCTTCACGACCGCCCTGGCGCTCGAGGACCTGCTGGATACCCTCCAGGCGCGGAGCGGGACGCGGACCGGGGTGCCGCCGTCCCCCCACCGGGTCGTGACGACCGGGGTTCCGGAGTCCTTCCGCGAGGTGGCCGAGCGGCTGTTCGGCGGGGATTTGGCCGACGTCCAGGCCGTCGACCTCGCCGGAGAGCTCGCCGCGGAGCCTGCCCGCGCCGACTAGACTGCGGGCGTGGCACGCCCTTCGTCACGCCTGACCCTCGGGATCGTGATCGGCACCCTCATTACCGCCACCGTGGCGGTAGCGGGCCGCCGCCTCGAACGGCGCGCGGGCAGCCATCTCCTGGATTGGCCGGCCATCCGGTCGATTGCCCGGCGCCGCGTCGGCGAGCGATCCGGCCGGCTGTCCGCAGCTGAGCGCCTCCGCGCCGATGCGTTCTATGCGTCGGCTGCCGAGCGGGTCGCGCCGCTCGTCGCCGCCGAGATCGGCACACAGCTTCCGCAACCCCTCGAGCCGCCCGCCGCCATCGACCGGCTGCAGTGGATCGACCTCAACCTCGTGACATTCCAGCGGCTCATCGGCCAGCTGGAGGCGGAGCTGATGGGGTCCCGGCGCACGCCCCGCGGCGCCGGTGCGGCCCTGGCTCGCATCGTGAACCGCACCCTCGGCAACCACCAGCTCGGCTGGCTGCTCGCTTTCCTCGCCACCAAGGTGCTCGGGCAGTACGACGTCAGCCTGCTCGCCACCGCGGCTCCACCCCGCGGCCGGCTGTACTTCGTGGAAGCCAACGTCCTGTCCACCGCCGACAGCCTGGGGATCGAGCGCGACGCGTTCCGGACCTTCATCGCCATCCACGAGGTCACCCACGCCTACGAGTTCGAGGCCCATCCCTGGCTGCGGGCCCACTTCGCCTCGCTGGTCGAGGAGACCATCCACCGCCTCGCCGCCGACGCCGACGGGCTGTGGGTCCGGCTGACCACCCCCCGCACCGGCACGGGCCACTGGATGGAGCGCCTCATGACACCCGAGCAGCGGGCGGCGTTCGGCCGCACGCAGGCGCTCATGTCACTCCTGGAAGGTGCCTCGAACCACGTCATGGACGCGGTGGGCGCCCGGATCCTGCCCGGCTTCGACGAGCTCCACGAGCGGTTCGAGGGTCGTCACCGACGACGTGGCCCGCTGGAGCAGATCATCCTCCGCCTGACCGGGCTGGACCTCAAGCTGGAGCAGTACGCCGAAGGCGAGCGATTTGTGGCCGCGGTCACGGACCGCGGGGGCAAGGCGGCATTCGCCCGGGTCTGGCGGGGACCGGATTGGCTACCGACGCTGGAAGAGATCCGCGACCCGGACCGATGGCTGGCGCGCGCCGACGCACTCGACGCACGTGCTGGGGAGGCGCGCACCTGACATCCTCCCGGTCTGTCCGGATCCTCACCACGCCGATCTTCGGTGCTCCGCTCACCCCTGAGACGGTGGCTCGGATCGAGGCCGTGGACGGGGCCCACGTCACCCAGATCTCGCGCGACGGCCTGGCGCACGGCGACGCCGAGGCCGCCCTGGCCGAGGCGGAGGTCCTGCTCCGCGGCGGCATCGCTGCGACCGCCTTGGACCACGTTATTGAGCGTGCGCCGGCCCTGCGCTGGATCCATTCCATCTCGGCCGGGGTGGACAAGGTCGTGACCCCCCTATCCCGCCAGCGCGGCCTGCTGGTGACCAACGCCCGCGGGGTCTTCTCGCGACCCATCGCCGAGTACGTGGTCATGATGTCGCTCGCCATCGCCCGCCGCCTGCCCCAGCTCCTCGACCTGCAGCGCGAGCGGACCTGGCAGCCGCTGCGGGGTTCCGAGCTGAGCGGGCTGACGGTCGGAATCGTGGGCTACGGCAGCATCGGGGCGGAGATCGCCCGCCTGCTCGCCCCGTTCGGCACCCGGATCGTGGCTACCCGTCGACACCCCGAGCTGGGCAGCGGCGGACTGCCCAACGTCGAGGTGTGGGGGGTCGACCGCCTGAAAGAGCTCCTCCGCGCCGCGGACGTGGTGGTCATCGCCGCTCCCCTGACCGATACCACGGCCGGGCTCATCGGTCCGGCTGAGCTCCAGGAAATGCCGGGCCATGCGTGGCTCATCAACATCGCCCGCGGCCGCCTCGTCGACGAAATGGCCCTGCGCCGCGCGCTGGCGGCGGGCTGGATCGGCGGGGCGGTGCTGGACGTCTTCGACGAGGAGCCGCTCCCCGACGACTCGCCGCTGTACGACACGCCCAACCTGGTCATCACGCCCCACACCTCCTGGTCCTCGGACCGGGTCCTCGATCGCAGCATCGACCTGTTCGTGGCCAACCTCGAGCGCTACCTCGCCGACCAGCCACTCGAGAACCTGGTCGACCTCGAGGCCGGCTACTGACCGATGCAGGTCTGAAACTCAGACCGATGCGGGCCTGACCGATGCAGGTCGCCATCGTCGGCTTACCCGGCTCCGGCAAGACGACCGTGTTCGCCGCTCTCGGCGGACATCCAACCGAGTCCGGCCATGCGGCCGGTAGGGCAGCGCCCAACGTGGGCGTCGTCCCGGTGCCGGATGAGCGGGTCGATGCCCTGGCCGAGGTCTTCCATCCACGGAAGTCGGTGTATGCCGACGTCACGTACGTGGACCTCGCCATCCCGGCCGGCGCGACCCGCGAGGGGACGGTGGATCCCGACCTGCTGGGCCGCATCCGCAACTCGGACGCCCTGCTCGTGGTGGCGCGGGCCTTCGACAGCCCGAGCGCCGAGGGGCCTCCCGACCCGTGGCGCGACGTCGAGGAGCTGGACCTGGAATACGTCGTGGCCGACCTGGACGTCGTCACGCGTCGTCTGGAACGGCTACGAACGGCCGGGCGCCACGGGACGCCTGCCGAACGCGAGCAGAACGCCCGCGAGGAAGCCCTGCTCGACCGTCTGGCCC
>JBIOTW010000085.1:0-4396 GCA_044866355.1 Candidatus Limnocylindria bacterium | reverse complement strand
CGAGTACCTCCGGCGGACGGGACGCAGCGGACCGGGGGCCGGGCGCCCGGCCAAGCTCTATCAGCGCGCCGGGGGCCGCCAGCTCGACGTGTCGCTTCCACCCCGTCGGTACGGCCTGGCGGCGGAGATCCTGGCTGAAGGGCTGGATCAGGCCCACGATCCGAGGGCGGTTCGAGCTGGCGGCCCACGGCGCGCTGATAGAACTTGGCCGGGCGCCCGGCCCCCGGTCCGCTGCGTCCCGTCCGCCGGTGGTACTCGACCTCCAGCAGGCCACCCTTCACCAATCGGTCGAGATGAAACGCGGCCAGCGGCCGCCCGATGCCAACGGCAACCGCGGCGCGGTCACGATCCACCGGATCCGCCTGACCGGCGACGAACTCGTACAGCCGACGACGGACTGGCTCTGCGAGCAGGCCCAGCCGATCGAAATCGTCAGCGGCGGATCTTGACGCCATCACGTCCAACCACTAACAATAGTGACGGCTCGTAATAGAGTCAAAGGTGGAGCCGATGAACCACGTTCGCTCGTTCCCCGTCCTGGCCAGGGTCGGTCTCGCGATCATCGCGGCCGGACTGCTGCTTGACCTCAGCCCGTTGGTGCTGATGCCGCCCGCCCACCACGTGGGAACTGGGGCCGGAGCCGGCACTCACGGTGGTCACCTCGTGGTCCTCATCGGCATGGTCCTCATCCTCCTCGGTGTCATCGCCGACGGAGCCCGTGCGCCAGGCCGGCACAGCCGACCGGAAGGGAGTTCTCGGAATGCCATTCGGTGACTTCGTCAACGCCATCCCGCCCATTGGATTCCTGGTGGTTCACCTGGTGTTGTTCCTCGCCGCCGCGTACTTCGCGTGGCGGTCGTTCAGCGCCGGCGCCAGCCTGCTGGGCTGGGGGTTCGCGCTTCTCGCGCTGGGCGAGCTCAGCTACATGACCTACCACCTCGACGTAACGGTGTTCCTGTTCGCCCATACCGTCAGCGAGGTCCTCAACCTCGTCGGCTGGATCCTCATCTTCGTATGGGCCGGCCGGACGGCCTTGAATCGGTCCATGGCCTGACATGACGACGGTGCGCGCCCTGGGCCTGCTGATCGGGATCAGCCTGGTTATCGGCATGCTCGGTGCGTGCACCGCGGCCTCCTCCGCGGCCACGCCAGTCGCGACCTCGGAGGTCAATCTCCCGCCGTCGTACCGATTCGAACCGGTGCACATCTCGGTCAGCGCCGGAACCACGGTGACGTGGACCAATAACGACAACTTCACCCACTCGGTCGAGTTCCTCGACGGCGGCCTGCCAACCGAACCGCTGGTCTTCGAGCCCGGTGGGTCGGTCACGTTCACCTTCGACGAGCCGGGTGTCTACCACTACCAGTGCAGCTTCCACCCGGGCGATATGCAGGGCTCCGTCACCGTCACGCCCTGAAACGTAGGCAACCCGTGCCCTGAGTCGCCAACCCGGCTCCGGGTACAGTCCGCAGATGCGCGGCATCGGCGATTCCGGCGATCCGGCCCGACAGGTGGAGCGGACCTACCTGACGCTCACCCTGTTCAGCACCCTGGCTTCGTCGTTCATCTGGGGGATCAACACGATCTTCCTGCTCGACGCGGGCCTGACCAACGTGGAGGCCTTCGCCGCCAACGCGTTCTTCACCCTGGGCATGCTCGTGTTCGAGATCCCCACCGGCGTGGTGGCCGACACGCGCGGCCGTCGCCTGTCCTACGTCCTGGGCGCGGCCACCCTGCTGTTCTCCACCCTGCTGTACCTGTTCATGTGGCAGGTCCACGCCCCGTTGTGGGGCTGGGCGATTGCCTCGATTCTGCTGGGACTGGGCTTCACGTTCTTCTCCGGCGCAACCGAGGCCTGGCTGGTGGACGCCCTGACGGCCAGCGGCTTCCGCGGCCACCTGGAGCACGTCTTCGGACGAGCCCAGACCGTGGGCGGGGCGGCGATGCTGACCGGGACGGTGGCCGGCGGCGTCATCGCGCAGCTGACCAACCTGGGCGTCCCGTACGTCATTCGGGCCGCGATGCTGGGGGTCACGCTTCTCCTGGCCCTGCGCTTCATGCACGACCTGGGGTTCGCGCCCGAGCGAGACGTCAGCCCGGCCAGGGCGGTCCGTAACGTGGTGAGCGGGGCGATCGACGGGGGATTTCGGAACCCTCCCGTCCGCTGGCTGATGCTGGCCATCCCCTTCTCGGCCGGCACCGGGATCTACGTTTTCTACGCCGCCCAGCCGTACCTGCTCGAGCTGTTCGGGGACCCCACCGCCTACAGCATCGCGGGGCTGGCATCGGCGTTGTTCGCCGGGCTTCAAATCGCGGCCGGCGTGGCGGTTCCCTGGGTTCGCCGGCTTTTCACTCGGCGAACCGGCGCGCTGCTCGTGGGTGCGCTCATCAGCGTGGCATTCCTGGCCTTCTTGGGCCTGACCCCCAGCTTCGTGCTCGCCATCGTGCTCCTGGCTGCCTGGTCGTTCGTTTCCGCGCTGACCATGCCTCTGCGACAGGCCTACCTGAACGGCGTCATCCCCTCCGCCCAACGGGCCACGGTCCTGTCCTTCGACTCGCTGATGGGCTCGGCCGGTGGGGTGGTCGCGCAGCCGCTCCTCGGCCGCGTCGCCGACCTCAGCGGTTATGGCGCATCCATGGTCGTTTCGGCCGCCATCCGGGCCCTGGCCCTGCCGTTCGTGCTTCTCGCCCGTCGGGAGAACGCCCCGTCAGACCCAATCACCGCGGACGACGAGGAGGCGGAGGCGGGTGAGGACGAGGAGGCGGGTGAGGACGAGGAGGCCAGTACCAAGGTCGCGCCGATCCCGTGACCTAGCCGGCTCCGCGGAGGAGGCGCGCAATCCCCCGCTGACCGGCCAGGGCGATGAATCGGCGCAGCAGCTCCGGCCGCATCCCGGCCAGGGTGCTACCCGCCCTGGCGAGCTCTGCCTCGGGGACCTTGGCCAGCGCTTCCAATAGCCGATCCACCGTCTCCGCATCCAAACGCCCCAGCACTCCGAAAACGTGGGCCAGCGTCTCCGGATTTGCCCGCACGATGACGCCGATACCTCGGTCGAACTTGTCCATGAAGTCAACCAGCGAATCGAGTCTGCGGCTCAAGTCGCCGGAGTCGACCTTCCGTGCGCGCCGCTTGCACTCGGCGAGGAGGGGCATGACCGGATCGGTCTCGCGCTCCTTCCGAGCACCGGCAACGCGCCCGAACCATCGCCAGTGGTCCCCGACCGGGATCCAGGCCTGGGAGGTCGGCCCGCGCCGTCCGGTCCTGATTGGCTCGCTGCGCTGGATCAGGCCCCAGCTCTCACATTGGCTCACCGCGAGAAGGGTTGCCCGATGCGAGAACCCAAGCGCCTCGCGCAGCTGCGCCTCGGTCAGCGGGCCGCCGTGGAGGAGCATGTAGCCCTGGACCGTGGCGGTGGAGGGTGCCACTCCCCAGGCGACCCCAAACCGGCCCCACGCGGCGGCGAAATCGCGCCGGATCTGCTCCGCGTCGTCCAAAACTTGTTCCTTGACAGTATCCAACTTACCGATATACTCGATACGTCAGGCTAACACGTAACACACGAGGAATCGAGCATGTCTGCCACCACCGCCCCGCGGACACAGCGAGCCTGGGCCGCGGCACTCACCTCCACCATCGTCGCCCTGACCCTGGTCACCGGCGCAATTCACCTCAGCCTGGGTGGACCGATGTTCACCCTGAACGCCCTGGGCTATTTCGCGCTGGCCGCGGCGTTCGTCGCTGCAGCCGCGGTCTCTCATCCGCTGGTGGCTCGCTTCAGCTGGATCCCGCGCGTCGCCCTCATCGCCTACGCGGCTGCCTCCATCGTGGCCTGGCTGGTCCTTGGCGGCTTCTACATGCTGGCCTACGTCACCAAGGCCGTCGAGGTCGCCTTGATCGTCCTCCTGATCGTGGACATCTACCGCGTCCATGGAGGCCCGAGCGCACTGGTCCGACAGGCCGTCGCATCGGTCCGCTGGGCGATCGGCTTGATTCGCGGCTGACCGGTCGTCGGCCTACTCCGAGCCGAGAATTCCGCTCAGCAGGACGAAACCCTCTGGCGTGCCGGGCCACCGGCGCCGCAGCTCCTCGAGCCCGATCTTCCGCGCCAGGTAGCGGAGGACGAGCACCGCGACGATCACGTCGTCGAGCGGGCCCAAAACCGGGATGAACTCGGGGATGAGGTCGATTGGGCTCAGCAGCCAGATCAGCAGCCCCACCAGCGCAAGGCGCGCGCCCAACGGCACGATGGGGTCGGCGATCAGGCCGCGAACCAGCCGAAGCAGATCAGGAACGACGCGGACCAATTCTCCGAGCCGCACGTCGCGTGGGCGGAAGATCCACAGCAACGCCACCAGGACCGCCCAAACCGCGAGCAGTCCGATGGCAATTCCGCC
>JBIOTW010000084.1:0-16713 GCA_044866355.1 Candidatus Limnocylindria bacterium | reverse complement strand
CGCCACCCGGCGTCTCCCCAGGCGTGTCGGCACTCGCCCTGCGCGGCATCACCAAGCGCTTCGGGGACCTGCTCGCCAACGACCGGATCGACTTCGACGTCCGGCCCGGGGAGGTCCACGCTCTCCTTGGCGAGAACGGGGCCGGGAAGACCACGGCCATGCGGATCGCGTACGGGCTGACCCACCCCGACGCCGGCGAGATCCTGGTGGGAGACACCATCCAGGCCATCCACTCGCCGCGCGACGCGATCGAAGCGGGCGTCGGCATGGTGACCCAGCACTTCGCCCTGGTGCGGCCGATGACCGTTGCCGAGAACCTCGTCCTCGGCCGGGCCAGCACCCTTCGCCTCGACCTCGACGCGGCGCGGCGCCAGACCCGGGAGGCCTCGGAGCGCTTCGGCATCCGGGTCGACCCCGCGGCCCGCGTCGCGGACCTGTCGGTGGGGCAGCAGCAGCGGGTCGAGATCCTCAAGGCCCTCTCCCGCGAGTGCCGCGTCCTCATCCTCGACGAGCCCACCGCGGTCCTCGTCCCCGACGAGGTCCAGGCCCTGTTCGCCACCCTCCGCTTGCTCACTGGCGAGGGGATGGCGGTCGTATTCATCAGCCACAAGCTGGCCGAGGTGCGGGCCATCAGTCAGCGGGTGACGGTCCTCCGGCGCGGGGCAGTGGTGGGAACGGTGGACGGCCAGACCGATGAACGCGAGCTGGCGCGGATGATGGTCGGCCGTCCCAGCTTCGGGGTCGAACGACCAGCCGATGGAGGCCGACCTGCCGAGAAGCCGATCCTCCGCATCACCGACCTCCAGGCCACGGGCACCCAGGGGCTGCCGGCCCTGACCGATGTCTCCCTAGACGTCGCGGCAGGCGAGATCGTGGGCGTGGCCGGGGTGTCGGGCAACGGCCAGACCGAGCTGGTGGAGGTGCTGTCGGGGATGCGGCGCCCCACCGCTGGCTCGATCGCGGTCGGCGGCACCGATGTGACCAACGCCGACCCCACGGCCATGATGGGCGCCGGCGTGGGGCGGATCCCGGAGGACCGCCACGCTAGCCTGGTCGGCGACTTATCGGTCGCTTACAACCTCGTCCTCGAGCGGCTGGACGAGTTCCGCCGCGGCGGGCGGATCGACGAGCAGGCAGTGCGCTCCCACGCCGACGCGCTGATCGAGCGTTTCGACATCCGCGCCCAGCCGGACGACCCCGTCGTGAGCCTGTCGGGCGGCAACATCCAGAAGGTCCTTCTCGCGCGCGTGCTGTCGCGCGACCCGCGCGTGCTCGTCGTGTCGCAGCCGACCCGGGGCCTTGACGTCGGGGCCACCGAGTACGTCCGCTCCCAGCTCCTGGCCGCGCGTCAGCGCGGGGCGGCGGTGCTGCTCGTGTCCGAGGACCTCGACGAGTTGTTGGCCCTGGCCGATCGGCTGGTCGTCCTCTACGAAGGGCGCATCGTGGGTCACATGACCGCGGCCGAGGCGGACGTCGAGCACCTGGGCATGCTCATGGCCGGGCGCGGCAGGGCCGCCTGATGCGCGAGCGCCTACGCCACGGCATGCGCGGGCGGATGCGGAGCCGATTCCGCCTCTCCCCGTGGTCCACGCCGGTCCTGGTGCTGGCCGCCATCGGGATCACCTTCGCCATCACCGCGGGTCCCATCCTGCTGGCTTGGGCGAACCCCATCGAGGCGTATTACCTGTTCGTCATCGCCTCTCTGACGAGCGGCTTCACCGCCATCGAGGTCCTCGTCACCGCCACCCCCATCTTCTTCACCGGGGCCGCGGTGGCCATCGCTTTCCGGGCGGGCTACTGGAACATCGGGGCCGAGGGCCAGCTCTTGCTGGGCGCCATCGCCGCCGCAGGGGTAGGCATGGTGGTCGGCGGGCTGCCGCCCTTCGTCGCCCTGCCGGTCATGATCGCGTCCGGGGCGCTGGCCGGTGCCGCCTGGGCCCTGGTGCCGGCCCTCCTCCGTATCCGGTTCGGGATCGACGAGGTGGTCACCACCCTCCTCCTGAACCCCGTCGCCCTTCTGCTGGTGAACGGCCTCCTCCACGGCCCGTGGCGCGACCCACTCACCGGCTTCCCTGAGTCGCCACGCATCGCGGTGAGTGCCGAATTCCCGGAGCTCCTCGAGCGGTCGCGCCTCCATCTCGGATTCCTGCTGGCGCTGGTGGTGGTCGTCGTCGCATGGTACGTCCTGGCCCGAACCCCGGCCGGGCTGCGGCTGCGGGCCGCCGGCCTGAGCCCCCACGGAGCGCGGTTCGCGGGGATCAACGTCGGCCGAACGCTCCTAGCCGCGGCCCTGGTGAGCGGTGCCATCGCCGGCCTCGCCGGGGTGAGCGAGGTGGCCGGCATCCAGAACCGGCTTACCAGCGGCTTATCGCCGGGATACGGCTACACCGGGATCGTGGTCGCCACCCTGGGGACCCTCACCATGCCCGGGGTCGCCCTGGCGGCCCTCTTTCTCGGCGATCTCACCGTGGGAGCCAGCACGGCGGCCCGCTCGCTGAGCATTCCGTCCCAGCTGGGCGCGGTCGTCCAGGGCGTCCTGCTCCTCACCACCGTCGCCCTGCTGGCGCTCAGGCGCTATCGGCTCAGGCCAACCAGCCCGGAGGAGGGCGGTTCGGAGACGCCGGCTGACGTCGGGACGGCTGACGTCGCGGCGGAGGGGCAGCCCGGATGACGTTCCTCGTCGACCTGCTGGCGGCGACCTTCCGCAACGCCACGCCCCTGGTGTACGGGACGGTCGGCGAGACGTACGCGGAGCGGAGCGGCGTCCTGAACCTGGGCATCGAGGGCACGATGTACGCCGGCGCGTTCGCCGGCTTCGCGACCGCGTGGGCCACCGGCTCACCACTGCTCGGCCTGCTGGCGGCCATTGTGGTGGGCGTCGGGGCGGGGGCCATCATGGCCCTTCTGACGGTGACCGTCGGCGCCAACCAGCACGTGTCGGGGATCGGCCTGACCATCGGCCTCATCGGTGCGTCGGAGTTCACCAATCGGCTCATCTTCCAGGGCACTGAGCTGCAACAGATCGAGCCGATGCCCATCGTCAATCCGTTCAGCGGCCTGGGCGACATCGGCTCCGTTTTTGACCAGTACGCCCTGACCTGGATCGCATTTCTGCTCGTGGTGCCGGTCGCCTGGTTCATCCTCCAGCGCTCGAGCTTCGGCCTCGAGCTGCGCGCGGTGGGGGAGAACCCCGAGGCCGCCGATGCCGCCGGGGTGAACGTCGCCCGCACGCGCTATCTGGCGCTGATGATCGGTGGCGCGCTGATGGCGATCGGCGGGGCCTTCATTACCCTCGCCTTACTGGGCAGTTTCACCCTGGACATCATTGCCGGGCGGGGCTGGGTCTGTGTGGCGCTCGTCATCTTCGGCCGCTGGCGGATCGGGCGCGGCGTCATCGGCGCCTTGATCTTCTCGCTGATCTTCTCGCTCCAGTTCCGCCTCCGCATCCTGCCCGGGTTCGGCGACCTGCCGTTCGAGCTGCTCCTGGCGCTGCCTTATTTGGTCGTTATCGCCGCGTTGGCCATCTCCGGCCGCAACGTCGCCTACCCCGGCGCCTACCTCAAGCCGTACCGCCGCGCCTGAGTGGAGCCGCTAGCATCGGGAGCCAATGTGCTAGACTCTGCGCATATATTCACACACTCTCATCATCGGGGACACTGACATGGCTCTTGCCCGCACTAACCTGACCCTCCCCGAAGAGCTCCTGGCCGAGGTTGACGCCCTGGCCGGTCCCCGCGGACGAAGTCGCTACGTGGCGGAGGCGGTCGCCCAGCGGGTCAAGCGCGACAAGCTGGGAAAGGCCATCCGCGAGACGGCCGGGATCATGGTCGGCAAGCCCGGCTGGATGAGCCCGGACGAGGTCGTTCAGTGGGTTGACTTCCTCCGGAACGAGGAAACCGACTGAGGTGCGCTACCTCCTCGACACGACCATGGTCGTGGACCACGCCCATGGCTACCCGGCTGCCATGGCGCTTCTCGCCCGGCTATATGAGGAGGGCGCCGAGCTCTACACCTGTGACGTCGTGACCTGCGAGGCGCTCTCCGGCGGCACCGACGATCACCTAGCCGCGGTAGCCGCCGTGCTCGAGCCGTTGGAGTACGTATCGACCTCGCCTCGGGCGGCGCGATGGGCCGCCGCAAGTCGCCTCCGCCGCCACCGCGCCGGAGGCAAGCTGGGCCTGGGCGATGCGCTCATCGCCGCTGTCGCCGCCGACCTGGGGGCCACCCTGATCACCCGCAACCGCCCCGACTTCGAGCGGCAGGGAATCGAGGTACTGGCCTACTAGCCGGCAAACCGTCAGAGGGATCGATGAACCGATGACCATCCGCGACCGAGACCACGAGTTCCTGGCCCACGCCATCAACGAGGCCCGGATCGGCCGCGATGAAGGCGGCGTGCCCATCGGCGGCGCGCTGATCGCCGACGACGGCACGGTGCTGGGGCTCGGCCACAACCGGCGGGTCCAGCAGGGGAGCGCCATCCGCCATGGCGAGACCGATGCTCTCGAGAACGCCGGCCGCCTGCCGGCGGCGACCTACCGCCGCTCGACGATGTACACGACCCTCTCGCCGTGCGACATGTGCAGCGGTGCCATCCTCCTGTACGGCATCCCGCGGGTGGTGATGGGCGAGAACCGCACGTTCGTGGGCGGCGAGGACTACCTCCGTTCCCGCGGCGTGGAGGTCATCAACCTCGACTCCACCGAATGCGTCGAGTTGATGAACGAGTTCATCGCCGCCCACCCGGAAATCTGGAACGAGGACATCGGCGAGGAGTAGTCCTGCCGGGGGTCCGGCTGCCGCGGCGCCGCGCGACGGTCGGAGCGCTATCACACCCTCCCGTGATATCGCGCTAACGTGCTACGCAATAGCACGAAGACATGTGACGCGCGCGTCCCACCGCCAGTGAAGCCACAAGGCTTACGGCCGCAGACAATCGGCTACCCGGCTATAAGTCCGGGGTAACCCACTCCTTCCACGGTTCCCCGGATGCCGTTTCGGGATCTCGTGTCTCCCCACGTGCAGCGTCAAGCTCGGCGGAGAGCCATCAGCATGGCCGAAATCGAGGATACCTACGTTGATCCCGACGACGTCAGACAGTCCAGGCACGACGTGGCTCGGGAGATCCGCGGTCGCTCGTTCCCGAGCGGGCGTGTCGAGATCGTGGTTGATACCATCGATGGTAGGGTGGTGAGCACGTGGCGAAGGCAGAGCGACAAGTGACAGATCTCCTCCTGGAGTACGACGAGTCCGTCGACGCGGCCTACCTCCAGGTGGCAGACGGTGCCGTGCATCGCCACATCCAACTGGACGACGCGCGCGGGATCGATTACGCGGCGGATGGATCCGTGATCGGGATTGAGATTCTGTCCCCGCGACGGAAGGGCATAAGGCTCGATGGGCTGCCATACCCAAAAGACGTGGCCCGGGTCATGCGCTCCTCCGGATTCAAGATCCTCCAAACCTTCACTCTGGGCTGAGCCTCCCCCTGCGGCAGGCAGGGACCCACACCATCACCGCTGGTGAAGAAGAATCTCCTTCACCGCGATATTGATCTCCGCATCGGTCATGTCCGGATGCCATGCCGGATCCCGTCCGCGCTGACCTGACGGATCTCGTCACTCATCTGGCACGCGATCGCCAAACGCTCGGCCGGTGACAAACGGCGAAAGACTTCGAGCTGGACTTCATGCGCCTCGGGCGACGTGTCGCGCCGTCTGATCACGGCATCACTCTAGTCAGCCCGCTGATCCACGCGCCGGCGACGATGCCCGAGGTGCCAGCCGTTGCACCATCGGCATCGGTAAGGCTTCAGGCCGCTCGAGGCCCACGACTGGCGGGTGACAGAGCGCGCTTCCCGGCGGCTCAGGAACAGGGCCTTTGAGGCGCACCCGCGCTCGCGGGGCGGCAGATTGCGGTTGATGAACTGGTGGTAGTCGACCGTCATAGCCCGATCCTGAGCCCCGGTCGTGACAGCTAGCCTGTCGGGTCGAGGATCTCCAGATCAGCGAAGGAGGACCGATAGAAGCCGCGGTCCCTGGTCAGGAGCCGCTCAGCATGGGCGACGGCATGGGCGCCGATGAGGAGGTCGGGCAGGATGCGCCGGCGCGACCCGCCGCTGGACCGATACTGACGCCAGGCCAGCCCAGCTGCCAAAGCGGCATCGCGATCCATTCCGTCGTACTCCACCTCGAGGCTATCAAGGGCACCGGCCGCAGCCACCGCGTCTGCGAATGCGGCGCCCACCTCAGCCCAGACGACGTCGCATGCCACGAGACTGCCCTCAGCCCGACATCGGCGCAATGCAGCGCTCGACGAAGATCCGAATTTCGGGTCGGCGGTGAAGACATCCAACAGGACGCTGGTGTCAACCGCGGTGATCATCCACGCCCGCGCGTTCGATCCAGGAACTCGTCCACCGGCTCGGGGAGCGTCAGGATTCCCCAGGCGGCATCGACCGGGTCCAGCTGCTGCGCCTTGTGGGCCACCAGCCGGCCGCCGTCGGCCTCGAAATCGAGAACGGCACCCGCCTTGATCCCCAACCGGGTGCGCAACGGCTTCGGGATCGTGACCTGTCCCTTCTCGGACACGATCGCCTTCATACCGCCAGAGTAGTGATTCCTACCATGACATGTCAACCATGCGACTCACGCGGCCGCTTCCCTCCGCTGGCGGTGTTTGCGACGTCCGTATGGCGTCCGTCCCCGTGGCTTGTACACCGACAGCACGGTGGCCACGAGGAGCACGAACATTGCGGCGGCGGCCTGGGCCACGAATTGGATCCGCAGCTGCGCATGATCGGTGCTCGACAGCGTCGCGTTCGCCGCCACCGACGCCACGTAGCTGACCGGCGGCATGTGGACCAGCAGGAGGATCGTCGACGGCACGGTGATGAGGAGCTTGGCGACAACCCAGTAGTGGCGGACGAGCCCCCAGACGGTTCCCACTGACGAGACGATCCCGGTCAGCAAAGACGCCACCGCAAACGGGACGATGACAGCCCAGCCGGTCACTTCCATCGCGATGTACGCCGCGCGGACGAGTTGTGCATCGGAGCTGGTCAGACCGATGACGGCGAGCGCCAGGAACGCGGCCACCGCGCCGAACCAGCCGACCGACGCGACCACGTGCGCGGTCAGCGCCAACCGGCGGACGCCGCGGGTCATGGTTCTCACGGGAGGGTGTGCGCGGGGAAGCCACCGCCCATCAGGTGCAACGCCACGAACCCCACGACCAGGACGGCGATGATGATCCCGAACGCCCACACCCAGCGGGGAGTGCCCTCGTCTTCGTCGTCCCCGTCGTCGGAGGGAGCGCTCGTCTGAATCGGATCAGCCATGCATCGGTCCTCCGTATGGCGGTGGCGGTATTGAAGGACGGCCATTGCACGAGACTATCTGTCTACGTCCTATACGTATTGTCTCGATAGGCCTCTATACTCGCGTCATGCCCAGGCTCTGGACCGATACGATCAAGTCCCACCGGCAGGAAGTGCGGGCCGCGATCCTGGACACCACCGCGTCACTCGTGGCCGAGCGCGGGCTCCACGCGGTGACGATGTCGGAAATCGCCGGGGCGACCGGCATCGGCCGCGCGACCCTGTACAAGTACTTCTCCGACGTCGAGGCCATCCTGGTGGCCTGGCACGGACGTCAGATTCATGGTCATTTCGCCCGCCTTGCCGCGGTCCGCGACAACGCCGCCAGTCCCGGTCAGAGGTTGGAATCGGTGCTCGAGGCCTACGCGTTCATCGCTCGCGAATCGCGCGGGCACCCCGACCCGGAGCTGACGGCCTTCCTGCATCGCGACGCGCAGGTCGAACGCGCACAGCGGCATCTTCGGGACATGTTCCGAGACCTCCTGTCGGCGGCGGCCGAGGCGGGTGACGTCCGGGACGACGTCGCGCCGGACGAGCTCGCCGAGTACTGCCTTCACGCCCTGGGGGCGGCGGGTGGCCTGCCGTCAAAGGCCGCCGTCCGCCGGCTCGTCGCCGTCACCGTGGCTGGGTTGAGCGCCTCGCCGAGACCTCGCGTCGCGCGACGCTGACGAAGGCCCAAACGCAAGTCGACCTGCCGCCGCCCAGCGGTCCGTCGGGACAAGGTGGCGTTCCGTAATTCCGTATTCCTGATATCCTGACAGCCATGGAAACGAGGCTGCTCCAGCTCCGGGGTCGTGGCACCTTGACGCTCCCTGCCCGCATTCGCGAACGGTACGGTCTCGACGAGGGGGATCCAATCACCCTGGTTGACTTGGATGGCGCCCTGCTCCTCTCGCCACGGGTCAGCGTCATCGGGAAGTTGGCCACTGAAATCGACTACCTCAGACGGGAGGCGGGCCTCAGCCTGGAAGATCTGCTGCAGGGCGTCCGCGAGCAGCGCGCCAAGTACCTTGTCGAGCAGGCGGGGAACCAGGCGGCCAAGCGCCGGCGCTGAGCCGGTCCGGGTATTCGTCGACGCGGACGTCCTGTTCGCTGGGTCCGCGTCGCCGAGTGGCGCAAGCCACCTGATCCTGCAGCTCGCGGAATTGGGGGTCATCCAGGCGTTCACCTCGCGCCAGGCCCGGGACGAGGTCGAGCGGAACCTGGTCGTCAAACTGCCAGCCGCGCTCCCTGCGTTTCGAGCCATCGTGGCGGCCGCCTGTCATCCCGCGACGGAGCCCAGGGCAGCCGCCATCCGCCGATTGATGGCCGAGGGAGCGTGCGACCCCAAGGACTGCGCCATCCTGGCCGCAGCCTTGGCCACCGACTGCGCGTGGCTGCTGACATTCAACGTCCGCGATTACCAAGCCGGCGATCGCATCCGCGTGTCAGAGCCCGGGGCTTTTGCCGCTGCTGTCAGGGATCGCCTGTCGGGGTTGGCGGAGCGCTAGCTCCTTGCTCAGCTTGCCGGCGATCGTGACCAGACCTGGGCGCAGCGCATCTCCCAACTCGTCCGGCAACCCGGCTAGCCGACGCTCGACCGGCGTCTCGTCGGCGACTCATGCCGCTTGGCGCTAGCTTCGCCGAGCGATGTGCAGGTGTACGGGCTCAGCTACCCCTTTCAGCTCCACCGGACCAATCTCGACAAACGCAACTTCCACGCCCTCGGACGCCTCCACCACCGCCTGGCTCACGACCACTTCACCGGGCCTCGCGTATTCCGCAATCCGCGACGCGACATTCACCGTCTGTCCGTAGTAGTCGCCTTCCTGAAAGACCACAGGGCCCGCGTGCAGGCCGACGTGCGCTGGCGGGAGCCCGGCCTCGACGACGCCATCGACCATGGCCAGGGCGGCCACCACCCCCGGCCCCGGTTGGGCGAAATAGAACATGACCCCATCCCCCAGCCACTTGACCGGCCTCCCCCCATGTTGGACCGATGTGCGTTGGACCAGCCTGCCCAGCTGCTCGGCCAGCTCCGCCGCAGCCGAGTCGCCGCGCTCCTGGGTGAGCCGCGTGTAGCCGGTGATGTCGAAGAAGCACATCGCCGGCGGGCGCTCCAATCGGCTGTGCAATCCGGCCCTGGCCAGCTCGCCCTCGATGCTGCGGATGATCGTGGCGGTCCACGTGTGCGCCTGATGACCGCGAAACGTGGCAAGCACCGCTTGCTCAAGCAGATCCGGCATCCGTCGCGAGACATCGAAGTTCGCTGCGTCACTCATGGGCATGCCTTTGGTGGCCAGAGGTTGAAGGACCTCGCTGAACCACCAGTCGCTTTCGGTGTCGGCGACGCGGCGCAGGCTGTCGCCGATTACCCGCAGGAAGCGCTCGATCGCGATGGGCCTGAAGCCCGCGGAGTACTGGAGCTCGATGAAGGGCACGATGCCCAACTCGTCCTCGCGGACCCAGTCCTCGGGTGAGGGCTGGGCAGAGCCAATCGCTTCGCGGATGACCATCAACAGCTCCACGGGGACGCCGGTGCGGGCGCTCAGATCCTGGAAGGTCACCTCGCTCAGCGTGGCGAAGCGCTCGGAGGTCGGGTCGTCCATAAATGCAAGCGAGACCAAACCGCGTTGGATGAGAGCGGCCAGGCCCTCGAGCGGAATCCCCGCGGCCTCGAAGCTCTGGACCAGTGCCGCACGACGTAGGTCACCGGCCGAGAGCCGGCCACCTGCATCCGGCCTCAGGATCCCCAGTTCGATCTGTCGGTCCAGCTGGTCGAGACCGATCCCGGCCCGCTCCGCCGCCTCTGGGCGCGAGTAGTCAGCCACACGGCCACTTTACGCGCTGACTTGCGGCGTCTGAACGGTCCGCACGCGGTACCGATACGGCGGCTCTTGGCCGGGCTGCTGACCCATGGACCCTGATTGACACCCAGATCGACACGTGCCACCGTGCGAAACGTGGCGACCCGGGTGAAGCGCACCTACAACCTCGATCCACGGACGATCCATGTCGTCCGCGAGCTGGCGGACCGATATAGGGTCGCCGCATCTCAGGACGCGGTCGTAGAGCTGGCCATCGATGAACTCCAGCGCCAGGTCGTCGAGCGGGAGGAATCCGCCTCCTGGGAACGGGCCGCGACGGATCCAGCGTTCCGGGCAGAGGCTCAGGATCTCGAAGCCGCCTTCCAGACCGCCGACCTCGAGACGTGGCCACCCGAGCCCGCCTGACGGGTCGGTTGCGGTGGGCGACCGTCATCGTCGACCTCGATCCCACTGAGGGTCACGAGCAAGCCGGTACCCGGCGCGCCCTGGTCGTCTCCTACGAACCGTTCCATCGATCCGGGTTGCTGACGGTCTGCCCCATCACCGCGGCGCGTGCCGATCCTCGATACCCAGGTGACGTTGCCATTCGGGCCGGAGAGGCTGGACAGACGCGTGACGGCGTCATTACCTGCAGCCAGCTTCGGACCATCTCGGCGCGGCGGGTCCGAGCTCCGGTCGTGGGCTACCTGACCGATCCCGCCCTGCGGCGGCAGGTCCGACGGGCCCTGGCCCACCACCTCGGGCTCGACGTGCCCGCCGTCGCCGACGGGGCCTGACGCCGAGGCGCTTGGTACGGCGGCCGATCGGCGTATGGTCGGCGGCACATGACTCAACGACGGCGGGGGATTCGCCTGCCCACGCGGCGACCGAGGAGAGCGACCTCGGGTGCGCCCGGCCAGGCGCGTCCGGCGGCGGAGATCGTGCCCGAGCACGAGATGGAGCCCGACCTCCACGTCGATGCGGTCGATGCCCCGGTGGAGAAGAGCGTCGTGGACGCCGCCCTCTACCAGCGCGGGAAGCGGACCGAGAGTCCGGCCACGGTGGCGCAGACGGCGTATCGGCTGAGGGAGGAAGCCGCCAAGCGAGCCGCCAGGAAAACCGGGGCGGCGAAGGGTGGGCCGCCGGCGAAGGGTGGGCCGCCGGGGACCATGGCCTGGATCGGTCTGTATCGGCCCAGCGCCAGCCAGCTCTTCCAGGTGGCCGATGAGTTCGGGCTGCATGAGGTGGCCCTGGAGGACGCCATCGTCGCCCACCAGCGGCCCAAGCTCGAGCGCTACGACGACATCCTGTTCGTGGTCCTGCGGGCGGCCACCTACCTGGATGCCGCGGAGGAGGTCGAGTTCGGGGAGATCCACGTCTTCATCGGTACCGATTTCGTCATCACCGTCCGCCACAGCGCCACCCCGGACCTCCACGCCGTGCGCCAGCGGATGGAGGCCGATCCGGACCTCCTGCGCCTGGGCCCCGAGGCGGTCCTGTACGCCATCGTGGACAGCGTGGTGGATGGCTACGCGCCGGTGGTGGCCGGGCTCCAGAAGGACATCGACGAGATCGAGACCGAGGTCTTCCGCGGCGACCCGCGCGTGTCACGCCGCATCTACGAGCTGTCCCGCGAGGTGATCGACTTTCAGCGCTCGGTCCGCCCCCTGCTGGCCATGCTGAACGGGCTCCAGGCGGGGTTTGACAAGTACGGGACCGATGAGGAGCTGCGCCGCAACCTGCGCGACGTGGCCGACCACGCCACCATCGTGGCCGAGCGGGTGGACGGCTTCCGCCAGATGCTGAGTGACATCCTGACCGTCAACGCCACCCTGGTCAGCCAGGCCCAGAACGAGGAGCTCAAGGCCCTGTCGGAGTCGACCTACGACCAGAACGAGCAGGTCAAGCGCATCAGTGCCTGGGCCGCCATTCTGTTCGCGCCCACCCTGATCGGGACGGTCTACGGAATGAACTTCGCGAACATGCCGGGCCTGGGGGAGCCCTGGGGTTTTGGTCTATCAGTCGGCCTCATGCTGGCGGTCAGCGGCCTGCTCTTCGTGATCTTCAAGCGCCGGGGATGGCTGTAGGGCGTGCGACCGGGCCGCACCTCGTGGTGCGAGTCGCCAGATCGCCGAAGCGGCAGACCAGGCGGTTAACGCCGCGAGATACGTGGCCTGATGAAGAGGCTGGACGGGATCAGGGTCGGCGGGCAGAGTCCTAGGATCGTAGCGTGCACCGCTCCGTCCGAATCGCCTGGCTCCTCGCGGCGGGATTGATCGCGGCCAGCGGCGTCGCTGTAGCCGCCGTCGGCCTCACGGATGACTTTGTACGCACGCTCGTGGCGACGTTCGTGGGCGCGACTCGGCTTCCTCGTCGCTCTCTACGTAGACCGGGTCCAGCGTGCTGAGGCCGATGAGGCTCGCCTCCGTGAAGAGGCCGAAGAGGCGCGTCGTCAACGGGAGCGCGACCAAGCCGCCGTGCAGCGGGAAGCTGAGCGCCTCGCTGAGGCAGCTCGAGAGCGCCGCGTCGCGGTCCTGTCTCTGCTTCGCGAGGAGCTTGGCAGAGTGCCCGACCAATTGGCGCAGCGACAGAACCGCAATCAACCACCGTTCGACCGGCTCACAGACATCCTATGGCGGTCCTTCTCGTCTTCAGGCGAACTCCGGTGGATCGAGGATCTCGAGCTTCTGCGGCGGATCGCTTCGGCTTATGACTTGCTCGCCGTCGAGATCACGCTCGAGGCGCGCTGGACCGAGCTCCGACTCGCCACTGCGGGACACGCGCCGCAGGCCGACAACTTTCTTGGCAACCAGCTCCGCAGATACGACCACGATACTTGGCGGCTGGCCTGCGATGCGTGCAAGGCTATGGATGCAGCTCTCCGAGCTGACGGAGCACCTGCCGGCGCCAACGCCGACAAGCTCTTCTGCCCGTAGTGGGAACCATGGCACGATCCGCCTGTGCTTGAGGGCGACTTCGCGGGCCAATGGTGGCTCCCCAGCAACCCAGACCAAACATGGGGCGGCTTTCTTCGGCTGGCTGATGGAGAACAGCCGCGGCTACATGTCGCAGGGCTTGTGTCCGACCTCCAGCGACGGCTCGGCATCGTCGTCGTCGAGCACCCCGCGATACACGGCATCACCGCCAGCGGCAAGGAGGTAACACTCGTCGCAGCGGTCGAGGCCGGCGGGCAGATGAACCTGTTCACGGAGATCACCGGCGACACGATCATCACGGCGCCACGGGTCTACGTCGGCGCTCACTTCGATCGCGAGGAGACCGCAAGATTCCGCCGCCTCGACTTGAGGCTGACCTACCTTGACAGCTGGATGCCTCCTCCTCTCATCGACCGACAGACTGGTTTCAGCCGAGGGGGACACCTACGTCGCAGCGTGCTGACTTACGTTGCCCCCCGTCCAGTCAAGGCCAAGATGCCGTTCGGAGTTCTCACATTTGGGCACGACTTTGGCGCAGCGGGCGATCTGCGGAGGGACGCTCGCTTCACGCAGGCAGCATCGATCGTTGCGACAACAGACCGCCAGCAACCGCTGGAGTGGTGGCTCGCAACAGTCGTGAAGCCGATGCGCTACTTGGTGTCCCTCTCAACCGAGCTGCCTGTAGCGGTCGAGGAGATCCACCTGCGGCCATGGGCAATCAAGCAGGAACGCGAAGTCGAGGTCGTTTGGACCAATGACCGACCCAGTGACAGTCGGCGCGACTTAAATCAGGCTCAGATGCTGCTGTGGTATGGCGACCTTGCATCGCGGTTCGAGTCGGTGATGCACGGCTGGTTTAATGCGGTCGTCGAGCTCGAGGACATCCTCGACCAATTCATCGCTACCTTGAACTCATCGCGGTCGTTCGTCGAAACCCGATTCACGATGACCGTCTCGGCTGCCGAGGCCTACCACCGGCAGCGCATCGGCGGCACGGATGCGCCGCATGGGGTCCACCGCGAGCGAATGGCGCAGGCGAGACAAGGTGTTGATCAGCAGCATCTGGCCTGGCTCAACGAACGGCTCAGCAACGACCCGTCGCTCTACAGGCGGCTCGTCGAACTCTGCCGCCTGGTGCCTGAGGTGACGGCACTCATGGTCGGCGGCGATGCCGATGGTTTCGCGCGCGAGGTTCGGGACGCTCGGAACTACCGCACCCACCTAGATCCTCGCAGGCGGGCCATGGCGCCCCGGCGAAACCTCGTAAAGCTGCAGGCGCAGCTGGCGGTGATCCTCATCGCAGGGATCCTGCACCGCGAACTCGGATTCCGGCCGGCTGATCTTGCAGAGCGGATTGCCCGAGCCAGCCGCCTGCGGCAATTGGCCATTGCGGCCGCGCGGGCGCGCTAAACCACTGCGCGCGGCGCCACCTCCGATGTCCCCATTACTGCATGTCTTCGCGCGCCGGCACCGGGGGGTCCTCGGGAATCTGCCTCAGGCGGGCCGTGAGAGCGGCCGCCGCGATCCCCAGTCCCGAGTTGTGGCGCGTCTGGCGCTGAGCCGGTCAAAGGTGACTGTTTCTACCGATCCCAGTTCGGACCACGCTCGAAGGCGATGTGGCCCCAACTACTCTTCGCGCCTGGGTAGCCCACCGGCGGCACCTCGCCTTCGTAGAAGCGCTGGTCGGGCGGTGGGCCTGCCGCGCCGATACCGAACACCCAGCCGGTGATAGTGCGGCGCCACGCGCACCAAGCCCTACCATCTTTGCGCACCTCCATGGTGATGCCATGGTCCTCGGGAAGGTCGCGGGCGAAGGTCGAGAGGAACTCCCCAACCTTGGCTTTGTACCTGCCCTCAGGCGGGTTTCGGTACCAGCCCATGTGGGCGCTGCTCAGCGTTTCGAGAGCGCGGATTGTGGCGGCGTGCTCGCGGCGATCCAGCTGCCGGCCCTCGCTGTCGGTGCCGCGATAGCCGGCGTAGCGCACCAGATCCTCGGCCTTCTTCCGCTCGGCAGCCTGCTCGGCCCGCAACCGGGCGCGGTGCTCGCGGACGACGCGGAGCTTGGCGCGCAGGGTCGCAGCCTCGACGACCTGGCGGGCCCAGCCGCCCGCGAAGCGGCGCATTTCCCGGATCCGGACGTGGTAGCCGAGGATGACAGCCAAGCGGGCGCGAAGGCCAACCCTGCCATCCGGGGCGAAGAGGCTCATCTGGCGTCGCGCGCTGTCCCACGTCATGTACCACGCCCAACCGAACAGGTACGGCAAGCCGGAGAGGGTCAGCCAAACGGGAAGCAATAGCTCCCGCGCACTCTGCGCCAAATCGACTGCAGACCAGTTGGTGATCGCCCACCAGGCGACGTAGGCGAGGAGGACAAGCCCAGTGAAGCCCTGCAGCAGGTTGGCGCTGCGCTGCCAGCCGACAAGCTCGGTCCCGCCTCGGATCGCCTCGAGACGGGCCGCGCCATCGATGAGCACGAGCAAGAGCAGCCAGCCCTGGAGCGCGAACTCGGGCCAGAAGCCGAAGGTGTGGAAGTTGAGGTAGAACTCAAGGACGACGGTCACACCGATCGCGGCCTGCGCCCGTCGCAGGAACCAGCTCTCCTCTTTGGCCGCATCGACCGCGCTGAACATCAGTACGACCCCGACGGTCAGGAACCAAATCACCGTGTCCTTCAGGAGGCCGGGGTTCCACGCTGGCGTGAGCGACGCGAGCGCTACCACACCGGCGGTGTAGAGCCCGAAGACGGCGAGAGGGACCAGCAAGACTGGCTTCAGCAGTGTCGCGAGGACCTCGCGGGCCGAGCGACGCAGCTGAGCGGACAACAGTCCGGCCAGGACCCCGAGCCCCAACCACGCGAGGCTGGCCAGCTCACGATCGGAGAGCCCTATCACCACTCTGCCTCAGTTCGGAAACAAAACGTCCCTTAGAGTGAAGCCAGTGAGGGCTGCCACGCCGAGGAGAATCGCCCAGACGACCGACAGAAAGCGGCCGAGCGTCGAGTCAGCCGGGCCTCCCACCCACTTGATGACCTGCTGCGGGAGGGTGAGTAGCATCGCGAGCCAATGGAGGGGGTTGAGGCTCTGCCATCGCAGGTCGGAGTAGTGGCCAATGGCCTGCTGGATCGCCCGGTAGGTCCAGCCGGCCGTGTCGCTGCGATTGGCCAACCAGTTCTGCTTGGCCGAAGTGGTTCCGGTAGCGACGTATCCACCGCCGACAGGCTCCGCGTAGCTGAGCGAGCCATCAGGTACCTCTGCGTCGCTCAACAGCCGGTGAAACTCATTCGTGCGCTGGACCAGCCACTTGTAAAGATCTTCGTCATTGAACTTGCCCTGCACGAGTCGGTGGAACCGTTCGTTGATGAGCTGCAGGCGGCGGATGCGCCAGGTGTAGATCGCCCACCAGCCCATGCTCCACGCCACATAGGCCGCCGCGACGTAGAGGATCAGGACCATGGCGGCCCCCCAAGGCGACTCGGCACCCGGCCTACTGTTCTACGGGTACGGCCGTGAATGATCCGATTCATAGAGCGCGGTCACTTTTCCGCCTTGGAACGCAAGTACTTCGGCCCGCACGGCCAGATCAGCGAGGTCGAGGACCCGCAGGGTCCCATCCT
>JBIOTW010000083.1:0-3325 GCA_044866355.1 Candidatus Limnocylindria bacterium | reverse complement strand
AGGATCTCCGCCGCCAGGCCGTACCGACGGGGTGGGAGCGACACGTCGAGCTGGCGGCGGAGATCCTGGCCGAAGGGCTGGATCAGGCCCACGAGCCGAGGGCGGTTCGAGCCGTCCACGACGCTGCACGCAACGTTGGGAAGCGGCTCGCAACGCAGATCCAGGGCGCGCAGCGCGGTCGGGCCGCCCTGCTCGAGGCCCTGGCTGCCAACGGGTACGAACCGATGGAAGGCGCTGCGGGTTCGATCCGTCTTCGCAACTGCCCGTTTCACGCGCTGGTCACGGAGCACCGCGAGCTGACCTGCGGACTGAACCTGGCGCTTCTCGATGCCCTGGTTACGACGATCGGTGGCACGGAGCTCGTTGCCCGGGCCCAGCCTCGAGCCGGCCAGTGCTGCGTCGCCTTCGTTCCGGTGGGTTCGGCCTAGAACGAGGTCCGCAGCGGCGGAAACTCCGTTGGCAGGTCGACGGCTTCGACCTGGTACAGGACGTCTGGTCGCGGGAAGCCCCGCAGCTTGTGGTGTCCCAGGTCGCGGAAGCCGATCTCCTCCGTCAGCCCTTCCACGATGGCCTCATGAACCGATCTCGAGATGATGATCTGGCCGCCGTGGGCGGCCTGGCACACGCGCGCCACCGCATGGACCGATAGACCGATGTAGCCGGTTTCCGTCCTCGTCGGATGCCCGCGATGGACGCCGATCCGGGTCAGGACCCTCCGCTCGTCAGGCCACTGTTTGTCGCGCATCCGGCGCTGGATGCCCAATGCTGCCTCGACGGCGGAGTGAGGCCGGGCGAAGGCAGCCAGCAGCTCGTCAGCGTGGATCTCCACCTCGTGGCCGCCCGCGCGACGCACCTGTGCGCGCAGCAGACGGCGCACGTCGGCGAGGAGCTTGGCGTAGCGGTCCTCGAGCTCGGCCAGGAGAGACGTGGAGCCCTCGATATCGGTCATCAGGAAGGTGACCGCCCCGGTGGGCCACTTCTCGGCGCGTCGGGCCAACCGGTCTGCCTGGCCCAGGCGGCGCTCGGTCCGCAGCTGGGATTGGATGAAGCCCACCGGCAGGACGCCGAACTTGCGGGCCGCCTTCAGGATTCGGGCCCGCGCCTCGTCTCGCGCCGCCTCCGACTCGAACTGGACCTGGTTGAACCGGCCCAGCGCGGAGCGGACATGCGCCTCGTCGAAGATCGGCAGCCGGCGTCGCCCGCGGGAGTCGATGTACGCGAACGCCCGCTTGGGGAGCAGGGCGCGTTGCTTGTCGCTGAGATCGGACATGGGTTCGGCGCGGGGCTCGATGGAGCCGGCTAGAGGCGGACCCTGGCGGGCTGGTTGGTGTCGAACATGTGGACAGTGTCCACGAATCGGACCTTGCCCTCCGCACGGCTCATGACGAGCGAGTGGGTCCGCGCGCCGCCGCCGAAGAAACGGACGCCGCGCAGCAGCTCCCCGTCGGTCACGCCCGTGGCGCAGAAGACGACGTCCTCACCGATGGCCAGGTCATCGGTGTGGTACACGCGGTCGGTGTCGTCCACGTCCACGCCCATCTGGCGGCCACGCTCCTTCTCTTCATCGGAGCGCCACGCGAACTGGGCCTGGATCTCTCCCCCCAGGCACTTCAGGGCCGCCGCGGTCAGCACGCCCTCCGGTGCGCCGCCGATGCCCATCACGGCGTGGACCCCGGTCCCCGAGACCGCGGCGGAGATGCCGGCCGTCAGGTCCCCGTCGGGGATGAGCTTGATCCGCGCGCCGCTTTCCCGGAGCTCGGCCACCAGCCCTTCGTGGCGCGGTCGGTCCAGGACCACGACCGTGATGTCCGACACGGACCGCCCCAGCCGCGCGGCGATGATCCGGATCGTGGCGTCCACCGGGTCGTTGATGCTGACGTGGCCGGCGGCCCCGGGCCCCACGATCAGCTTGCGCAGGTACGTGTCCGGCGCGTGCATCAGCCCGCCGGGCTCCGAGGCGGCCAGGACGGTGATGCTGTTCGGCGCGCCGTTGGCCACCAGGTTGGTGCCTTCCAGGGGATCGACCGCGATGTCGATCATGACCGCCGCTTCGGGGTTGCCCACCTTCTCGCCGATGTAGAGCATCGGCGCCTCGTCGCGCTCGCCCTCGCCGATGACGATCGTGCCGCTCAGGTCCGCGGCGTCCATGGCGACTCGCATGGCCTCGACCGCGGCCTTGTCCGCGCCATTGCGGTCGCCACGGCCCATCTGGCGGGCGGCGGCCAGGGCCGCTGCCTCGGTGGCGGCCATCGCCTCATCGGTGATCAGCTTGTGCCGCTTGGTGCCCATCGGTCGTTCCGTTTCGGTCAATCGGTATCGGTCAATGGGTATCGGTCAGTGGCGGAAGTGCCGGCGGCCGGTGAAGACCATGGCCATATGGTGACGGTCGGCGACCTCGATGGCCATCTCGTCCCGCACGCTGCCCCCGGGCTGGATGATGGCGGTGACGCCGGCCTGGGCCGCGATCTGGATCCCGTCCGGGAACGGGAAGTAGGCGTCGGAGGCCATCACGCTCAGGGGGGCGCGCTCGCCGGCCTTGCGGAGCGCGATCTCGACGCTCACCACGCGTGACGGCTGCCCAGCCCCCATCCCGATCATGACGTGGCGCTTGGTGAGGACCACCGCGTTGCTGCGGACGTGGCGCACCACCCGCCACGCGAACAGCAGGTCGGTCAGCTCCTCGAGGGTCGGGTGGCGCTGGGTGACGACCTGCAGCTCGTCGCGGTCCTCCTCCACCGAGTCGTCGGTCTGGACCAGGAGACCGCCGCCGATGCGCTTGAGATCCAGATCCCCGCCCTGCGGATTGCCGCCGTCCTCCGCGGACGGCACCTCCACGATCTCGAACCCCTCCTTGGCACCCAGGATCTTGAGGGCTTCCGGGGTATAGCCGGGGGCCACGATGGCCTCGAAGAAGCCGGGCGCGATGGCCCTGGCGGTGGGCTCGTCGACGATCCGATTGGCACCGATGATGCCGCCGTAGGACGCCACGCTGTCGCCCTCCAGGGCCAGGCGGAACGCCTCGGACAGGTCGACGACCGAGGCGAGCCCGGTGGGATTCCCGTGCTTGACGATGGTCACCGTCGGGGTCTTGAAGTCGGATGCGATCCGCCAGGCGGCATCCAGGTCCAGCAGGTTGTTGAATGACAGGTCCTTGCCGGCGATCTGGCGGGCGCGGCTCAGGACGGCGCCCAGGTCGTCGTCATCGGCGTAGAAGGCGCCCTGCTGCTGGGGGTTCTCGCCGTATCGCAGGTCGGCCTTCTTCTCGAACACCAGCGTCAGCCGGGCCGGGAACAGGGTGCCGGTCTGGCGGTTCATCTCGGTGGCG
>JBIOTW010000082.1:0-11466 GCA_044866355.1 Candidatus Limnocylindria bacterium | reverse complement strand
CCGCGATAACCAGGCTGTTCCGCGCTCATCGGTCGGAGAACCTCGCGTCAAACATATCCAGCAAGTCCGTTGTCGTGTGCCAGCTCCGAATGGTCATGGACTTGTACTGTGGTGTGCCGACGATCTTGCTGAGGCGGCTCTTGGTACGCTCAGCGCTGAGACGTTGTGAGTAGACCACGCCTCTTCCGGGCCACACTCTGTCGACCTCCTCACGCGGATCGAATACGGACATGGCCTGGGCAGCGTCGATCCCCATCAAGAAGATCGCGTCGCTGTGATATTTCGCTGGCTGGTCCCCAAACCCCTCAGGTCTGTTGTCGATGACTGCTTGGAGCTGCGTGCGGGACAGCACCAGCACCTTGACGATGTCGACGTCCAGTGTGAAGCACGTTGGTAGAGCCTCTTCAACCAGGTCTCGAGTCACATCAATACCCTTGTCCGATTCCAAGAAGACGTTGCCGCTGGCGATGTACGTCGAGACCCTGGAGAACCCCAGTGCTTCCAAACATTGTTTCAATCCGGCCATCGGCACTCTGTTCTTGCCGCCGACGTTGATCCCCCGCAAAAGCACTAGATACGTATGTTTCATCGGCTCCGCCAGGACCGATACACCGGCGGCCACGCATCCGCGCTTTCCCGCTCGCCGAGCACGACGTGCTCGATCAGCAGCTCGTAGAGCGGGTAGTCGTCGCGGACGGTGAAGAACCAGTCCTTCGCAATCTCCCCGCGCAGCGCCTCGTCGTCGATGAGCTGCGCCCGTCCACGCACCAGGAACTCGTGCGGCGCCGACGTCTCCTGGTGCGCATGCAGCGCGTACCGCCCGTCGGCCGCAAGGTCCTTCGCCTTGGCAGAGAAGTCCTGTACGAAAGCCACCAGCCGATCCCCAACCACGCCCACGTTGATCGGATGCGTGCGCGGCAACCCGTCGCCGGCGACGGTCGAGAGGAAGCCTTCCCCGTCGCCGCGCTGATAGAGCAGGCGCCGGCCCATGGCGGCCATCTCCGGCTCCTGGCGGGCGAACTCACCCCAACTGGCCAACGTCGGCTCCGCGCTCATCGGCCGGGAAGCCTAGCGTATCCCGCGTGTCGTTGGAGGTTCCGCCCGGACTGCCATGGTCTCGGCTAATGCCATCGCGAGATGCCGCGCGGCTGAGCGGGTTGGAGTCTATAGGTCCCGTTCGACCATGTCAGGTTCTTGGGGGGTAGTAGTTAGAGCCGTCCGAAGTTGCCGCTGCCGGCCAGCCCGATCCGAGATCAGGGTCAGGGTCGAGCGGCCGCCTTCGCGCCCCTGGCCGACCCTCATGACGGGTAACCGGCGCCCCGCGTAGTTGAAGGCCGGCGAAGTTGCCGCTCGAGCAGCCGAGTCTACGGGCTCGAAAATTGCCCTGTCAGGCGTTTGGAGGGGTAGTAGTTAGACCGAGCCGAAGTTGCCGTCAGGGAGCGGCCGGATCGGGGGCGAGCGAACAACTCATAGGCCAAGCGATTGGCGGTCAGCGCCAGAACGAGGCGCGACGATTCACGAGTTCCGCAAATCTTCGATGGGCTTCGGCACGGAGAGCACGAGCGTCATCGATGGACAGGCTTGAATCGCCGGGGTTCCGCGCCATTTGCTCGGACGTCGCGAGTTCGGCGATCCAGGCCTTAAGGAATGCTCGCCACTCAGGGTCCGGGCTAACAATGCCTGCGGCCTGCTCGCGAATAGATCCGACGCGGGATGCGAGTGTTTGCCCATCAATCCTCCCTGCCCTGAAGTCTCGACTGGCTCTGGCCACGGCGGCCTGCAATGCGTCCACCTGCTTAGCGAGTGGACCGTCTGGAGGGCCTAGGGACATTACCCAGCCGAACCGGAGAATTAACGGCGTCCACAGGAGTGCCGCAATCGCGATCCAGAGGACGAACAACACCGGCGGCTGGAAGAAGATCCCGAGGATGGGAAGTGCTGCGACGGAAGCTGTTACGAGCACGGCCGATCGCCATGTCTTGACGAGCCAATCCCCACGAAGGACAAACCAGGCCGCGGCCACCGCTAATGCCGCCAGAGCGACAAGTAGGACTGGATTCATGCCGCGTCCCTACTTCCCCGAATCGTTTCCACCTTGCCGCTCGTAGGGAATGTCCGTGATGGAACCGCGGCCTTCGAGGGCCATCCACACGATCATGCCTGCGCCAAGCAGGGCGGCTAGCCTCGCCGCCGTGCAGAGCCCCGGTCTCTCCGGGCACCATCTCCCACCACCGGAGAAGTTGCCCTTACCCGGTTGGAACGGCCCCATGCTCGCTACGTGATCGTTGTGGGCCTTGATCCTGACCCAATCTTGTCGTGGGTCCCAGATGGGCTCAGACTCTGGGTACTTGGGCTTGGCCTGATCGAGTACGCCGAGTTCCTCCGCTACGTACACAGCAGCGACGACAGCCGTGACGACGACAGCACCGACGATCACGGCCACGCAAACAGCCGCGCACGTGATACCGGCAGCCGCCGCCACGAACGCGGCTGCTAGGGCGGGCGTCTCGCCACTTGGATCGGTCCAATTCGTCGGACTAACTCGCCCATAGATGTAGCTCGCCACATACGGATCTGTCACCAGCGGCGCGACTGGGTCGGTCGAGAGGAATCGTCCGATGCTTGCGTCGTATTGCCGCGCCCGCAGGTGGTACAGCCCGGTTAGTCCGTCGAGCTGCTCGCCGGTGAAGTTGAAGGGGTTGGTCGGCGCACCGGCCCCGACTCCTGCCGTCCGCACAAGCCCATACGGGTAGAACTCGTTCCAGGCCAGCGAGGTCCCCGTGCTGCCAGTCACATCGACGACCGAGCCCAATCCGTCATGGTGGTAGTCGTAAGTGTTCCCGCCGGCCGACTGGTTGACCAGATCCAATCCGTACCGGTACGAACGCAGCACGGTGTCGGCCCCGTCGCGCTCGATGACCAATTGCGGGAGCCCGAAGTTGCGGTCCCATACCGACTTCGTCGTCTGGTTCGGCGCCGCACCGGTCGAGGCCGTCAAGCGCACGCCGTCCCCGGCGTAGGTGTACGTCTCCGTCGTCACGCCGACCGTCGTGGTCTTCAGCCGGTCGGCGTAGTCGTACGTGTATGTCGTCGGGCCCGCGGCGGTCTGGTTGCCATTGTTGTCGAAGCTGTAGCTGATCGGCCCTCCACCAGGTGGGGTAACGGTGGTGAGACGATCGGCGAGATCGTAGGCGTAGGTCGTGGTGCCGGCGTTGCTCGCCTCGGTCAGCCGGTTGCCGACCGGGTCGTAGGAATAGGTCCGGTAGGTCTCACCCGGCGGCGGGGTGGTCGTGGCCGCGGGGCGGGTCAGCAGCCCGCCGATGCAGGTCAGGCAGGCCAGCGGTGGGGCCGGCGGGCCACCGGGACAGGAGGTCGGCGACCAGCAGGCCTCGGTCAGCCGATGGAGCTCGTCGTAGCGGTAGGTAACGGTGCCCTCGCGGGTCGTCATCGCCGTCCGGTTCCCCACCGGGTCCAGGGAGTAGGTGAACCGCGACAGGGTGTCGGTGGCGGTGGTGTGGGCGACCTCGAGCAGCCGGCCGGCGCGGTCGTAGGCGTACCGGGCGGTCAGCCCGTTGGGGAGCGCCGCCGTCAACAGGTTGCCGGCCGCGTCGTAGGTGTAGCTCGCCCCGTTGGCGGTGGCCAGCCGGCCGGCGTCGTCGTAGGTCAGGGTCTGGGCCGTCTGGCCCGGGTAGGTCCGGCTCGTGACGTAGCCGGCGGCGTCGTACCCATAGCCGAAGGTGTCCAAGCCGCGGCTAATCGCGGTCGGGCGATTCAGCGCGTCATAGGTGGTGGTCTCGGTGCCCGCCCCATCGGTCATCGAGGTCCGGTTGCCGTTCGCGTCGTAGCCAAACGTCACCGTCGGGGTCGATGGATCGGCGTAGGTGACCGTCGTCAGCCGATTGAGAGCGTCGTAGGCGTAGGTCGTCGTCTTGGTGTTGGCGTCGGTGCGGGTGAGCAGGTTGCCGGCGTTGTCGTAGGTCATCGACCAGACGTGGTTCAGCGGGTCGGTGACGCTGGTCAGCCGCTTGGCCAGGTCATAGGCGTAGGTCGTGACGTGGGTGTTGGCATCGGTCCGGGTGACCAGGTTGCCGACGTCGTCGTAGGCATACGCGGTCACCCCGTTGCGTGCGTCGGTGACCGAGCTCATGTGGTTTGCCGCGTCATACGCGAACGTCGTGGTCCGGTTGTTGGCATCGGTGATAGTGAGCTGGTTGCCGGCGTCGTCGTAGGCGTAGGTCGTGAGGCCACCGAGGGGGTCGGTCACCGTCAGCAGATGGTCGGCGGCGTCATAGGTGAAGGTCGTGGTGAAGTCGGCCGGATTGGCGCCGACCTCGTTGCCCAGCGGATCGACCATGGTGAGCATGCGCCCCGCGGGGTCGTAGGTCATCATCGTGACCTTGCCCAGCGGATCCGTAATGGCGTTCTGATTGGCCTGGGCGTCGTAGCCGTAGGCGGTGAGCTTGCCCCGCGGATCGGTCAGGCTAACCAGGAGCCCGGTGCCACCCGTGTCGCGCCCGAACTGGGTGACCCAACTCAAAGGGGCGCTAATCGAGGTCAGGTTTCCCGCAGGGTCGTAACCGAATGTCGTCTGATTGCCCCGCCCGTCGGTGTAGGTGGAGACGTCGTTCTTGGTCGTGTAGGTCCAGGTCTCGAGGTAGGACAGCGGCGCCGGTGCGGTGCGGGTCAGCACGTTCGCGTTGCCGTCGTAGGTGGAGGTCGTGACAAAGCCCCGCGGGTCGCTGACCGCGATCCGGTTGAACGAGGCGTCGTAGGCGTAGCCGGTCGTGTGCCCAAGTGGATCGGTGTGGCCCAGGAGGACGTTGCCGCTGTAGACGTCGCTCCACGTCCCGCCCCGGGCGTCGGTGAAGACCGAGGTCTGGGTGTCCGGGTTCCAGGTGAAGGTGCCGCGTTTGCCACGAGCGTCGGTCTGGGCGCTGATCCGGCCTCCGGCGCCATATTCGTTGGTGACAACCGTGTGGCCGTTCGGATCGACGATCGTCAGCAGCCGGTTGGACGTGTCGTAGGTATAGGTCGTGACCTTGCCGCGCAGGTCGGTGACCGTCGTCAGGCGGCCACTGGCGTCCCAGCCATACGAGACGGAGCGGGAGGGTGGTCCATTCACGGTCGACAGGCGACCGTTCCCATCGTAGGTCAGGGTGATCGCGCGGCCGACGGTGTCGGTGATCGTCGTCAGCTGGCCGCCGGTGTAGGTGAAGGTCAGCTGGTTCCCGTTCCGGTCCAGCATCGCGGTCAGGGTGCCCGTCGTGTCGAACCGGTAGCGCACCTGGTCGCGACGGGTCAGTTCGTAGCCACTGCCCCACGGCGCCAGGGTGCTCTGCGCGCCGGCGGGCCGGATGTAGCCGCCGGCCCCATTGGGCCAGAAGAGGGACTGGGCACCGTCTTCGGCGTAGAACCGCCGGCTGCCGTCGGCGTTGATCGCCAGCCGCGCGGAATAGCTGAATGACCAGCCCGATTCGGGGGCCGGGGCGGCATCGTCGTAGGCCTCGACCTCGGCCAGGCCGGCGTTCCCGACCCCACCGCTATCGCCGATGACCCGGAACCAGGTGATGCCGGTCTTGCGCGGGAAGCTGACCGTGAGGGGGTTGGCGCCGGTGGCGCCGCAGTCATCGGGGAGCCCGGTCCAATTCACCGTGGAGCCATCGCTGAAGGTGATGCGACCCGCGGACCCGAAGTACCAGCCCGCGAGACGCCGGTCGCAGAGTGAGATCCTGGTCAGGGCCTGGGGCTGGGTCCAGGTTGCCTGCCACCAGTCCCCCGAGAGCCAGCCGTTGACCGCCCAGCTCATCCCGGTCGCACTGCTGTTGCCGGTTATGCCGTCGGCGGCGTCGGCGGGGGTGTAGTCGCCGCTGTACTGGCGGCTGGCCGAGTAGGAGGCCGTGCCGCCAGCGGGCACGCGAACGAGGTTCGGCGGAGGGCCACTCGGTCCGGAGTTGTAGGTCCGGTCGAACGAGACGCCGAGTCCGCGACCGGGCAACGAGAAGTCAGTGACGTGCGTGGTGTAGTTGCCCGTGGCCGTGTTGACGGGCTCCGCCTCGTAGTAGACCGGGCAGGCGGCATGGCCATATCGACAGGCGCCGTACAGTGCGGAGCCGGGAACAGCCCGGGCGACGACCAGATTGTCGATCCGGCTGGTGCTATAGGCGACGCGCAGGTGGAGGTGATGGGCGTTGGATGGCGCGGGCCCGATGAACGCGCCGACCGGTGCCCAGGTCCCCTCCCGGGCGTAACTCTTGCCGACCTCGAGCCACCATGTTCCCGGGTTGCCACTGGAGTTGATTACCACGTTGCTGGCGTTGAAGTAGCCCAACTGGAGCGTGATGTAGGCGTAGCGGGTGGCGCTCTGGCCCAGATCCGCCTTCACATAGAAGGAGTCACCGGGACTGGCCAGGAGGTGGCCGCCGGGGCCTGGCGGGCTGCTGGTCCCCATCGATGGGTTCAGCGACCCGGTGTAGCCGAAGGTCGGCGTCCACCGCGAGCTCCACCCGTACAGGCCGCTGTCGTCCAGGTTGACGTGGAAGTTCCCGTCGTTGATGCCGGTGCTGAAGCTCCAGCGGACCGGTTGGATGCCCATGCCGGTGATGATGTCGAACGTCGGTGGTTCGGCTGTGGCCCGGGCTGGCTGACGGGGCGCGGCAACCGGAGGCCGGGGAGGGCGGTTCTGCGCGGCGCCGCCGGTGCCCGCCGTGGTGGGGCCCGCGATTGCCTGGAAGAGAAGCGCCGCGGTGACTCCGGTCACGGTGAGTCGCCGCGGGAATACCCACCTGCCCAAGTGGGTCCCTCCCAAAGGGGCGGTCGCGTCGGTTGGCACAGGCGCCGCGCTCGCGCGAGTATATGGCGCGAGCAATCGGTCAAGTGGGCTTTGTCCGCACTATTTGACCGGCTCTTGGAGTGCCTCCCACCACATCGCGTGCGGTGTCCGCTCGCCTCCCTCGACCTTGGCGAAACCTATTCCGCGTTCCGCATGGCGGGCCACAGGAGGCCACCCAGGCCGGCGACCACGGAGACCGCGCCACCGGCCATCAGCGCCCGGTCCGCCCCGATGATCCCCGCCAGGTACCCCGAAACGCCCATGGCCGCGGCCATGACCCCGAAGACCAGCGCCTGGCGCGAGGTCACCACCCGCGCGAACAGGGCCTGCGGGGTCCGCTCCTGGAACAGGGTGATGTTGGGGATGACAAACGCCATGTTGGCGGCCCCGGCCAGGAAGAAGAAGCCAATCGCCAGCAGGGGATCGGTCACCAGTCCGGCCGCGATGAAGCTGGCGCCCAGGCCCACGAATCCCGCGATGGCCATCGGTCCCTTGCGGAAGCTGCCGGCCACCCCGCCGATCACGAGCCCACCCACAATGCTGCCCAGGCCGATGGCGGCCATCAGGAGCGAGTAGTTCACCGGGAAGCGGACCTGGGACTGGTCCAGGATGGTCTGGGCGTAGAGTAGCGAGCAGACGACCTCGGTCCCCACCGCAATCTGGGCCACGGTGCTGATCACGGTGTTGGCGCGCAGCTCCGCCTGGTGGACCAGGAAGCTGACACCCTCGCGGACGTCTGACCACAGCTGACCGATGCCGAACGCGCCGGCCGCGCGTTCGGAGCGAGCCACCCGCATGAAGGCCAGGAACGCCGCAGATGCCAGGTACGAGACCGAGTCGAGGATGAACGCGACGTAGATGACCGGCGCCAGGAACGCGACCAGCAGCCCGGCCGCCGGCAGGCCGACCAGGTCGGCCAGGGTCTCGGTCACGCTGGTGGCGCTGTTGGCGGGGACCAGGTCCTCGCGGTCCACGATCTGGGGCACCAGCGCGTTCTTGGCTGGCTGGAAGAAGAGGCTGATGCTCGCGACCAGGAAGGCGACCACGTACACCAGCGAGATGTGGATCTCGATCACGAACGGCACGGCCAGGACCAATACCGCGCGGACCAGGTCGGAGACGATCATCGTCCGGCGCCGGTCCCATCGGTCCGCCAGGGCGCCGGCCCACGGGCCGAAGAACACGTTTGGGATCGCGGTGGCGGCAAACGTCAGCCCCACGTCCAGGGGCGTGCCCCGCGTCGCCACCAGGAAGCCCAGGGCCATGTAGTGGACCCGATCCCCCAGCAGGCTGATGAGCTGGCTGGTCCACAGCAGGGCGTAGTTGCGGTTGGCGGCCAGGCGCAGGTAGGCGGCCAGGCCCCGCCGCTCCTCGACGAGCGCCACGCCGGCGGCTGCCGTCTCGGCCTCCGCCGCCACCGCGGTGGCATAGGCCTGGCCCAGCTGGAGCTCGCTGGCCGCCGTGCGCCGAATCGGGGACGTGCCCAGGGCCACCGCC
Organism: Candidatus Limnocylindria bacterium; assembly: GCA_044866355.1. Taxonomy (GTDB): domain Bacteria; phylum Chloroflexota; class Limnocylindria; order QHBO01; family QHBO01; genus DASTEQ01. The sequence goes on along the minus strand of JBIOTW010000082.1, from coordinate 3,140 downwards.
CGGCGGACGGGCGTGACCCGGGTCATGGCCGCCACGATGGCCCACACGATGCCCACCCACAGCAGCACGTCCCCCACGCTGACCACGTCCCGCAGGAACGGGATCGGGATGGGCACCACGTCGCCGAACATCCCGCCCTGACCTATGAAGTCGGCCGCGGTCCGCGCGGTGAGGAGGATGTGGAAGGGGTCGCCCACCAGGTCTTGGGCAGACAGCCCGGCCGCCACCAGGGCCCCGTCCCAGACCGGCATCTTGCCGCCGTGCAGGACCGCGGCCAGGATGTTCAGGCTGACCCCGATGGCCGCCACCTGGAGCCCGGGCACGGTCCAGTTGCGGTACAGCCAGGCCACGATCAGCCCGTAGGTGAGCGGCAGCCCCCACGCCCCGGCCAGCTCGGGCGCCACGTCGGAGGTGACCATGAGCCCGGCCGCGAGCCGGACTGCCAGGGCCACGGCCAGCAGCCCTACCCAGTGCAGGCGCAGGTCGGCCAGGCGGGGGAGGCGTCCTCCGGCCAGGGCCCCGATGACGAGGCCCAGCAGGATGGAGCTAAGGAGCATCTTCCGAGGCGAGTGCCGGCCTCGGGGGCGTGCTCCCTTCGGGTTCGGGCGGCGCGGGCGGTGCCGTCGGCGGAAGCGGCTGGCTCGAATCGGTCAGCTGGGCCGGCTTGGCGTGCCCCTCGGCGGAGGGCTCCTCGACCACCACGTCGTCCTCGTGCTGCAGCATGGTGGGCAGCTCGTCGGGCCGCTCCGGCGGGCGGTCCAGGATGCTCCGGTCCAGGCCCAGCAGGATCGGCACGATCTCCGGATCGAATTGGAGCCCGGAGAACTTCTCCAGCTCCGCCACCGCCTGCTCGTGGGTCAGGGCGGTGAGCCGGTACGGACGCGAGCTGGTCATGGCCTCGTAGGCATCGGCGATGGTCATGATCCGGGCGCCGAGCGGGATGTCGGCGTACTCCAGCCCATCGGGATAGCCGGACCCGTTCACCCACTCGTGGTGGGCGCGGATCAGCGGCGCCTCGGGCGCCAGCGAGCGGGCGGGCGCCACGATCTCGGCCCCGATGGTCGGGTGCTGGTTCATCAGGATCCGCTCCTCGCGGTTCAGCGGCCCCGGCTTGAGGAGGATGTTGTCGCGAATCCCGATCTTGCCCACGTCATGCAGGAGCCCGGCCCACTTGATCTTCTCGATCTCGTTCTCCGGCAGCTGCATGACCCGGCACATGGCCTCGGTGATGTGGCTCACCCGGTTCGAATGACCGCGGGTGTACCGGTCCCGCGCGTCGACCGCGTTGGCCAGAGCCCCAATCGTCTGCTCGAACAGCTCCCGGGTCTCGACATACCGGTGATACGCAAGGCGCGTCGTGAACAGCGGGATCACGAACAGCGCCGTCGCCCACCAGCCCACGCCGTTTGGCAGCAGGAAGACCTGCGCCATCAACCACGCCACCGGCGCAAGGCCAATCAACTGGACAGCGATTCCTTGAAGATCGCGGGCCCAAACAGTCCTCAACGAAACACCAGTCCTCGCGGCCACTGCAAGGGAAGAGAAGGTCCAGTTGACCGCGAAGGCCACTCCGCTCGCGGTAAGAAGTGCGACAAACGCGAGTAGCGCGTTCTCGGCTCCGCCGCCCGCGGGGATGGCACGGAGAGCTGCCTCATAGACGATGGCGGAAGCCGCGGCCGTCGAAATGATGGATGCGTGGTTGTAGACGGTCCCGTACCAAGGGACTTCTCCGCGCATTTCTCTGGGATCAGTTGCTCCGATGCCGGCCACGAAGACCGCGGACGCTGGGCCGCCAAGGACGATCGAGGCAAGGATGGGAGCCGCGCTCACGGATGCCACTGTTCCCTGCGGCAGACGTACTGGCATGGCGCTGCTTATTAGGGTCAGGGCTATCCAATACAAGATCCCGACCGTGCCCCCACTCGCGGCTCGAATGGGGAACAGCAGAATAGCCGCTGCAGCCAGTACGGCCGCAACGGCAACGGAGAAGACGACGAGGCGCCGGACGCTCGCGGTCATACGGTTTCCCACCCTATCAGGGTGGGTTTTGACCGTCTACCGCCGTACGGGCTACAGCCCGCGAAGTCCAGCGCCTGCCGCCAGAGCGAGAGCTGCTAGGCCCCCGAGGGCCGACAGCACCGCGCGAATTCGCCAATGGGCTATGCGCATTGCTGACTTCCCCTGGGGCTGCTACCAGCCCTTAGTGAATTCCCTCATCAGAAGGTGCCCTCTTCTGAACAAAACCGACCTATCCGGTTGGATGGTCGGTTGCACTACTCGCTCCCCGCGCGCCTAAGTGCCCATGTTCAGCGCGCGGATCGATGCGTCCCGGAGAGTCTGTGCACCAGTACGGAAGTACTAGTGTTGAGCGGAAAGTACTGCCCAAAGTCTCGAAAGTCAATACCCCAACTCACGAAAGTCAAGTGCTTATGGACTGGCCTACCGATCCGGAGGTCTACCCTTAGGCGAGGGCAATCGCGCCGCGGGATGGTTACTCGGGGAAAGAACCGCGCCACTGAACGGGAGCGAGCGAGAACCGGTCATCGATCGCCCCTTCGTGATGGTGAAGCTCGAAGGTACCGGCGTCGAGGTCGATGTCGGCAAGCAGAAGCATGGTGTAGCGGTCTGCGTGCTTGACGGAGAACTGCCTCTCATTCTCGCTCATGAAGAATACGGGCCGGCCAGTTGTTGTGCCCTTGACCTCGACGAAACGAATGGGGTCGTCGGCCGGCCCGACTCGAACGTCGTAACCCGGATTTGAGTGCCCCATAACCCCGATTTCCTCTCCGGGATAGCGGACTCCAAGGTACCCAATTGCCCGGTCGACCGAGAAGAGCTCGACCTCCTTCGTGCGGGCCTGCGTGGAATAGGTCGACGCTTGGGGCCGCACGAGGTCCCTCGCCTCGGCCTCGATGCCGCCTTTTTCGCCGGCCCTCACTCGATAGGCCTTTACGACGCGGCCGCCTTCGGTCTTCCCGCGGACCTGAGGGGACCACCAATACATTCCCTGGAGCTTCCCGAATAGTGGATTCTCCTTGAAGGCTTTGAAATGGCCCCGGCAGATATGAAGCGCGCGACGTGTTCCCACCTTTTCCGAACCGCCCTCGCGACGAAGCACCTGCCGCATAGGGTCGATTACG
>JBIOTW010000081.1:0-23335 GCA_044866355.1 Candidatus Limnocylindria bacterium | reverse complement strand
CCTCGCCCGATGCGACATCACCATCACGTTCATCCCGCCAGGTCAGCGCCCGCGAGCCGATCCGGTCACATTGACCCTTGTGCCATGGTCGGAAGTCAACGGCGTTGGTATCACGGCGACTGTCGATCGCCCCAGCGAGCCGCTCACTACCCTTACGATCTCGGCTACGTCGCCGCCCATGACCCTCAAGGCAGACAGTGACACGACGGGCCAGCTCGACCGGCTACGAGAGTTCGCGGCCGGCCTTATTCGACGGTCTACTCGGGATCAATAAGGTGGGAGAGCCGGAGCCGGACTGGGAAGGTTTCATACCGAACGGTACCCTCGTGCGCCCAGGGACCCTCGCCGCGACGGATCGCCGCCGTCAACCTCTCGACGTACCCGGTCCATAAGGCTAGGTGCCCACAAACCCGGGCTGCCGAGGATACTCGTGCAGGAACATCCCCAAACAGAGGAGCAGTGGCAAATCCCTGAGTTCTTGCGGTGGGACCCAGATGGTCACCTCCTGACGCGAGAAGGTAACGCACCGCTTCGACGTCTCGGGTGCATCCGTTTTATACCAATATCCGTACCAGAGGTACTCCCCCGCCCTGGTCCGGAGCACGCCGCTCGACCCGGAGGGAATGATTGCCGCCACCAAATCGATCGAGAATTGCGCTTCGTCAGTTCCCGCGTCGTATCGTGTGATCTCAACACTCCTCTCCCGCCGCCACGCGAATTGCCAGCCGCCGTCCGCAGTCAGTGCGCTGGCCTCGCCGAATCCGAAGAAATCGAGCCGGGCCACGAGGTCGGCGCCGAACCGAAGTTCATTGTCGCCCGGCAGGAGGAAATGGAGTGCCAGCCAGCCCCATGCTGTGGTTGGCTTGTGCATGAAGGCTCTGGTGCGACTGAGGGTCAGCGAGCTGTCCCACGGAAGGTCGCGAAGCGATCGCATTGGGCCCTCGGGCGGCCTCTGGGTTGGGCGGGTCGCGAGCGGACGGTCAAGCTCGGCCGCGGTGTCCCCGAGCGTGGCCTCGACCACGCTCCGCCGGCTAAGTTGGGCGAGGAAGGCGTTCCTTACGATCAGGTACAAGAGGACCGGAATAGCGATCAGGGATGCCAATAGGGCCACCAGTAGGGCGATAAACAGCCCGTACATCCCCACCTCACTCACCTTGCTCGGAGGACCTCCCGAGACCGAAAAATCAACCAAACTAACGACTAGAAAAAGGTAGCCCGCGATGGGAAGGCCCAAGAGCGCTACCACCCAAAGCCAGCCCTTGGATCGGATCAGTAGAAAGCCCAAGGCCGGAAAGAGGGCGGGGACCACGACCAAGGGGACGGCCTGGACGAAGTCCTGGGGCGTCATCACCTCACCGAACGTCAAGAGGTAGAGGCCGGCGAAGGCGAACCAAGGGACGGCATAGGCCACACGCCACGGTCCCGGCTTCCGCCACAGGTGCCGCTCGGAGCCAGTGGAGTCAGAGCTGGCACCGATCGCTTCTGACATCGCCTAGAACTCGGAGCAGTGGAGGCGGAGCTGGCGCATCGGACCTCCTGGGGTGACGCGCGGAGCGTACTGCGGTCGTAGCCGGAGCGGGAGTGGTTCTAGACACCGCGCTGGTTATACGCGTCTCATGCATTGTGCAAGCGGCCATCATCGAGTAATACGCGCTTAGTGAGCACAAAACCGCGGGCGAGTGGCGGAACGGCAGACGCGCCAGCTTTAGGAGCTGGTGTCGCAAGACGTGCGAGTTCGAATCTCGCCTCGCCCACCACTCATCACAAGGTCATCCCACCCGTGACACGACTCGCATGATCTCCGTCTCCACACGCCCCGAACCGGGCTCGCGCGTGCGCCTCGAAATCGAGGTCCCTGCCGACGAGGTCTCGCGTCATTTCGAGACGGCCTACCGCCACCTGGCGGCGCGGACGCGCGTCCCCGGATTCCGGCCCGGCAAGGCGCCGCGCAACGTGATCGAGCGCTACGTGGGCAGGGACGCGGTGGTGGCCGAGGCGGTCGAGCACCTGGTCGGGGAGGGCTACGACGCCGCCATCGACCAGACCGATCTCATCCCCATCGATCAGCCGGAGGTCGAGATCGACAGCGCCACGGTGCGCGAGGGGAATCCGGCCACCTTTGCGGCGGTGGTGGCCGTCCGACCCACGGTGAGTGTCGGAGCGTACACCGACTACCCGTTCAGCCTCGAGGTGCCCCCGGTCAGCGACGAGGACGTCGAGGCGGTCCTGACCGAGCTCCGCGACCAGCAGGCCACCCTGCGGCCGGTGGACGACCGGGGCGCCGCGAAGGGCGACCTGGTGGCGGTCTCGTTCCGGGGCACCATCGACGGCGAGCCGTTCGACGGCGGATCGGCCGAGCGGCTGCCCCTGGTCCTGGGGGAGGAGCGAATGATCCCCGGCTGGGAGGACCACCTCATCGGTCAGCGCATCGAGGAGACCCGCGAATTCGAACTGGCCTTCCCCGCTGACTATCGAGTCGAGACCCTCGCCGGCCGCACGGCCCATTTCAGTGTCACCCTGCTTGACCTCCGGGAGCGGATCCTCCCCCCGTTGGACGAGGCGTTCGCGGCCTCGGTGAGCGAGGGCCAGACCCTGGACCAGCTGCGCGCCGAGGTCCGCGATGCGCTCGAGCGACGAGCCGATGCCGAGGCCCGGCACCAGTTCGGCGATCGGATCATCGACTTCGCCACGTCGAATGCCACGGTCGAGGTGCCCGAGGTCATGATCGCCAACGAAGTCGAGATCATGCGCGACGAGCTGCGGGCCCGGCTCGCCGAGCAGCGGATCGGGATCGATCGCTACCTCGAGCTCGCTCGCCAGACGCCCGAAGAGCTCATGGCCGAGCTCCGCGAGCCGGCCGGCCGCCGGGTGAAGACCCTCCTCGTTCTGTCCGCCATCGCTGAGCAGGAGGGGATCGACGCCTCAGACGCGGAAGTCGACGCCGAGGTTGAATCCCAACTGGCTCGATATCCCGACCAGCCCCGCATCCGTGAGTACCTCGGGTCCCGTCGCGGTCGGTCCTATCTGCGCATGACGCTGCGGAACCGTAAACTCGTGGACAGCCTGATCAACCGGGCCGCGCCACCCGCGGCCCCCGACGAAGCACCAACCGACCCGGAAGAAGCACCAACCGAACCACGCGCGGAGTGAACAGCATGCTCGTCCCGATGGTCATCGAGAGCAGCGCTCGCGGAGAGCGGGCCTTCGACATCTATTCGCGGCTGCTGAAGGAGCGGATCATCTTCCTGGGGGAGCCGATTGAGGACCACGTCGCCAACCTGGTCATCGCCCAGCTCCTGTTCCTCGAGAGCGAGGACCAGGAGAAGGACATCATGCTGTACATCAACTCCCCGGGCGGGATCGTGACCAGCGGGCTGGCCATCTACGACACGATGCAGTACCTCAAGGCCCCGGTCAGCACCATCTGCATCGGTCAGGCGGCCAGCATGGGAGCCGTGCTGCTGGCGGCCGGGACCAAGGGCAAGCGCTACGCGCTGCCGAACTCCCGGATCATGCTGCACCAGGGCTCGGGCGGCTTCCGGGGCAACACGCCGGACGTCGAGATCCAGGTCAAGGAGATGCTGCACCTGACCGATCGCCTGATGCGGATCCTGGCGCAGCACTCGGGCCAGGAGTTCGAGAAGGTGAAGAAGGATGCGGATCGCGACTACTTCATGAGCGCCGAGGAAGCCAAGGCGTATGGGGTCATCGACGCGGTGTTCGAGCCCACCGGGGAGTCGCTGATCAGCCTCAAGCAGGCCGCTGGGGGCAGCGTGCCCAGCGCCAAGGAACCCGTCGCGGCGGAGGCCAAGCCCAAGAAGTAGGTGGCGCAGGTCCCCGCGCTCTAGGCCCTGTGCGGCCCTGGGGCGGATGTGGCCCCCGACCATCGGTCCATTCCGGAACGTGCACGACCCCGTGATATCCTCGGCCGGCGATGACCACCAAGGCGAAGGCTCCGTACCGCTGCTCGTTCTGCGGGAAGAGCCAGGAGCAGGTCCGTAAGCTCATCGCCGGGCAGGGCGTGTACATCTGCGATGAGTGCATCAACCTGTGCCAGGAGATCATCGACGAGGAGATGGCCGAGGCGCCCCGCGCGTCCCGGACGCCACCGCCGCCTCTGCCCAGCCCGCGCAAGATCAAGGAAGCGCTGGACCAGTACGTCATCAGCCAGGACGCGGCCAAGAAGGTCCTGTCGGTGGCGGTCTACAACCACTACAAGCGCGTCAACGCCGGGTCGGCGGTCGACGACGTGGAGCTGGGCAAGAGCAACGTCCTGCTGGTGGGCCCCACCGGCTCGGGGAAGACCCTTCTGGCCCAGACCCTGGCCCGCGTCCTGGACGTCCCGTTCTGCATCGCGGACGCCACCAGCCTGACCGAAGCCGGCTACGTCGGCGAGGACGTCGAGAACATCCTGCTCCGCCTCATCCAGGCCGCGGACTTCGACGTCCAGCGCGCCCAGCGCGGCATCGTGTACGTCGACGAGATCGACAAGATCGCGCGCAAGACGGACAACCCGTCAATCACCCGCGACGTGTCGGGCGAGGGCGTCCAGCAGGCCCTGCTGAAGATCCTCGAGGGGACCGTGGCCAACGTCCCGCCTCAGGGCGGTCGGAAGCACCCGCACCAGGACTTCATTCAGATCGACACCACGAACATCCTGTTCATCTGCGGCGGTGCCTTCGAGGGGCTGGAGCGGATCGTCGAGGAGCGGGTTGGTCGGCGGGGGATCGGCTTCGGTTCCGAGGCCCAGCGTGACCCCGAGCAGCGGCGCGTGCTGTTGGATCAGCTCATGCCGGACGACCTGCTCCGCTACGGGCTCATTCCCGAGTTCGTGGGCCGCATGCCGGTGGTGGTCAGCCTGGCGGCCCTGTCGCGCGACGACCTGGTCAAGGTCCTGACCGAGCCGAAGAACGCGGTCGTCCGCCAGTTCGCGAAGTTCCTGTCCCTGGACCGGGTGGAGCTCGTCTTCACCGACGACGCGCTGGAGGCCACCGCCCGACTCGCGACCGAGCGCAAGACGGGAGCGCGGGCCCTGCGCACCATCGTCGAGGAAGCGCTCCTCGAGGTCATGTACGACATCCCCGAGCGGACCGATGTGACCAAGGTCGTCATTACCGCCGATACGATCGAGCGGGGTCGGCCGCCGATGCTCGTCACCGAGACCGATGACTCCGGTCCGCGCCGGCGCGGGGGTCGAGCCCGCGAGGACGCGGCGCGCGAGGAGTCCGCCTGACCGACGCGCCGGCGCGGTGGTACCACCGTTCGGCCCTCACGGTACGACCGGGCGGGCGGGAATGTCCGGGCTGGGGGACTAGGATGCGTTCAGGTGTTGTTCGGCCGGCTCCTGCTGGATGGCCGGTGACTTCAATGAGCAGCGAGCGGAAACGAACATGTCACAACCTGCCGAATCGGGTCGTTCCGGAGCAGCCACCGCCTCGGACCCTGCCCGTCCGGTTGAGCCCAAGGACCAGTTCCTCGATTCGCTGACGGCTGCCATGCGTCGCGTGGCCGACGACGCGCGGGAGACCTCCCTGGCCGACGCGCGGGCCGCGGTCGCGGCCAAGATCGCGAACATGCGAGCGGCCGCCGCCACTCGAGCCGAGGAGCTCCGAACCCGAGCTGAGCAGGACACCACCGGGATCGGTGACTGGTCGCGGGCCGAGATCATGCGGATCGAGGCCGAGACGCAGCGCAAGATCGAGCAGCGACGTGCCCAGCTCACCGAGCAGCTGGACGACCACGACCGGCGGTCCGCCGAGGAGATCGCGGCCCTCGAGGCCCAGGTCGAACAGTACGAGGGCGAGCTGGCCCTGTTCTTCTCCCAGCTGGGCGAGATCCGTGACCCGGATACCTTCATCGCGGCCGCACGCCGCATGCCGCGCCTGCCGCAGGGCGACGGCGAGCCCGGATCTGACGCCGGGGCAGCCGGGTCGGAACAGCCGATGATGGACACCGACCACGGCGAGCAGCTCCGCAGCCTGGGCATCGACCGCGACGGCGAGGGCGAGCTGGGTGATGGCGATGGCATGCCGACCAATGGCACTGGGCCCGAGGCGGAGCCGATGACGGCCGCCGAGCCCGAGGGCGCTTCGCAGACCGAGGTGGCAGAGGCGCCCCCTCCCGCCCCGGTGAAGGCCGCGGAGGCCCAGACCAGCGCTCCCCCCGCGAAGCCGACAGGGCTCCCCGTGGAGCCCGTTACGACCGACACCAACACCATGGTTGCCGCGGTGGGGCTCGGCAGCTTCGGTGCCGTCACCTCCTTCAAGTCGGCGCTCGAGAAGGCCGATGGGGTGACGAACGTGCGGCTCAGCCTGGGGACGGGTGGCGAGTTCATGTACAGCGTGACGCATCGAGCCGACGTGGATCTCGCCAAACTGGTGAGTGCGGCTCATCCGGGTGCGTCCGTCCAGCGCGGCGACGACGGCATCCTGCACCTGAGCGCCGGCAAGCGCCGCTGACCCGCCCGCCGGGGGTCCGGCACAACCCGTGGTCTGGCGCAGGCCGAGTGATAGACTCCAAGCACGGCGTTGATCGCGAGGAGTAGCCCTCCAGCGGCCGACAGAGACGGTGGGTCCCGGCTGAGAGCCCTCCGCGGTGCGCACGGGCGAAGGTCGCGCGGGAGCCGATCGGGATCCGCCCGGTAGCGCGGACGCAAGGGTGAAATCGGCTTCGGAGCCGATGTCGCCGCACGAAGGTGGTACCACGGGCCCGCTCGTCCTTCGACGAGCGGGTTGTTTGTTGGAGGGCGCGATGGCGAGTAAGCAAGCCGAGCTTCCGCCTCGCTATGGCCCGCGAGAGGTCGAGCCGCGCATCTACGAACGCTGGCTCGCCAGCGGCGCGTTCACCCCGGCCGAGGAGCCGCCGCCCGGCGCGCCCCGCTTCGTGATCACTATGCCGCCACCCAACATGACCGGCTCCCTGCATACCGGCCATGCGCTGTTCGTCACCGCCGAGGACCTGATGATCCGCTACCACCGGATGCGGGGTGACGACACGCTGTGGGTGCCGGGCGTGGATCACGCTGGGATTGCCGCCCAGTTCGTGCTCGACAAGATCCTGGCCGAGGAGGGGGAGAGTCGCGAGTCGCTGGGTCGGGATCGGTACCTGGAGCGCATGTGGCGCTTCATCGACGAAACGCGGGATGCCATCTCGCTGCAGCTCCGCCGCCTGGGAGCCAGTGCGGACTGGACCCGAAACCGGTTCACGATGGACGCCGGCTCGGCGCGGGCGGTGCGCGTCGCGTTCAAGCGACTGTGGGACGCGGGGCTCGTCTACCGGGGAGAGGCGCTCGTCAACTGGTGCCCGCGCTGCCGGACCACGATCAGCGACCTCGAGAACGTGCATCGAGACGAGATGGGCACACTGTGGACCATCCGCTACCACCTCGCCGGCCCGGACGGCGCCCCGGACCCGGACCAGTGGGTGGCGGTGGCGACTACCCGTCCCGAGACGCTGCTCGGCGACGTGGCGGTCGCGGTGCACCCGGACGACGACCGCTATCGGTCACTGGTCGGCCGCGAGGCGATCCTGCCGTTCCTGGGCCGCCACCTGCCGATCATCGCCGACCCGGTGGTGGACCCCGCCCTGGGCACGGGTGCGGTGAAGATCACCCCTGCCCATGACCCGGACGACTACGCGACCGGCAAGCGCCACGGCCTCACCCCGATCTCGATCCTCGATGAGGAGGCTCGGGTCAACGAGGCCGGCGGCGAGTTCGCCGGCCTCGATCGGTTCGAGGCGCGGCGCCAGATCGTGGCCCGCCTGGCCGACCTGGGCGACCTGGAGGGCGAGCAGCCGCATGCCATGGTGGTGGGCCACTGCGACCGCTGCGGGACGGTGATCGAGCCGCGGCTGTCGGTCCAGTGGTTCATCCGGACCGAGACGCTGGCGGCCCGCGCCCTGGCCTCGGTGCGCGACGAGCGGACCCGGATCATCCCGGGCCGATTCGAGAAGGTGTACGCCCACTGGATGGAGAACATCCGGGACTGGGCCGTCGGCCGCCAGCTGTGGTGGGGCCATCGCATCCCGGCGTGGTTCTGTCCCGACGGCCACATCACGGTCAGCGACGCTCCCGACGGCCCCGACGCGTGCGACGTGTGCCACCGGCCCGCATCCGAGCTGACCCAGGAGACCGACATCTTCGACACCTGGTTCAGCAGCGGGCTGTGGCCCTTCTCCACCCTGGGCTGGCCGGACGACACGCCGGACATGCGCCGCTTCTACCCCACCTCGGTGATGGAGACCGGCTACGACATCCTGTTCTTCTGGGTGGCGCGGATGATGATGCTCGGCCTGTTCCTGACCGACGCCGAGCCGTTCCACACCGTCTACCTGCACGGCCTGGTGCGGGCCCAGGGCGGCGTGAAGATGAGTAAGACCAAGGGCAACGTGACCGATCCGGTCGAGCTCATCGACGAGATGGGGGCCGATGCCGTGCGCCTGGCACTCACCGTGGGCACGTCCCCCGGCAATGACCAGCGGATGACCATGGCCAAGCTGGAGCGGTCGCGAAACTTCGCGAACAAGCTGTGGAACGCGGCCCGCTACGTGCTGGGCAGCCAACCGCCAGAGGCCACCGGAGCGGACCAGGCGCCCGAGCGTGGCGACGCCATGTCGCTTGCCGAGCGCTGGATCCGGTCACGCCTGGCGGCCACCACCCACGAGGCCACGCGCCGACTGGACCGATACGACCTGGGCGGCTACGCGTCCGCGGTGGTCGACTTCGCCTGGAGCGACTACTGCGACTGGTACCTCGAGATGGCGAAGGTCGAGCTCCGCGACTCGGAGGCGACGGCCGAGGCCAGGGCGCGGGTGTGGGCGACCGGGGCTGACGTGCTGGCCCGCATCCTGCGACTGCTGCATCCGATCATGCCCTTCGTGACCGAAGAGATCTGGTCCGCGCTGGGAGCGGCACGCCCGAGCGCCGCCGACAGCCCCCTCCTGCTGACCGCGAGCTGGCCCGTGGCCGAGCGGCGCGACCGTGAGGCGGAGGCCTCGTTCTCGGCGCTGGCCGAACTGATCCGGGCGGCGCGCAACCTGCGGACCGAAGCCGGCCTTCCGGCGGGCACGATCCTTCCGCTCCGCCTCGCTCCGACCGACGCGCCGTCGGGAGAGGCGGCGGCCGCCGGCCGGCGGTACATCGAACCCTTGGCCCGCGTCCGTCTCGAGATCCTGGACCCGGAGGCGCCAGCCGCGACCGCCGGCCGGGCCGCCACCGCGTTGGGCGCGATCTGGTTGGAGGCCGCCGCCAATGCAGCCCCGGCCCGAAGCGACGCGCGCGTGGCCGAGCTGCGACGCAACCGGGCGCGGCTCCGGGCCCTGATGGCCGATCCGGACTTCGTGGCCCGGGCGCCGGCAGCCGTCGTGGAACGCGAGCGTCAGCGGCTGGCGGAGATCGACGAGCGGCTGCGCCAGATCGGCGAGGGAACGGGGTCGGGGTAGAATCGCCCCCGACCCAGACGCATCAGGGGAGTTGGCTTGGGATTCTTGCGCCGTGGCAAACCAGATCCGGCACCGGAACCGCTGCCCGCGGCCGCGTTCACGCCGGTCGGCGGTCGCCAGTACTCGGTGGCCCTGGCCTACCTGGCGCGCAGCGGCGACGCGATTCGGCTGGCCCCGGGGCCCGAGGTCGTGCGAACCCTGCCGCGCATCGTCGAGCCCCTGGCCCTCGAGGGCGTGGAAGTCGTCGCGCCATTGCCTCTCGAGCTGGCCTCCGCGGCGCCGACCTTCGAGCGTCTTCCCGAGCTCGAGCAGTGGATCGTGGCCCGCCGCCAGGCAAGCCCTGTCACACGCCACGCCCTGTACGTGCTCGAGCAGACCGAGGCGGTGGACATGACCATCGACACGCTCGTCGCCGGCCTCCTCCTGGGTGAGACGGACACGGCCGGATACCCCACCTACGACGCCATCACCGGCGGCCTGGCCAGCCACTTCGACGACCTGACCGGCGAGCTCGTGGTGCGCGCCGTGGTCGGCTGGGGCGGCAAGGGTCAGCGTGGCGACACCGAGCGCAACGCCCAGCGCCTGCTTAGCAATCTCCAGCAGCAGGTCATGGCCTCAGGCCTGGCGATGAGCACCGCCGAGCTGCCGCAGCACCGCGCCGAGGGTGAGGGGGAGATCTGCGTCCACTGTGGCTTCGATGCGCGCGGGACCGGCGCGTTCTACTGCCCGAAGTGTGGGATGCGCCTCCACGGAACCGCGTAGGCATCGGTACATTCGTCCCATTGTCCCCCCGCGATCCGGCCGGGGACACTGGTGCCCCGAACCCCACCGAAGGGCACCCGATTGGATCGACCCCGAGTCCTGGTCGCAGCCCGCGACGATGTCGCCGCCATCGCCGGAGCCTTGGCACGCGCCGGCTTCGATGTCATCGGTAGCGAGGAAGATCTCGAGGTGGCGTTCGCCGAAGAGCGCCCGCCCGAGATGGCCGTCATCGATGCCGACCTTGAGCCGGACGTCGTCCGTCGCATCCACGGGCGCCTGACCAACGGCTCAGCGGTCGCCTCTCTGATCCTGCTCGGGGACGAGGCGGGGGAGCTGGATGACCTGTGGCAGGTCACCGACGAGTTCGTCGTCAAGCCCATCCTGCCCGACCAGCTGGTCTATCGGCTCCAGGCGCTGCTCATTCGCTCTGGCTCGGCAGCTGCCCCGACCGTGGACCGGGACACGCCCGTCATCGGCGCCCACAACCCGGCCGACGCGCGCGTGATCGCCGTCTTCGCCCCCAAGGGCGGGGTTGGCAAGACCACCGTGTCTGTGAACCTTGCCGTGGCCCTGCGAACCCAGACCCGCCAGCGCGTGCTGCTGCTGGATGCGGACGCCGGCGTGGGGAACGTGACCGCGGTCATCGACGTGCCTGCCAGCCGTGGCCTGGCCGACATCGCGGACAGCCCGCCTGAGCACTGGGAGGACGCCTTCGAGTCCCTGGTCGTCAACCACGAGCCCAGCGGGCTTGACGTCCTTACCTGGGGCTTCGAGCCGGCTGACGCGGAGCGCATCGGGCCCGATCTCCTGATTGCGGCGGTCCGCTGGGCGCGCCAGCACTACGAGCTGATCATCGTGGACACCCACCCGGGGTACGACGACCGCACCGTGGCCATGCTCTCGATCGCCAACGAAATTCTGCTCACCGTCACGCCCGAGGTTGGGCCCCTGCGCAACAGCGCCCAGTTCATCGAGCTGGCCCGCGAGCTGGGCATCGACGACACGATCAGGGTGGTCGCCAACCGCGCCAACCACGGCGTCAAGATGCGGGACATGGAGAGTGCCCTCGGCCGTCCGGTCCTGGCGACCATCATCTCGGCCGGAGCCACCGCGGTCATGGCCGCCAACGAGGGACAGCCGCTGGTCCTCCGCTTCCCGAAGGAGCGGATCACGGCCGACATCCATCGCCTGGCGCGAATCGTGGCCGGCACCGAGGAGGCCAGCCCCGTCGGGGAGCCCGATCGGCGCCGCTGGTCGTTCGCCTCGCTCCTCAAAGCCGGAGCCTGACCTCCGGCAGATCAGCGACGCCCAGTCATGCGGCGGCGTTGCCCGGAATCTCCGCCCCTGCGATCATCCCGGCGCGTGCCGACCTATGACTACCGCTGCCGGGACTGCGGGCACACGATCGAGATCATCCACTCCATCCTCGAGGATGGTCCGGAGGTTTGCGAGCGCTGTCGCGGACCGATGCAACGGGTCCTGCACCCGGCCGGGGTCATCTTCCGCGGCAGCGGCTTCTACGTCACCGATTCGCGCTCGTCAAAGGCGAGGGCTACAGGCGAATCGGCGGGGGCCTCTGGAGCGAGCACGGGAGGCTCCGGGAAGGACAGCTCAAGCGGCTCCGCGAAGGACAGCTCAAGCGGCTCCGCGAAGGAGGGCTCGAGCGGCGCTGGCGGGACCCCCGCCGCCGGCTCCGATTCGGGCGGCAGCGGGAAGGAATGATCAGGCGCTGAGCGTCTGAGGAGCGCCGCAGCGGCGGCAGAACCGGGCGGTGGACGAGACCGTCAGCCCGCACGACCCGCACGGCCGCAGGAGCGCGCGCTGGGCTCCGGCTTCCAGGGCTCGCGTCGAGGCGTCCCATACCGCGGACAACGCCGCGCTGCCGCCGACGGCCGCGCCCGCGCCGCTCGACCGATAGGGCAGCTGCTCGCGTCGGCCGACCGGCACGGTACCCTCGCCCGGATCGTCGAGTCCCAGGCTGTCGAGCTGGCTGCGCCGGGCTGCGAGGCTTTCCGGCTGCGCGGTCCTGGAGGGCTGGGGCGGACGAACAACCGGCCCGCGCAGGATCGTGTCACGAAGGTCGCGGCGTGGGATGGCAGCCGGCGGAATCGGGGGCGGCCCGGGAGTGACCGTCGTCTCCGGGATGACCGGCGGCTCAGGCTCGACCTCGGCCACCGGCTCGACCTCGGCCACGGGCTCGACCTCGGCCACGGGCTCGACCTCGACGTCGGCCACCGGTTGGGGCTCCGGTTCCGGTTGGACCTCGGCCGCCTGCGCCGCGATCGGCTCGGCCTCGGATGGAGCGCCGTTCGTTTCGGCCACCGGAGCGATGGAATCCACGGTTGGCCAGGCGCTGGGGGAGATGCGCTCGGGCCAGCTCAGGACGTCGCCATCGGTCGCGCTGACCGCGTCTGCCTGCGCGGCAGTCTGCGGAGCCTGGAGGATCCGCTCGTCGAAACCGGCGATGTCGTCCACACCGGCGAGCGGTTGGCAGGAGCGGCAACGACCCGCGTCATCGTTCCAGCAGCTGACGCAGGTGTAGCGGCGACAGTCGAGGCAGAAGTTGAAGGCCTGCTGGAAGGCGTCGATCTGGGCCGCGGCGATGGTCTCTTCCTCGGCCCGCATCGCATCGCCGATGGAGTCCGACAGGGTGTCCTGACTCATGATGTACTGGCGCAGGCCGCTCATCAGGCCGCGCGTCTTCCGGGCAGTCGACAGCGGCTCGGGCGCGCCGAACTCGTAGCG
Source organism: Candidatus Limnocylindria bacterium (assembly GCA_044866355.1). Taxonomy (GTDB): domain Bacteria; phylum Chloroflexota; class Limnocylindria; order QHBO01; family QHBO01; genus DASTEQ01. Next base: position 10,387 of record JBIOTW010000081.1, on the reverse strand, counting down.
CGTGCCGCAGCGTTCGCAGAAGGATTCGGTCAGGACTTCAGTCATCGTTCGGGACCCGTGCACGCACGGGGTGGCCAGTATAGCCACGGCCCGCCGCAACGCCAGATCGGGCCAAAGTACCGAGATCGGCGGCGTTGGTACCCCGTGCTAGCATCGCTGGCCGTGGGCATGTTCCGGCGCCTCGAGGACTTCCTCGAGCGGCTGGTGGAGGCGCCCGCTGGTCGGCTTGGAGCGGCGCCACCCCAACCGGTGACCCTTGCCAAGCGGATCGAGCGCGCGATGGACACCAACAAGCGGTTCAGCGAGGGCGGCGTGATCGTCCCGAACCGATTCACGGTGCACCTCAACCCGGCCGACTACGCCCCCTTCGATGCCTACCACGGCTCCCTCGAGGACGACCTGGCGCACGAGGCGCTGACCCGCGCCCGGCGACTGGGATACAGGCTGGTGGCCCGCCCCCGGGTCATCCTGCGGGCCGACCCCATCGTCCCCCGCGGCGAAGTCCGGGTCGCGGCGTCGGTGGCCGATGAGGACTTGCCGGCTCCGGCGGCGGTGCCCGCCGACCCGACCAACACCAGCATCCTGGCCCGACCCGGGCACGCCGTCCCCGAGCCGGAAGCCGCGTCGCGCGCCTACCTGGTGGTCCAGACCGATGGCGCCCCGCCCGCTCGATTCGACCTGGGCGGGGCGCTGATCGCCATCGGCCGGGCGGCAGACAATGACGTGATCCTGGACGATCCCCAGGTGAGCCGCCATCACTGCCAGCTCAAGCTCCAGCACGGCGCCTACGGGTTCGTCGACCTCCAGAGCCGAAACGGCTCCACGGTCAACGGCCAGCCGGTCGAGGAGATCGCGCTGGCGGATGGAGACCGGATCCGGATCGGCGCCACCAGCATCGAGTTCCGGCTTCGCGGATGACGCCCGCCGCTCCGTGACCAACGAGCTTCTGCGACTTTTCCTGCTCGCGCTCCAGCTCGGGTTCCTGGCTCTGCTGTTCGTCATCCTGTACCGATTCGCCCGTGCCCTGCGGGCCGACCTGCGGCAGGCGGAAGCCGCCGCTGCCGCGGCGCGGAGCGGACTGGGCCGCCTGGTCGTCCTCGAATCGCCGGGCGAGGAGCCCGCAGTCGGCCGGGTCCTCCAGATTGGGCCGATCACGACCCTGGGACGCGACCTGAACAGCACGATCTACCTCGATGACGAGTTCGCGAGCGGGACGCATGCCGCGCTCACGTTCCGGGGTCGGGCCTGGTATGTCGAGGACCGGGGCAGCACCAACGGGACGTACGTGAACGGGCACCGCATCCAGCGGCCGGTGGCCCTGTCCTTCGGGGACGAGGTCGCAATCGGGCGCGTCCGGTTCCGCCTCGAGCGCTGACCGTGTACCGCCTCGCCACGCGGCGCCTCGAGCTCGGTCTGCTGCTGCCGACCCTGCTCCTCGTACCGTTGGGGCTGGCGGTCACCCACATCGCCCGGTCCGGGCTGGCCGAGCCGGGACCTCAGGCCGTGGCCATCGCGTTCATCGTGCTCATGCTGGCGGCCCACTTCGCCCTCGCGTGGTCGGGGCACCGCGGCGACGAGCTGCTGTTGCCGGCCGTGGGTGCCATGGGGGCCGTCGGCATCGTGATGCTCAACCGCCTGCCGCAGGACCTGGCCGGGAACCCGGCCTTCAACCTCGGGATGGTCGGTACCCAGCTGGTGTGGTTCGGGATTGGCCTGGCGGCCATGCTGGGAATCGCCATCGGCCTCCGCGAGGACGGGTTCCTCCGCCATTACAAGTACAGCTGGGGCCTGTTCGCGGCTGCCCTGCTGCTGGTCACGCTCCTGTTCGGGGCCGAGGTCAATGGGGCCCGGCTGTGGATCGTCATCGGTCCATTCGGCTTTCAGCCGTCGGAGGCCATCAAGGTCATGCTCGTGATCTTCCTGGCCGGGTACCTGGCCGAGAACCGGGCCGTCCTGGCCGGCGCCAGCCTGCGGCTCGGCCGGCTGGCACTCCCGCCCATCCCGTACCTGGCGCCCATGCTGGTGGTGTTCGCGGCGGTGATGCTCGTGGTGGTGGTCAGCCGCGACCTGGGGACTGCCCTGCTGTTCTTCGGGGTGTTCCTGACCATGCTGTTCGTGGCGACCGGCCGGCGGGCGTACGTCCTGTTCGGCGCCATCCTGTTCGTGGCCGGGGCCGCCGTCGCGTCGGTCCTGTTCCCGCACGTCCAGGAGCGGATCGACACGTGGCTCGACCCGTGGGCCGATCCGAGCGGCTCCGGCTACCAGGCCGTACAGGCCATCTATGCCTTCGCCCGGGGCGGCCTGCTGGGCGAGGGCCTGGGCCAGGGGCTCCCCGAGATTGACGGGCGGCTGCCGGTCCCCGCGGTCCACACCGACATGATCTTCGCGGCCATTGGCGAGGAGCTGGGGCTGCTGGGAGGCGCGGCCGTCCTCGGCCTGGTGGCGGTGATCATGGCCCGCGGCCTGCGGATCGCGATCCTGGCACGCGACGACTTCAACGCGATGTTGGCCACGGGGCTGGCGGCCGGCCTCGTCCTCCAGAGCCTGATCATCATCGGCGGCAACCTCAAGGTCGTGCCGCTGACCGGGGTCACGCTGCCGTTCGTGAGCTATGGCGGGTCGAGCCTGCTCGCCAGCTTCGTGATCGTGGGCGTGCTGCTCTCGATCAGCCACCGATCCGCGGTGGCGGAGACGATGGAGGCGGAGCCTGAGGCGGTTGGGGCGGGGGCGGCAGGGGATGCTGCGGGGGCGCCCGCCGGATGATCGGCACCCACCTGCCGCGCCTGGGCACGGCCATCCTCGCCGGTTTCGGGGTGCTGCTGCTGGCCATGTCCTGGTGGCAGGTGGTGGCGGCGGCGTCCCTCGAGGCCCGGCCCGACAACCCGGCCCTCATCGCGGCCCGCCGGAGTGAGCCGCGCGGCACCATCTTCGACGCACAGGGCACGGTGCTGGCATCCACCACCGTGGTGGACGACATCGCCCGCCGGACCTACACCAGCCCAGCGTCCACGCACTTGTTGGGGTACGCCTCGCTCCGGTACGGGACCTCGGGCATCGAGAGCGCTTGGGACGAGCTGATGGTCGGGCTGCGCGACCCGAATCCCCTCCACGACATCGTGAACGACATCTTCCAGCTGCCGCTCCAGCCGCATGACCTGACCCTCACCCTCGATGCGCGGCTGCAGGAGTTCGCGGCCGCGCAGCTGGCGGGGAGCGTGGGCGCGGTGGTGGCGATCGACCCAGCCACCGGCGCCATCTTGGCCATGACCTCCAGCCCGACCTTCGACGCGACGGCCATCAGCGGCGACCCGGCCCAGGCCGATGCGCCGTGGGAGGCGCTCCAGGCGGATCCCAACCACCCGTTCGTGGACCGGGCACGGAACGGGGTCTACGTCCCGGGATCGATCATGAAGGTGCTCACCGCCGCCGCCGCGCTGGAGGCCGGCGTCATCACCCCGGACACGACCTTCCCCACCCAGCCCGAAGAGGAGGTGTCGGGCTTCGTCGTCAGCGGCTTCACGATCACCGAGCACGACCTGGCCGGGGTCCAGCCCGCCCTGTGGCCGCTGTCCGAGGCGATGCAGATCTCGAGCAACATCTACTTCGCCCACGTCGGGCTGGAGCTTGGCCAGACGGCCTACCTGGACGCCGCTGAGCGATTCGGCTTCTGCACCGAGCTGCGGATCGGCCCCGCCGAGCACGCGATGTCGGCCGCCGCGTCGTCGGTCACCGCCCTGACCGACGCCGGCTGCGCGCCGTTCGTCGACGACGTGGACCTGGCCTCCGCCGCCTTCGGCCAGGCGCGGGTCGCGGTGACGCCACTCCAGATGGCACTCGTGGCGGCCACGATCGCGAACGGCGGCGTGATGATGGAGCCGTTCGTGGTGCGCGAGGTTCGGACCCAGGATCCGTGCTGTGTCCCGGGGCCTGTCATCGCCACCTACGGCAGCCCCGGCCGACGGACGGTGGTCGGCCCGCAGACCGCGGAGCAGGTGCGGGCGGTGATGGTCGACGCGGTCCACGGCCCGCTCGGGGCGCCTTACGCGGGCGCCGGCAACGTGGCGAACTACGGGATCGGCGGGGTGCAGACGGCGGGCAAGACCGGGACCGCCGAGAGGGGCGACGACCTGCCACCCCACTCGTGGTTCATCGGCTTCGCTCCCGCCCAGTCGGGCGCGACGCCCGCGATCGCCGTGGCCGTCATCGTCGAGGGGGCGGGCTCCGGATCGGTGAGCGCGGCTCCCATCGGCGGGCGGGTGATGGCCGAGTGGCTGCGCCTCATCGGCTCCTGAACCGCAACCGCGCCGGCTGGGGTATTGTCAGGCGACCGGACCTCGCCATTTCGCCGGACGCCCATCGGCCGGAACCCGCCAGCAGGAGTGCCTCGTGAACGTCCAGGAGCCCGCCGAGCGAACCATCGGCAACATCGAGCGGGTCATCGTCGGCAAGCACGCCGAGGTCCGACTGGCGCTGGTGGCGCTCCTGTGCGAGGGCCACATCCTGATCGAGGACGTGCCCGGGGTCGGCAAGACGATGCTGGCCAAGGCCCTGAGCCGCAGTGTCGGCTGCGCGTTCCGTCGCATCCAGTTCACACCTGACCTGCTGCCGTCTGACGTCACCGGGCTGTCGATCTTCAACCAGAAGACCCAGGACTTCGAGTTCCGGCCCGGACCGATCATGGCCCAGGTCGTCCTTGCCGATGAGATCAACCGGGCCACGCCCAAGACCCAGAGCGCCCTGCTCGAGTGCATGGAGGAGCGTCAGGCCACCATCGACGGGGTGAGCTACCCAATGCAGAGCCCGTTCCTGGTCATCGCCACCCAGAACCCGATCGAATACGAAGGCACATTCGCCCTGCCCGAGGCTCAGCTCGACCGATTCCTGCTGCGGATTCGGTTGGGCTATCCCAAGCCGATGGAGGAGCTCGTCATCCTCGACGAGCAGAAGCGCATGCACCCGATCGAATCGGTCCAGCAGGTCCTGTCGCTGGACGAGCTGCGCCAGATGCAGGCCGGGGTCAAGGAGATCTACGTCGACCAGGGCGTGGCCGATTACATCGTCCGGCTGGTGGGCGCTACCCGCGAGCACGCCGACGTCTACCTGGGCGCCTCGCCGCGGGGCTCCCTCCACCTGTACAAGGCCGCGCAGGCGCTGGCCGCGATCATGGGGCGCGACTACGTGATCCCCGATGACATCAAGCAGCTCGCCGTCCCGGTGCTCGGCCATCGGCTGATCGTGCGCAGCCAGGCTTCCCTGCGCGAGGTCGACAACGACGCGATCGTGCGTGAAGTCCTGTCCACGGTGCCCATCGCCGAGCCGTCCGAGGCCGGCGCGCCGGCGTAGGCTGGCCACCGCATCGCCTGGCTCCGCCGCTCGCTGAATCGCCGGATCGCACATGGGACTGATCGGCCGCCGCCTCCCGGTGATCTTCATCGCCACCGTGCTGGTGGTGGCGGCCTTCAGCACCGGCATCAGCGTCCTGTTCTTCCTCGTCTACCTGGCCGGCGCGCTGGTCATCGGCTCGTGGTGGTACGCCCGTCGCGGGCTGAGCGGCGTGCGCGCCGGCTATCACGTGCTGAATCCGCGGGCCCAGGTGGGCGAGGTCCTGCACGCGGTCTATCGCATCGACAACGACGGCGGGTGGAGCAAGCCGTGGCTCGAGGTCACGAATGACTCGACGCTTCCAGTCGGGCTGCCGGGTCGCGTGATCGGGGTGCGGGCCGAGTCCAGCCGGCAGTGGCTGTCCAAGGTGTCGCTGAGCCGACGCGGGACGTATCGGATCGGTCCGGTGAAGGTCCGCACTGGAGATCCGTTCGGGCTGTTCACCTCGGAGATGACGGTCGGCCGTCCGACCACGGTGGTTGTCTTCCCGCGCCTGTTCGATCTGCCCCACTGGCGCCTGCCGCCGGCTCCCATCGAGGGGTCGGCCGCCACGCGACGCCGACGCGAGATGGCCTCACCCCTGGCCGCCACCATCCGGCCCTACGCGCCGGGGGACGCCATCAACCGGATCCACTGGCTGAGCAGCGTTCGCCACGGGGAGCTCCACGTCAAGGAGTTCGATCCGGAGCAGGCGGCCGACCTGTGGATGCTGCTGGACCTGGACCGGTCGGCGCATGTCGGGACCGGTGACGGATCGTCGATCGAGCTGGCGGTCAGCGTCGCCGCGTCGATCGCGGTTCGGACCCTGGCCGACAACCGGGCGGTTGGGCTGACCGCCTCGGCCCGACGGGCCCAGGTCCTGACCCCCGACCGCGGGTCGCGGGTGGAGCAGAAGATCCTCCACCTGCTGGCCAACGTCCAGGCCGACGGGGTCCAGCCCCTGGCCGAGGTTGTGGCCTCCAGCTTGCCCCAATTCCGGCGCGGGATGACGGTGTGCATCGTGACCGGTTCCACCCAGCGCGACTGGGTCCGCCCGCTGTCGGGCCTGGCCCGGCGCGGCGTGGGAGCCATCGCGGTGCTGCTCGACCTGGACTCCTTCGCCGCGGCCGATTCAGCCGCCGACAGCTCCGGTCCGCGGGAGCTGGCCGCCGTCCGGCACGCGCTGAACGAGTACGGGCTGGCCAACCTGATCCTCCGATCCGGCGACGACCCGGCGCGGGTCCTCGTCACCCGGGAGCGCATCCATGCTTGACGAATCGATCGAGGAGCGGCGGTCGCTCCCCGGCCCGCGCGAGGGGTGGCTGAGCGTCGTCCTGCTGGGGGTCATGCTCCTGAGCCTGTGCTGGGCGGTCCAGGCCGCCGCCTGGCTGGACCAGATGGACTTTCTGGCCCCGGTGGCCCTGTGGGCTCTCGTCACCGGCCTCTTGTTGGGCACAAGCCGCCTGTCGGTGGCGCTCACCATCCCGCTCGCGGCGCTGATCGGCGGGGCCATCGTGCTGTGGACGATCGGCGGGGAGTACCACCCCGAGCTCGACCAGCTCGGCCGCCTCGATGCCCTGCGGGCCGTGGGAATCGACGCCGCCGTGACCGCATCGCGATTCGGCAGCATCCTGGAGCCGATCGTGCTCGCGATCGCCATCGGCGTCGTGATGTGGGTCACCGCCTACACCGCCGCGTTCGCGGTGTACCGCCGCCACCAGATCCTGGACGCCATCCTGCTGATCGGGGCGTTCCTGATCATCAACCTGGTGGCCACGGTCCAGGACCTGTTCGGCTTCCTGGTCCTGTTCGCCTTCGCCGCCATGCTGTTGTGGCTGCGCGCCGCGCTCGTCGAGAGGCGAACGGGATGGCTGCGGCGCCGGGTGAGCGAGAACGTCGACGTGCCGGCCTCGATCATGCGCAGCGGCGTCGTGTTCACCGCTGCCGCCATCGGCCTGTCCCTGCTGCTGACCACGGTGGCGGTGGCCGCACCGCTGACTGCAGCGGTCCGCAGCCTGGACCAGGTTTGGCTCGGCCTGGCCAACGAGGCGAGCGGCTTCCTGCAGGGCCTGAACACGACGAACGCCCGGCCGGTGACGTCCGGCTTCGGCCCACGCATGACGGTGGGCAACGTGTGGAGCACGAGCGACGAGCCTGTGTTGACCCTGTTTGCCGAGCGACCCTACTACCTGACCGCGGTGACGTACGACCAGTACACCGGACGCGGCTGGGTGCGTACCGATGGACGCGCGCGATCGGTGGGTGCCGAGCAGGACGTGTTCCCGGGGTGGACGCCGGACCGGCCGCTGGTCGACGACGGGTTCACCGCGGAACCCGTAACTGTCCAGCTCGTTCGTCCGCAGGGGCGCGATCTGTTCACCCCGGGCTTCCCGTTGCGCTTCTTCGCGCCGGTGGTCGTCACGGAGCCAGGGGGCGGCCTGCCGTTCATGGGCGGCCTCGAGGCGGCGGGTGCCTTGAGCCCAGGGCAGATGTACGACGTCGAGGCGGTCATCTCGGAGGTGACCGAGGCCCAGCTGGCGGCGGCTTCAACCGAGTACGAGCCGGAAGTCCTGGCGCTGTACCTCGACACGGATGGCATGAGCGACCAGACCCGCGCCCTCGCTGCCGAGCTCGCGGCAGGGGCCACCAATCCATACGACCGGGCCAAGGCGATCTCCCAGTTCCTGCGCTCCAGCCCGCAGCTGGAGTACGACACCTCGGTGACGCCCCCCTCCGACCCGAACCGCGACCTGGTCGACTACTTCCTGTTCGACCCGGCCGGCCGCCGCGGCTTCTGCACCTATTACGCCTCGGCCATGGTCATGATGGCCCGCAGCCTGGGCATTCCTGCCCGCCTGGCGGTGGGGTACGCCCCCGGGGAGTTCGTAGAAACTGGGGTGTATGCGGTCACCCAGAAGAATTCGCACGCCTGGGCCGAGCTCTACTTCCCCGGCTACGGATGGCAGATCTTCGAAGCCACCAAGTCGATCGACCCCAAGTTCAGCCGGCCCACCGGCAATCCGTTGGGCGTCCGGCCCATCCCCAGCGGGCGCGGCGTGGATTCGCAGGGCCCGTTCGAGCCTGGAGTCGACCCGATCACCAAGCTCCAGCCACTCCCCAGCTACGTCCCGATCCCCGGCGGCTTCCAGGCCGGGGAGGCATCTCCCACCGATGAGGCACGGACCAACAACGGCTGGATCTTCCTGGCCTTGGCCGCCGGCGCGCTCCTGTTCGGAGCCTGGCGCTGGTTCTCGGCTCGCCGCCGGTTCCGCTTCATGTCCCCGGGAGACCGGGGTTGGGCGCGCCTGAACCTGGCCGCCCAACGGGCCGGCATCGGACGCCGGCCGTCTGAGACGTTCTACGAGTACGCCGGCTGGCTGGAGGCCGAGGTGCCCGCCCGGGCGGTGGAGATTCGAACCATCGCCGACGGGAAGGTGTGGTCGGCCTACTCCGGGCGCTCCATGAGCCAGCGAGCCATCGAGGCCATCGAGCGGGCCTGGGACCGTCTCCGTTTCCCGTTGACGAGACTGGCGATCCGTCGTCGGATCGGCGCCCTGCTGGGGCGCGGTTGACGACCTAGGCGACTCCCGCCCCGGTTTCCGCCTCCGCGGCGGCTGCAAAGGCCGCTCGTCCAGCCTCGCGGGCCGCCTCTCCGTCCACGGAACGGCCGAATTCCTCCAACGCCTCCGCCATCACCCGCAGCGCGTCGTCGATCTCCGGCCACGCCACGTCGCCCATGTGGCCCACGCGCAGAACGCGACCAGTCCACTTTCCCTGGCCACCGGCCAACACCAGGCCTCTGGCCCGCAGCGCGGCCCCGAATGCGCTCCACTCGAGGCCATCCGGCAGCCAGGCCGCGGTCACGGTCGCCGACCGCACCTCCGGCGCGGCCACCAGGCGGAACCCGACTGCTTCCAGGCCGGCGGCCACCCCCGCCGCAATGGCGGCGTGCCGGGCCCAGGTCCGTTCCCGTCCCTCCGCCTCCAGGTTGGCGACGCCGATCCGCAGCCCGTACAGGACACTGACCGCGGGCGTCCATGGCGTCTGGCCCTTCTCCACCCAGCGGCGGGCCTCGGCGAAGTCCCAGTAGAAACGCGGCATGCGGGCGCTGGCCTCCGCCGCACGGGCTCGCTCACCGACCGCGGCGATGGCGATCCCGGGCGAGGCCATGAACGCCTTCTGCGAGGCGCTGACCACCAGGTCCACGCCCCAGGCGTCCATGTCGAAGGGCATGGCGCCCAGGCCGCTGATGCCGTCCACCAGGACGAGTGGCTGGCCCGGGGCCGCACGCACAGCGGCGGCCAGCTCACGGAGCGGGTTCGCCACCCCGGTCGAGGTCTCGTTGTGGGTCAGCAGCACCGCCCGATACGGCTCGGCACCAGCGAGATGCGCGGCCAGCCCGTCGGGATCGGCGGCCGTGCCCCATTCGTGGTCGAGCCGGTCGACCGTGGCTCCAAACGCCTCGGCAATCCGCGCGAAGCGGTCGCCGAAGGCCCCGATCGACACGCCGAGCACCCGGTCGCCGGGTGACAGCGTGTTGACCACGGCAGCCTCCAGGGACCCGGTCCCCGAGCCGGTGAGAAGGAACACCTCGCCATCGGTCCCGATCAGGCGTGCAAGTCCAGCGGTGGTCTCGCCAAGGAGCTCCGCGAACTCGGGCCCACGGTGGTTGATCATGGGTCCGGCCTGCGCGTGGCGAACCGCGCGAGGGATGGGAGTCGGGCCTGGGACGCGGAGGTTCTGCTCCATCCGGGCATGATAACGACGGACTAGACTCGGTCCATGCCTCCGCGCAGACCGATGACTCGGGGTAGACCCACGGTGGTCCCGGACCGGCCGCTGTTCGAGGAGCAACCTGATCCCGGTGCGCCGCTCGCCGCCCGCCTCCGGCCCTCAGACCTCGAGCAGTTCGTGGGCCAGCGCCACCTGGTCGGGCCGGAGGGCGCGCTGCTGCAGGTCGTGCGACCGGGGTACCTGCCCAGCCTCGTGTTCTGGGGCCCGCCGGGGAGTGGCAAGACCACCCTGG
>JBIOTW010000080.1:0-18793 GCA_044866355.1 Candidatus Limnocylindria bacterium | reverse complement strand
GGCCAGAACAGGGCGTACGCGGCCACGATGAAGGTCGCCACGAAGATGTCGTTCATCGCGATCCGGCTCATGGCGAAGCCCATGAGGTCGGTGGCCACGAACAGCCCGGCCAGGACCGCGATGGCGCGGCGCCGGAACAGCATCGCCGCGAACAGGTAGACGATTCCTGCGAGAAGAGCCCCGAAGCTGGCGGCTGCCAGCCGCCAGGCGTAGGCGTCGTCGCCGACGTCAATGGTGACCAGCGCGCCGCCCTCGGCGTGCTGGGTGGACACGATCAGGCGACCGTGATCATCGGTCTGGGAGGTGTCGCTGACATCGAAGGCGAGGGCCAGCGGCTCGCCGTCGAGGGGCGTTTCGTCGAAGACCGCGTAGCCGGAACGGTTGTCCCCGTGGGGCTCGATGGTCCAGACCTGCTGCGGGCCGGCGACGTGGACGAGGTTGGCGACCGGGTCCCAGCCCAGCGTTCTTGCAGGCCCGGGAAGCGGGATAGTGTCGTCCGGAACGATGGCGCCGCCGCGCAGGATCATCATCCCGCCGGTCGTGGCGGGGTGTTCTTCGGTTGCGGGCAGCGGACCGATCGGCACCCAGATCAGCTGGTTGTTGCCACGGCCGCTGGTGAGAATCGTCCCGAGGGGCGGCGCGTCGGGGGTCTGGGTGGCCTGCGTGCGCAGGGTCGTGGCGTCGAGCGACAGGATCGTCCCCGCCTCGAGGTCCAGGGCGACGACACGCGCGCTGACCTCGTTGTCGCCGCTCACCGCCGTCGTGTAGGTGATCGCGCCGACCGTGATGTCGCGCCGCCCGAGCTCCGCCCCGGTGGTGCGCTCCAGGACGGCCACCTCGTCCGGGCCGCGCACCACGATCACCACGTCCCCGAAGGGCACTACGATCTCGAGGACGGCGCGCATGCCGGTCTCGATCCCGGGCGCCACGACCGGCGGCGCGCGGTCCGCCTCGCCACTCAGGAACGCGTTCAGGTCCCAGGCGGCGATCGTCCCGCTGTTCTCCAGGCCGGCGAGGAGGCGGCCGGCATCCTGGTCCCAGGCAAGGCTGGCCACCGGACCGGGGGCCTCCCAGTCGTCAACCAGGGCGCCGGTCGACGCGTCCCGGGCCTCGATCGTCCGGCTCCCATCCGACGTGAACGCGATCGACGCCGGCCACCCCGACGCGGCCTTCTGGGGCGCCACGGCCAGGCTGGTGGCCGGCGCGGCGAGGTCCCTGCTACCGGTCAACTGGTTCGGGTTCGCGACCTCGATGCCGGCCGCGATGAGGTACTTGGCCAGCATGGGGTGAGTCCACTCGTACGGGTCGCGATCCCAGCCCCACTTCCAGTTGGCGAGGAACTCCATCGCCGTCCGACCGTGGTAGACCTCGTCGAAGATCATCGACCGCGGCTGGTCCAGCCGCCACAGGCGCAACACCAGCGCGAGCGCCACGAGGCCAACGACCAGCGCCAGGTCCCATCGGTCCAGTCGTCTGGGTGGCTCGCGTTCAGGTTCGGACACCGGGTCCTGGCGCAGCCAGCGCCAGCCGGGGCGCCCGCGCGCCGCCTTCACCGCCTCGGACGCAGCGGCAGCTTCGGCGTCGACCTCGCGCTCGGCCACGGCAGTGGGCGGGGCTGGGTGCAGGGCCTGCCACATGATCCAACCCAGGATCAGCACCGAGCTCGCCGACACCAGGTACACACCCCATTCGCTGAACACCGTGGCGGCCAGCAGCGGGTCGCGGCTGAACGGCTCGCCGCCCAACCCCGGGTTGATGACCGGGGGTGCCGCATACGACCAGTCGGCGGAGTAGACCCAGTAGATGTTCAGGAAGAACAGGGCGGACATGGCCACGTACGCGGCCGCCCAACGAGCCGCCACGCCTGCCAGGGGAGCGGCCACGGCCAAGGCAGGGAACAGGTACCGCTCGTGAACCCGGGTGGGCAATGAGAAGAAGGCGACGGCCATGGTCAGCGAGCCAACCAGGAGGCCCTGCATGTCGTCGCGCCTGGCCACCACGACGAGGGCGAACAGGGCAGCCAACGCGAACAGACCGATCCCGACCATCGCCCACGTGACGTCCAGCCCTCCCACGCTGAGCGCAATGCCCTGGTCGCTGCCCCATTGCTGGACCTGTGAAATGCCAGACCACGGGTTGCGCCAGATGTTGAACGCGTTGATGGACAGCCCCTGGTACTGGTCGGCCGCGGCTCGGAACTTGTCGATCAGGCTGGTGGTGGTGTCTCCCGTGGGCAGGACGGTCATGCCGAACGGCAGGATGAGGGCCACCAAGGTGCCGAATCCCACCGCCAGCGAGGTCAGGACGCGGACGGGGTCGGGGCGGGCGGCCAGCGCCGGGTCCGACGACCGCCCAACGAGGTGGCGCTTCAGCCCGACCACCGCCACGATGGGGATGAGCCACGCGAACTGGAACTTGATCAGCATGGCGACCACTGCAGCCAGACCGGCCGCCTCGGTCCATCCCCGGCCCAGGGCGTAAAGACCGATCAGGATCACCAGCAGCCCGACCGAGTCCATCTGGCCCCAGACCGCCGAGTTGAACACGGTTCCGGGGTTGAACAGGTACACGGCTACGCCGATCAGACCGATGCGAGCGCCCGATCCCAGCCAGCGCACGGGAGGACGGTCACCGAAGAACCTGGCCCCGATGAGGAAGATGAGGGACGCCACGCCGAGGTCGGCAGCCATCCCCGGCACCTTGACCAGGGCTCGCATCGGGCTGATCCCTCCCAGGAGCGGCTCGACGGCCCGGGACACCTCGCCCAGCAGCCACAGCACGTACATGTATCCAGGCGGGTAATCGGCGAAGTAGCCCGACGCGTAGAACTCGCCCGGCCCGACGTCGGCCAGGCGCAGGCCCCAGGCCGCGAAGGCATTGATGTCGTTGTCCAGCCCGCTCCGGGGCAGGATCACGTAGGCGACGAGGACGCGGAGCGCCAGCCCGGCGACGAGAAGAATGAGGAGCGTGCCGAACGGATCGAGGAGACGACGGCCCCAGGTGGTCATGGTCGGCGGCGTGGGGTCTGAACCGCCGCCGGTGTCGCTCGGCAAGGCGGCGGTGAGTATATCGTGGGGCTCGTGAACGAACCCAACGCCGCCAGGCCGGGCCAGAGCCGGCCGGCCCTGACCTTCTTCTTCCCCGCCTACAACGAGGAGGCCAACATCGAGCGGACCGTAGCCCGCGCGCTGGAGGAGGTGGGGCCGTTGGCCGCCTCCCTCGAGGTCCTGGCCATCGACGACGGCTCGACCGATCGCACGCCCGAGCTGGCGGACCAGCTGGCGGCCGCCGACCCTCGGGTCCGCGTCGTGCACCAGCCCAACCGCGGCTACGGCGGGGCGCTGAAGGCGGGATTCGCGAACGCGCGAGGCGAGCTCATCTCGTTCTCGGACGGTGACCTCCAGTTCGACCTGGCCGAGCTCAGCCGCCTGCTCGATCGGCTGGCGGACACCTCACGACCCGTGGATGCCGTGATCGGCTATCGGATGAAGCGGCGCGACCCCGTCCATCGGCTCATCATCGCCAAGACCTACAACGCCATCGTGTCGGTGCTGTTCGGGCTGCGCGTCCGCGACATCGACTGTGCAATGAAGGTATTCCGGCGCCACGTCTTCGAGGGACTGCGGCTGGACTCGGAAGGCCCGTTCCTCTCGGCCGAGCTCCTGATCAAGCTCAACGCCCGCGGGGTGCGGATGGACCAGGTGGGCGTGACCCACTACCCGCGGACCGCAGGGCAGAACACCGGAGCCAGCTTCCTGAAGATCCTGCGCACGTTCCGCGACATCTTCAAGCTGCGTTGGGCGCTGTGGACGGATCGGGAGCGGACGCTGGGCTCGGGAGGGTCGGAGCCCGCCCGGAGTCGCGAACCGGCGTAGCCGGCGCTACTCGGTTGGGGGCCGACCCTCGGACGGCGGGCGACCCTCGGACGGGGGACGGCCCTCGGACGGCCCCAGGTCCACGTCCAGAGAGTTCACGAAGTCGCGGAAGATGGCCAGCTTCTCGTCGTCCTCCCCGAGCTCCCCGTTGGTCTCGGGCTCGACCCCTGCCTCGTCCAGGACCCGCTCGTCGACGTAGATCGTCGACCCGGTCCGGATGGCCACCGCGATCGCATCCGACGTCCGCGAGTCGATCTCCGTCTCTCCGCCCTCGGCGGTCTCGAGGTACAGGCGGGCGTGGAACGTCCCATCGCTGACGTGGGTCACCACCACCCGGCTCAGCGAACCGTGGACGGCCCCCAGCACTGACACGAGCAGGTCGTGGGTGAGCGGGCGCTCCGCGCTGATGCCCTGCAGGCGCATGGCGATGGCGTTCGCCTCGGATGGACCGATCCAGATGGGCAGGTATCGGTCCCGTTCGGTCTCCTTGAGGATGACCACGTGCTGGCTGGACAGGACGTGGACCCGCACGCTTTCGACGACCATCTCGATGAGCTGGGTCACCCCCCGATTCTAGTGGCTGCTACTCGAGGACGACGCGGATGACCCGATCCGCGGTCAGCAGGTAGGCGGCCGGAGGCCCGTCCAGGGTGGAGAGGACCTCCATGCCCAGGACCTCGTCCAGCAGGCCGGCCGAGTCGCCTCGACGGGGCGCCATCCACTGACCGATGAAGGCGCCATCCGCCCGTCCGAAGCCGATGATCCGCGCATTCGCAGCGTCGTAGACGAAGAACTGGTCCCGGTCGCCGATGGTGGCGGTGTCGAGGAACCGATAGCCGAGCGCCTCGCGGACTCCGGCGTCAGGCGGCGGGTCGAGGGAGAAATCAGTCTGCGGCACGGGCGTGCCGAAGTTCACGCGGGTCACCGTGGCGCGGTGGAGGAGCCAGAGGTTGGCGTCGGCGCGCAGGTCTCGGGCGTTGGCCGGGTTGAGGTCCGGG
Source organism: Candidatus Limnocylindria bacterium (assembly GCA_044866355.1). Lineage (GTDB taxonomy): Bacteria > Chloroflexota > Limnocylindria > QHBO01 > QHBO01 > DASTEQ01. The sequence goes on along the minus strand of JBIOTW010000080.1, from coordinate 13,920 downwards.
ACTTCGGTGAGGAACAGTTCCGGGGGATCCGGGAAGGTGACCGGGATCACGGCCGGCGGTGTCCACTTCCAGACGTCGCCAGTTATGCCGTCGACCGCGTACAGGGTGAAGATCTCGAGGGGCGGCCGGTGCTGGAGGGCGGTCAGCAGATCGCTCTCCGGGTCGAGGCCCTCGAGGCCGGCCAGCGGCATGCCACGCGGGACGCGCTCGACCAGGTCTGCCCGCCAGGCTTGCCGCTGGCGATCGACGATGACGACGTCGGTGGCCGCGGTCGCCAGGAGCCATGGCTCCCCCGCCACCCCGCCTTCGAGCTGCTGGCCGGCCCGGTACACGGCCTCGGCGATGCCGCTCAGCGGGTCCACCCGGATCACGCGGCCGCGGCCCGACTCAAGCACCCACAGTGACCCATCCGAGGCGGCAACCATCCGTTCGGGCGAGACGGTCGTGAACGCGGCCGCGAGGTCCGCCACGGTCGTCAGCTCCCGGATGCGCGTGACCGCGTACAGGGCATCCAGGCGCCCGTCCAGTCGAATGCGGAGCGGCTCCAGCGCCGTCTCGCCCACGCCGGCCCCGGCTGCCCGGTCGAGCGCGCGGTCCGCATCGGCGAGAAGGCCCTTGGCTCGGTCGGGGTCGCGGTCCACGAGGTCGTGTCCGTCGATCCGATCCTCCACCGCCGCGATCAGCTCCTCCGCTTCGGTGATCGCCTCGCGCGCCACCGTCAGGCGTGGGATGGCCTGCGTGGGATCAAGGCTCGGGTAGCTCGCGACCGTGATCCCGGCCGCCAGCAGGCCGGCCAGGGCGAGCATCCCTAGGGCCCCAACCCGCCGGCGGCGCTGCGCGTCGATGGCCTCGGTGCGGACGACGCGCCGAGGGTAGTCCACCCGGCGCCGCGGCATGAGGGCCATGACCCGCCCGATGAGCAGGTCCATGGACTGGCCCACCCGAGACTGGGCGCTGTCGACCGCGCGATCGGCTCGTCGGATGGCGCCGCCCACCGCATCGGCGCCGGGCACCGGGCTGCGATCCGGAAGCCCGGCCAGAGGGTCCGCGGGTCGGACCGGCTCCAGCCGGTGCGTGGTTGCGGTGAGCGGGATCGCCGACAGCTCGATCGTGATCAGGCCGTCCGACCCCGAGCCGCCGCGCTCGCGGAAGATGCTGTGGAGATGCTGCGCGGCGGCGGCCGGTCGCAGGGTGAGGAGGGCCTGTCGCGCGTCCTCGGCCCCGACCAACTCCGCCAGGTTGCGGCTGATGAGCGCAACCCGATCCCCGCCGGCCAGCTCGCCCGACCAGGTGACCGGCTCGATCTCGAGGACCTCGCCCAGGGAGTCCGCAACGCGCCGGTGGGGCCCGATCTCGTCGTCGGCCGGCAGGGGCGGCGGCAGCTCGAAGATGCGCTCGCCGCGCACGATGATGGCGCCGGCCAGACCGATCTTTACCACGTGGAGCTCGGCGGCCCGGATCGCCACGCCGACCACGCTGATGCCGGCTCCGCGGGTCAGGCCCGCGCGGCCCCGCTCGTGAAACAGGCGCCGGTTGGCCTGGGCCACGGCGCGCGCCAGCGTGTCGAGTGGGCCGGCCGAGAGGTCGTAGTAGTAGTCGTGCTCGATGGCCTCCAGGACCTGGCGGGCCGCCCGCAGCGTGCCGGGCCCGGCGTTCGTCAGCTGAGCGAGCAGGTAGAGGTTGCCCTTCGTCCGGACCGGCGCGCCCACCGTTGGTTCGTTGACTCGGACCAGGTCGGCCGCATCGGGCTCGCGCTCCTCCTCGGGGACGAGGCCGAACCGGGTAGCGAGGCGCTCGCTCACGTCAGGCGTTCGCTCATGACTCGGCCATCCCTTCGGTTGCCCCCGGCCGGAGCACCACGGTCACGCCGCGCAGCTGGAACAGCGCGCCAGGTCGCCCGCGCTGACGCTCGTTGACGGCCTGGGCCAGGCGATCGCCCCGCAGCTTCAGCTCCGCCGCCAGGATCGGCTCAGCCGTCACCACGGTGGCGATGCCGTTGTTCACGCCGACCAGCCGGCTCCACATCCCCTCGGGGGCGAGCCCCGCCTCGGTCACCGTCTCGAGCCAGGCCAGGCGGGCCTGGGCCAGGGCCAGCTCCTCGGCGGCGCCGGGCCCCACGCACTGGAGGAGCGCGCGCTGGACCGCGCTCACCGCTTCCTCGGTGGTGGGTCGTTTGCTCATCGCGCGCCGCTCACACCCTCACGCCCTCACGCCACGCGCGACGTGCGCGCCAGTCGACCCTCACCCACCCTCCAGACCGGCACCCGGTGGCGGTGCCGCGCGGGGAGGAGCCCGGGGTCGGTGATGGTGACCAGGACCTGGCCCCGCTGCCGGAGGAGGTCTAGGCCGCGGGCCGATCGCTCCGGATCGAGCTCGCTGAACACGTCGTCCAGGAGGACGATGGGCGAGGGGCCGCCACTCTCGGCCAGCAGGTCCGTCTCGGCCAGCTTGAGCGCCACGATGATCGTCCGCTGCTGGCCGCGACTGGCATGCGCCGCCACGGGCAGGCCGCCAAGGGTGACGACCAGGTCGTCGCGCTGGGGGCCGACCAGGGACATCCCGTTCCAGATCTCCTTCTGGCGGATGTCATCCATCCGTCGACGGATGGCCTGGGCCAGGGCCAGCGGATCGGCCTGCCCGTCGGTCAGGGCCGCCTCGCGAGCGGGCCACGCGTCTTTGAGGGCATCGGCGTAGGCCAGGCCCACCTGGTCCTCCAGCTCCTCGGCGGGCGCCACGGCGTCGTGCAAGGGACCGATACGCCCCGACAGCTCGGACACCAGTCCCAGGCGGGCCGCAGTCACGCGTCCGCCGATGACCGCCAGCTGCTCGTCCCACACGCTCAGGCTGGCCGGGTCCCCCTCCTCGGCACGGATGGCCCGCAGCAGCGCGTTACGCTGGACCAGGACGCGCGCCAGGTCCGCCAGGTCGCGGCCCATGGCCGGTGAACGTTGGGCCAGGATCGCGTCCAGGAAACGCCGGCGCTCGGATGGCGGTCCCACCAGCAGGAGCATCTCCTCGGGGCGGAACAGCACCGCCCGGACCGTGTCGGCCAGTGACGTGTGGCGCCGGGCCACCCCGTTCACCGTCAGCCGGCGGCGAAACCCGAGCGGCGGCTCGGCCCCGGGGAGGACCAGCTCGACCTGGGCCTTCGCTTCGCCGCCGCTCACCGGCGCCAGGTCCAGGCTGATGCGCGCCAGCGGGGCGCCGTGCGTGACGAGCTCCGCGTCCGTCGCGGTCCGATGCGAGCGACCCGACACGGCCACCCACACCGACTCCAGCAGGTTGGTCTTGCCGGCCCCGTTGGGGCCGGCGATCACCGTCAGGCCCGGGTCGGGCTCCAGCTCCGCGGAGGCATAGCTCCGGTAGTGTTCGAGCCGGAGACGAGCGAGACGCACATCACATCAGGAGGCGGTTCGCACCGGCATGATGACGTGGACGTAGTCGTCCTTGCCCACCCCCCGGATGACGCCCGGGGCCAGCGGGCCGGAGAGCTCGAGGACGGCTTCCTCGGCGCCCAGGGCGCCGAGGACATCGGTCAGGTAGCGGGCGTTGAAGGCGATGGTAGTGGGCGTGCCCTCGACCGTGGCCTCCAGCGTGTCGGCGTTGTCGCCGATGTCCACGGCGTGGGCGCTGATCGTGACGCCGGTCATGTCTCCGTCCTCGCCGCCAACCTCGACCTTGATGATGTTGGCCGAGTCGCGGGCGAAGAAGCTGGCGCGTCGGGTGCCGGCCAGAAACGCCTCGCGGTCGAGCGTGGCGCGCGACGTCCACGCGTCCTTGCGCGGGACGACCGGCTCGTAGTTCGGGAACTGGCCCTCGATCAAGCGGCTGACCAGGTCGATGCCCTCGACGTGGAACAGCACCTGGCTCCGGTTGGGAGTGATCGTGATCTCGACCGGCGCCTCGGCGTCGGGCAGGATGCGGATCAGCTCCCCGTAGCTGCGGCCGGGGACCACGATCGTGGTCTCGGTGGCAACCGGACGAGCCAGCACCACGGTTCGGACCGCGATCCGATAGTTGTCGGCCGCGGCCAGGGTCATCGTGTCGCCCTCGAGCCGGGTCAGGACACCGGTCAGGATGGGCCGTGACTCGTCGCTGGCTGCGGCGAACACCACCTCGCCCAGCGCCTCGCGCAGGACCCGAGCATCGACGGCGGTCAGGGCCGCCTCTCCGATGCCCCCCACCACTGGGAACTCATCGGCCTCGATGCCCTTGATCGAGGCGCGGCTCCCGCCACAGGTGACCTTCAGGCTGCGGTCCTTGGGCGACAGCTCCAGGTCAATCTTCTGAGGCGGAAGTGAGCCCACCAGGTCGGTCAGCAGGCGTGCCGGGACGGTGATCTCGCCACCGTCCTCCACCTTCCCCGGGACCCAGCAGGTGATGCCAATCTCGAGGTTGGTGGCGGTCAGCTTGAGTCCGCCATCCTCGGTGCGGAGCAGCACGTTGGCCAGGACCGGCAGGGTGGCTCGGCTGGCCACGGCACGGCTGACGATGCCCAGGCCTCGGGCAAGGTTCTCCTGCATGACGGACAGGTTCATGGAACGGGTCTCAACTGCGGTTTGCATCGTACCTACGGTTCACCTGAAGCATAGAGTCTTTGAATAGTCGTCTCTGGTAGTAGGGGTGTGGACGGTGTGGACATCCCACCCCTGCGTGCTCAGGATGGGCTTCGGCCCGGTGGGTGGGTCGGGGACGCACGGTTGGCGGCTCGCCTGAATCGGTCGACCGGCTTGGGATCCATCCGTCCTGCGCCCGGCCGAGGGCCACCCGCGGCCGGCCTGCCGTCCCCCGCCTGTCCCCAGCCCGCGGGCCGGTTGTCCACCACCTCACTCGCTGTAGATCATCTCCCGGACCGCGCTGATTTCCCGGCGCAGCTCGTCGTTGTCCTGCATCTCGCGCGTGATCTTGTCGCACGCGTGCAGCACGGTTGAATGGTCGCGGCCGCCCAGCTCGGCGCCGATCCGGAGCAGCGAGATATCGGTCTCCTCGCGGATGAGGTACATCGCGATCTGGCGCGGGACGACGATCGCCTTTTCCCGCTTGCTGCTCCGCAGCTGGTCCAGGTTCACGCCGTAGTAATCGGCCACCACCCGCACGATGCGCTGGGGGGTGATGGACCGCTTGCGCGGGTTGTACATCACGTTTGAGAGGACCGCCGAGGCGAGCTCGATGTTGATCGGCGCCCCGCTCATCGAGGCATAGGCCAGGACCCGGTTGAGCGCGCCTTCCAGCTCGCGCACGTTGCTCACCACCTTGCGGGCGATGAACTCGATGACCTCGGGCGGGATGAGGTGCAGCTGGTCCTCGGCCTTGGATCGGAGGATGGCGATCCGGGTCTCCAGGTCGGGCGGGGTGAGGTCGGCGATGAGGCCCATCTCGAACCGCGAGCGAAGCCGCTCCTCGAGGGTGGTGATGGCCTTGGGTGGCCGATCCGAGGACAGAACGATCTGCTTGCCCACCTCGTGGATGGCATTGAAGGTGTGGAAGAACTCCTCCTGGGTCCGCTCGCGCTCGGCGATGAACTGGATGTCGTCGATGAGCAGGACGTCGATGCGCCGATATCGGCTTCGGAAGTCCTCCATCTTCTGCTCGCGGATGGAGTTGATGAAATCGTTGGTGAACTTCTCGCTGGTGGCGTACAGAATCCGCTTGCGGGGGAACTTGGCCGCGACCGCGTGGCCGACGGCGTGCATGAGGTGGGTCTTGCCCAGCCCCACCCCGCCATACAGGAACAGCGGGTTGTAGGCGTGGCCGGGCCGCTCCGCCACGGACAGGGCGGCGGCATGGGCCAGGCGGTTGGCGCTGCCCACGATGAAGTTCGCGAACTGGTAGCGCCCGTTGAGGTTGACCGCGTTCCCGCTGGGGGTTGAGGCGGGGACGGGGATGAGCTCGTCGCTGGCCTGTTCGGGGGCGGGGCCCGGCGCGTCGGCGACCACGAACTCGACCCGGACCGAACGACCCACGACCCGGGCCAGCGTCTGGCTGACCAGCGTCCGATACCGATTGTCCAGCCAGTCCCGGGTGAACCCGTTGGGAGCCGAGATGCGGAACAGGTGCTCGTCGATCTCTTCGAGCGAGGTGTCCTTCAGCCACGTCTCGAAGTTGGCGGCCGAGAGGCTGACCTGAAGCTCGCCAAGCACGGCGCGCCACACCTGTTTCGCATCCATTCGACAGACGCCTCCAGGCCGGCCTGGCGGAAGCCACGGACCGGGCGAAATCCGAGAATCTGGTGCTGCCTCCGGGGCGGGCACGGCCCGTGGGCTGGGCGTCTGGCTCCGGGGGTCGGCGTAGTGTAGCGCCAGCCGTTGGCCCGGGCAATCTTTCGCACAAAGGTGCCGTGGGCCACTCCGTCAGTGGGCCGCCGGCGGGGTTTGACACCCCGCGACGAGGGTACGCTAGAATCGCCGCCACGCGACGCAGACCGTCAGAGACGCACCGATGAGGCTGGCGAAACGCCAGCCTCGCGCGTGTTCGGCGGCCTGTGGCGCCGACGTTGAACAGAGGGTGAGCCCGCGACGATGAAACGGACCTACCAGCCCAAGAAGCGCGCCCGGAAGCGGAATCACGGCTTTCGGGCTCGCATGGCTTCCAAGGGCGGTCGCCGCGTGCTTTCCCGCCGCCGGGCGAGGGGGCGCAACCGGCTGAGCGCCTGACCTCTCGGACCCAGTCGCGTGCCGGCCTATCCGACGCTCCGTCGCCGGGCCGATTTCGAGGCGGTGACGCGGTCCGGAAGCCTCAGCGCCGGCCGACTGCTTGTCCTTCGGGCCCGGCGCAACGATGGGCCGATCACCCGGATCGGCCTGGCAACCCCGTCCACCTTGGGCGGGGCAGTGGAACGGAATCGGGTACGACGCCGCGTGCGTGAGCTGGTCCGAGCGCGCTACGGCGGGATGGGAGCCGGCTGGGACCTGCTGGTGATCGCGAAACCAGACGCGCGCCGCGCGACGTATGCGGAGCTGGGGGCCGCCCTGGATACGTTGCTGGCCCGTGCCGGCGTCCTCGGGGAGTGACGCGGTGCGGCTGATCGGTCTGGGGATGATCCGCGCCTACCAGGCGCTCACCTCCTGGTTGCCGCCCACCTGCCGGTTCACCCCGTCGTGCTCGGTCTACACCTACCAGGCCGTGGAGCGCTACGGGTTCTGGCGCGGCGCCTGGATGGGCGCCCGCCGGATCTCGCGCTGCCACCCGTTCCACCCCGGCGGCTACGACCCGGTCCGCTAGAGGACGCCGCGTGGAACCGCTGCTCGCCGCTGGATTCTTCGGGATCGAGTCCTTCACCCCGCCCTGGGACGTCATCTTCCTGCCCCTCTTCAACGGCCTGATCGGCCTGTATCACCTGATCCTCAGCGACCTGGCGCTGTCGATCATCGGGTTGACCGTCCTCATCCGCACCCTGCTGGCGCCCCTGTTCGTCCGGCAGATCAACTCCCAGAAGGAAATGCAACGGATGCAGCCGCTGGTCCGCGAGATCCAGCGCAAGCACAAGGGCAACCAGCGCAAGATCAGCGAGGAGACCGCGGCGCTGTACCGCGAGCACGGCGTGAACATGTTCGGCGGGTGCCTGCCGCTCCTCCTCCAGCTCCCCATCCTGTTCGCCCTGTACCAGGCGCTGACCCGCGCGTCGAGCGTCGTGTCATTCGATCCGAGCGACGAGCAGCAGGCCAGCTTCGACTCGTTCCTGGGCGCCAACCCGGCCATCGAGCCACTGGGCAACAACCAGTACCACATCCCCTTCGATGGCTCGTGCGCCATTCCCCCCGACTTCCACCTGTTCCTGCCGCTCAACTGCCAGCTCATCACCCCGTTCAAGCTCGACGCGCCGGTCGACACCGTCGTCGAGTGGCTCACCAACCCGTTCACCGGCGTGTCCCTGAACCTGGGCACCATCGACCAGGCGTTCTCCATCTTCCTGTTCGGGGGGTTCGCGATCTCCGGGCTGGCGATCCTGGCCGGCATCCTGCAGTTCATCCAGGTTCGGATGACCTCACCGCGGGCCGGGAGCGACGATCCCACCGCGACCACCACCCAGACCATGACCTACCTGTTCCCGATCATGACCGTGGTCTGGGGCGGCATCTTCCCCAGCGGCCTGGTCCTGTACTGGGGCGTGTACACCGCCTATTTGATCATTCAGCAGTTCCTGATCATGGGCTGGGGCAATCTCTTCCCGCTCTTTGGCTGGCAGCCCAGCTGGGCACCCGTCCCCGAAGCCGGTGACGTCGGCTTGACGCGTCCCGCCAGGAGCACCACACCACCACCGACCGATGGTCGCGACGCCCCCGTGCCAGCCAGGGCTGGCGGGCAGCCAGCGAGGGCTGGCGGGTCGCGACGCTCGAGTCGCAAGCGAAGAGGCCGGGAGGGCCGAAGACGATGACCTTCAAGGAATTCACTGGAAAGAACGTCGAGGAGGCGATCCGGGCCGCGATGAAGGAGTTCAGCGCCGACCTGGCCGACCTTGACATCGAGATCCTGTCCCAGGGCAGCCGGGGCATCCTGGGTATGGGCGGCGACGAGGCGCGCATCCTGGCCGCCCCCAAGTCCGCGGTCGCCGAGGCGACCAGCCTGCTGGCCGATGAACCGTCAGCTCGAGCTGGCGCCGAGGCCGATGCAGGGCCGAAGGAGGCAGGCGCACCCCAAGCCGGCTCCGCCGAGACGCCCGCTCCCGATGCCGGCTTCCCGGTCATGGATGCGGGCGGCGACGAGATGGCCGATGCCATGGCAAGTGCCATCGCCGACGTCGGCGAAGCCCGGCCACCCCGCGGGCGGGCGCGTGGCCGGGACCGCGATGCCGGTCCCCGCCGCGAGCCGCGCGCTCCGCGCCAACGCGACGATCGCCGCGCGGCCGAGCCGCGCAACGGCGAGGGACGGCCTGAGCCTCGACCCTTCGTGCCGGCCAAGCCGATGGAGGAGCTCTCCGAGTCCGAGCGCCAGACCCTGGAAGAGGCGAAGGCTGTGCTCGAGGAGCTGTTGCGGCTCATGGAGCTGCAGGGCTCAGTCGAGGTGGCGATGGGCACCGAGGCCGCGAAGCTGAACGTGGTGGGGACGGACCTGGGGGTGCTCATCGGCCGTCGCGGGGAGAAGCTGGCGAGCCTCCAGCACATCGTGAACCTGATCGTCGCGCGCCGCGAGGGTCAGCTGAACCGGATCATGGTCGATGTCGAGAACTACCGCGGCCGACGCGAGGACCAGCTCCGCGACGTGGCCGACCGGGCCGCCCAGCGCGTGACCCAGAGCGGGAAGATCATCCAGCTCGAGGCCATGCCGGCCATGGAGCGGCGGATCGTCCACCTGGCGCTGGCGGAGCACGCCACGGTCCGCACCCAGAGCGTGGGCGTCGAGCCCAACCGGCGGGTCGTGATCCTCCCCGCCACCAAGGTCGAGTAGGGTCCGGTAGCGGTCGATTCTCGCGGCCTACCCGCGGGAACGATGTCGGGGGCTGCTGAACCGGTCCGCGCCATCGGGCGCCTGCCGCTCGATGGGCCGTTGGTTGGCATCGAGCTGGCCGGCGACGGCTATCGGTTGGCCTTCGGCCTCGCGGACGGGACGTGGCTGCCCGATCCGACGACGGATCCACTCGACCGACGCGCGGGTCTGGTGGCCGGCGCCCTCGCGTTCTTCCTGGCCTCGGTGGATGACCCGCCGGCCGAGCTGGAGGCGACCCACGCCGATCTCGCGCGTATGGTCGAGAGCCTGGCCTCCACTCTCACCAGCCGCGACGAGCGCGCGACCGCAAGCCAGGCCCTGGACGCGATCGACGACGGGCTGCCGGCCGACGCGGTCGCCTTGCGGCTCTTACCCCTGCTGCCTGCCGGGCAGACCGATCCGGTCGAGATCCTCCGCGCGCGGTACGCGCGCGTTACTTCGGCGCGCTAGACAGCCGGGCCAGCCGGGCCAGCCGGGCCAGCCGGCGGGCCGGCGAGCGGGGTCCTCGCCAAGCGAACGCGGCGGCCCGGAGGGCGCCGCGGATGAGTCCTGGTGGAGATGGGGGAGAATCGAACTCCCCGTCCAAGACCGAGTTGCCGGGTCTCACTACGAGCGTGTCCGGCCTATTTGGGTTTCGGGCCTCAGGCCCCCAACCGGCGGGGTGCTCTGCGCCCTATCCGGCCGCCTTTCGGCTCTTTGTCACCGCTCACCGGAGTCGGCGGTGCCGCATCTCCCCTGATGACACCTTCGCCGCCCGGGGAGAGGGGACGGCGTCGGTGCTCACTGCCTAAGCAGCGAGAGCGAACTGACGGTTGCCAGTTACGGTTTGCCCGCGGTTTTACGAGGCCTGCGGGCGACCTCGGCTCGCGATTCCCGGTTCCTGGGCCCTGTCGAAACCTGACATCCCCACGAACCGGCCGGCGATAGCCGGCCAGGATCAAGGATATCACCGCCGTGGGCACCGCTCACAGCCGGACCCGGAACTTGGTCTCCCGTTCGAGCTGACGCCGCGCATCGCGCTCGGCGATGACACGCCGCTTATCGTGTGCCTTCCGGCCCCGCGCCAGGCCCAATTCGACCTTGGCCAACCCGTCGCGCAGGTACAGCCGGAGGGGGACGAGGGTGTAGCCGCGGGTCTGGGTCTTGCCCACCAGCTCGGCGATCTGGTCCCGATGGAGCAGCAACTTGCGGGTCCGGGTGGGCTCGTGGTTGAAGCGGCTGGCCTGCTCATAGGGCGCGATGTGGGCGCCGATCAGCCACGCCTCCCCCCGCTCGATGCGAGCGTAGGCCTCGGCCAGGTTGGCGCGGCCGGCCCGGATGCTCTTGATCTCGGTGCCGGTCAGGACCAGCCCGGCCTCCAGCGTCTCTTCGACGTGGTACTCGTGGCGGGCCTTGCGGTTGAGGGCGACGGTCTGGTCGGGCATCGGTCCTGAACCGTATCAGGCGTGCGTGATGGGCGGAAATGGATGAGCCGGCCTTGTCGGCCGGCTCATCCGTCGCTACCACGCGATGGCTGTGTCAGTGCACCGCCCCGGTGGTGGCGCGCCTGGAACTGTCCATCTGCACACCACCTCCTTTCGTGGCCGCGGATGCTAGCACGCGTGCCAGGCGGCCCACAAGCCAGTCTCGGGCACCCAGCCCACGACGCCCGCTCCGACGCGTTGGACGAGCCCGTTGAGGACCGGTCGTTCCGCGGCCTCCTCGTCGGCGGTGGCCAGGAAATCGAGGGCGCGATCGAGCACCGGGTCCTGGTCGGCCGCGGTTCCCTCCGGAACGTCGACCACGATGTCGGGCTGCACTCCGTCCGGCGCCACGCTGTTGTGATTCGGCGTGAACCAGCGCGAGATCGTGATCCGCACCCCGCCGCCGTTCGCCAGCTCATCCCAGATCTGCACCGTGTTCTTGCCGAAGGATGGTTGACCGATGAGGGTGGCCCGATCCGTCTCGTCCAGGGCGGCAGCCACGATCTCCGAGGCCGACGCCGAGCCCTCGTTGATCAGGACGGCCACCTCGATGGCTGGATCGGTCGCCTGTCCTCCAGCGGTGGCCTCCCACTCGATGACCTCGTCCCCGGCCGACTCCTGGGTGAACAGCAGCCCGTCGTCTACGAACTCGGAGGTGATCTCCTGGGCGGCCGAGATGTAGCCGCCCGGGTTGTCCCGCAGGTCGAAAACGATCTGGTCCGCTCCCTGGTCCAGCAGCTCGCCGAGCTGATCGATGAATTGCTGGCTGGCATTGGCGCTGAAGCCGTGGAGAGCGATGTAGCCGACGTGGTCGTTCAGCATCTCGCTCTCCACCTCGACCAGCACGATCTCGGCCCGGGTAATCGTCAGTTCGATCTCCTCCTCGCCGCGCCGGAGGGTGAGGGTCACGTCGGTGCCCTCTGGGCCTCGGACCTTGGCCACCTGGTCGTCGATGGTGCTGCCGTTCACGCTCTCTCCGTCGACGGCCAGGATGACGTCGCCGGCCTGGATGCCCGCCGCCTCGGCCGGCGACCCGCTGATGGGCGCCACGATCACCAGGAGGCAGGTATCGGACAACGTGGGGCAGGCTTCCAGGTCGTCCGGGTTCTCGGTGTTCTCCACGGCCAGCTCGGCACCGATCCCGGTGAACGTGCCGGACAGGTCGCCCAGCGAGGTCTGGTACTCCTCCGCGTTCATGTAGCCGCTGTACGGGTCCGCGACCCCGTACTGGAACAACCCCTCGAGCGCGCCCTCGACCAGCTTGGCGTCGTCCAGCTCGTCGACGTACTGGTCGTGAAGCTTGTCGTACGCCTCGCACAACGCGGCGAATGCTTCGGAGGGAGCAGCGCACGATCCGCTGCCGCCGGCCGCCAGGTAGCCGCCGATGAACAGGGCCGTCCCGACCAACGCGGCCAGTCCGAAGATGGCGGCGTAGCGCAGGGAGCGGCCGGCGGTCGAGCGGCCGCTGGTCTCGCGGACCGGGGCCTGGGTCGATACGGGGTGAGGGGTCGGCACGGGTTCGGAGGTGGGCTCCGGATCGAACTCGGGCCGGCCGGAAGGTGTTTCGTCGTCCATGTTCGGGGGGCGGGAGTGTAGCACCGGTCAGAACAAGGCCCGGTTGCGGGCAGATGCCGTTCCCGCAACCCGGCCGTTCCCCGGGGAGGCCGGCTCAGGAAGGTCAGACGCCGGCCGCCAGGTGGGCCCGGACGCTGATCCAGCTTCCCAGCATCCCCACCACCAGCCCAACCGACAGGATGAGGACGGCCACGAAGGTGTAGAACTGCGCGCCCACGGCGGTGGGCATCTGGAAGATCTCGATCAGGAGGGGCTGGATGGGGCCCCACACCATCGCAACCAGCAGGACCGTCACCACCGCCCCGAGCAGGCCGCAGAACATCCCTTCCACGATGAAGGGCCAGCGGATGAACGCGTCGCTGGCGCCCACCAGTCGCATGATCTCGATCTCCCGGCTGCGAGAGAACACCGCGATCCGGATGGTATTCACGATCATGAACACCACGGTCAGGCCGACCAGGATCATGGCCGCCATCCCCGCCAGGCGGACGATGTTGGTCACCCCCAGCAATTTGTCGTATTGCTCCTGGATGGTGGTGATCCGCTCGATCTCTGGCCGCTCGCTGAGCGCCGTCGCGACCGATGACGCGGCGTCAGGATCGGTCAAGGCCACTTCGATGCTGGAATACAGCGAGATCTCGGCTCCGCCGGTTTCGAGGGTCTGCCCGCGGGCGGCGTAAGCCTGCTCGAGCCGCCGCATGGCTTCCTCGGGGGAGACGAACTCCACCGTCGCCACACCCGGCATGGCGCGGACCTCGGCCACAAGCTGGTTCACCGCGGCTGGGTCCAGGTCGTCCACCAGCCGCGCGGTGACCCCGACCTTGCTCTCGATGAACGACAGGGCCGAGTTCAAGCCGGCGAGCACGATGACCAGCCCCGAGAGGAGGACCAGCATGAGGATGACGGTGGCCGTCGCCGCCAGGCTCATCATCTTGTTGCGCCAAAAGCCCTGGCCGGCCCGCACCAGGGTGAAACCCAGGAACCTCAGGAACGCCATGACCCGGGCATCCTACCCGCGACGGTAGGCTGCGCCCACCTCATCGCGGACCATGCGGCCCTGCTCGAGGGCCACGACCCGGCGCCGGAGAGCGGTGACGATCTCCTGGTTGTGGGTCGCCACCACCAGCGTCGTTCCCAGCGCGTTGATCTCGAGCAGCAGCTGGACGATCTCCCAGCCAGTCACCGGATCGAGGTTCCCGGTGGGCTCGTCCGCGATGAGGATGGCCGGATCGTGGACGAGAGCGCGGGCGATGGCGGCCCGCTGCTGCTCGCCCCCCGACAGCTGGGCGGGGAGCTGTTGCGCCTGGTCCTCGAGACCGACCAGGGACAGCAGGCGCGGCACCCGCCGCCGAATCTCGGCCAGGGGAGCGCCGGTGACCTCCAGCGCGAACGCCACGTTCTCGCGAACCGTCTTGTTGGGCAGCAGCCGGAAATCCTGGAACACCACGCCAATCCGGCG
>JBIOTW010000079.1:0-11977 GCA_044866355.1 Candidatus Limnocylindria bacterium | reverse complement strand
CGCCAGGCGGAGGCCGAACGCGACAAGCGGGCGAAGATCATCAACGCCGAGGGCGAATTCCTGGCCGCGGAGCAACTCGCCAACGCGGCGAACATCATCAACGCCGCGCCCAGCGCTCTCCAGCTGCGCTACCTCCAGACGCTCACCGATATCAGCTCGGACCAGAGCCGGACCATCATCTTCCCGCTCCCGATGGACCTGATCAGCGCCTTCGTCGGCGGCGGCGGACGCCCAACGATGCCTCCAGCGACACCGATGTCTGGCAAACGATCCAAGGGGTCGGCCGCCTGACCTCATCTGGTGTTGGGTTCAGAACGGCGCCCGACCTAGAATGGTCGGAGAGGAGGAACGAGACGATGGCTGAGCTCAGCGAGCAGGGTCGGGAGAGGCTGCGGGGTAGCCAGTTCGCCTACGTCGACAAGGACGGCGGCGAGCACCTGCCGATCCACGACGAGTCGCACGCGCGCAACGCCATGGCGCGCTGGAACCAGACCGCGTTCGAGAGCCAGGCTGCCAAGGAGCGGGCCCGCAAGAAGATCCTGGCCGCCGCCAAGCGGTTCAAGATCGATGTGGACCCGGACGACAACATCGCCAAGCCTACGAGCTCGCTGAGGGCGGCCAGCACCAAGCGCGGCCCCCGCGGCGGGCGCAGGAAGGCGTAGCAAGCTCGGGAATGAAGCGCGCCCGCGCAATCGCGGCGCTCGGCATAGTCGCCATCCTGGTAACGGCCTGCTTCAAGGCCGAGATCGACCTCACGGTCGCGGCCGACAACACGATCAGCGGAACTGTATTGCTGGCATACGAACGGGCCGGCCTGGAAGAGCTCGACCGCACGCCTGCGGACGCGCAGGATGAGCTGCTGGCCGATCTCGAATTCGACGCCCCGGGGGGAATGACGTGCGAGGCCTGGGACGATGACGCCTACATCGGCGCTCGGTGCGACCTCGAGGGCGTCACCTTCGACGATTTCAGCCTGACCGATACCTTCCAGCAGGAGATCGTGATCGTCCGCGAGGGGGATCGGATCCGGCTGTTTGCGGACATCGACCTCTCCGATGTCCCGCTGAGCAACCCGGAGCTCATCGACGCGTTCGACGTTCAGATCCGGGTCACGTTCCCAGGGCGGGTGATCAGCCAGCAGAACGGCCAGATCGAAGGGCAAACCGTGACCTGGCGCCTGCCACCGGGGGAGCTGACCGAGATCGGTGCCGTCGCCGAAGCTGGCCCGGCGGCCGACGAAGTCCCATGGGGCCCCGCCATCGGCGCGCTGCTAGCCCTGACGCTGGTCGCGCTGGTCCTCGCGGTGCGACGATCCCGGGCGAAACCCGGAGGCGAACCGGCCGAATAGGAGGCCGCCTAGCGGCCGAAGAAAGCTCGATCCAGCGCTCCTGTATCAGTCACGCCTCGGCGGGCCGGCGAGGCTACCGCCTCCAACCTTGGACGAGGAATGAGGCCGCGAACGCGGCGAAGCCGAGTGTCACGAGGTCGAGGTTTCCGACCTGGACCGCGAACGCGGCAAGCAGGAACAGGACGACCGCGACGAGCAGGAGAATGGCGCTGGGTCCGATACGCATTGGCGTGTCCTCTTCTTAGGTGGCCCTCAGGCGAAGAACCGATCCTCGGGTCACCGGCCGAAGAAGAGCTCGATCCAGCGCGCCAGCATCGGCTGCTCGTCGGGACCCGGTACATCTCCGGTGGCCGATGACGGGACGGTGGCTCCGGGCGGAATGATGAGGATCTGCTCCCCCGGATAGCCCATGTTGCGGAGGCGGCGCGCCTCGGCAGTCACGTACGCGTCGCGCTGGAGGTATTCGAGCTGGCGCTGGAGGGCGGCATTCTCCGCCTCCATGGCCGCCACCTGGGCCTCGAGCGACTCCGCCTGCTGGCCGATGGACCAGCCCACGAAGGCCTGGCGGCCGACGTTGAACGCGACCAGGCCGACCGCCGCCACAACGATGAGCGTAGTCAGGGTTCGCCGTCGGAGCCGAGGTAGTCGGAACGGGCGTGGTGCCGGCGGCACCGCGCGTGGGTTTGCCGAGGCCTGGGCGCCGGTCATTCCGCGGGAGTCTACGGGCCGTGTTTCGGCAGCGTCAAGAAATCCGACGCTCGCCACCGGTCAGTCCGGGGCTCTGTCCTTGAGGACCTGGCCCGCCGCCAGGCGGCCCGGAGCGCCCATCACGCAGCCGCCCGGATGCGTTCCGGAGCCGCACTGGTAGTAGCCTGAAATCGGTGTCCGATACTGCGCCCAGCCGGGCGCGGGACGCAGGAAGAACATCTGCGGAGCCAGCAGCTCGCCGGCAAAGATGTTCCCCTCGCTCAGGCCCGTGACCCGCTCGATGTCCAGCGGGGTCACCACCTCCCGCTGCAGGACGAGGTCCCCAAACCCGGGGAAGTAGCGCTCCAGCACGGCCTGGACGGTGTCTCCCAGCCGCTCCCGCTCCGCATCCCAGTCGCTCTCCCGCAAGTGGTAGGGCGTGTACTGGATGAAGCACGACATGACGTGCTTGCCCGGCGGCGCCATGTCCGGGTCGATGGTCGACTGGATCGTGCCGTCGATGTACGGCTCGCGGCTGTACCAGCCGTACTTCGCGTCGTCGAAGGCGCGCTCCAGGTAGTCCATCGACGGACCGATGTTCAGGAAGCCGCGGAACGGATCGGCTCCGTGCTCGGCCAGCGGCGGATAGGTCGGAAGGCCGTCGAGCGCGAAGTTCACCTTCGAGGAAGTGCCCTGGAACTTCAGGCGGCGGATGTCGTCCGCCAAATCGTCGGGCAGCTCGCGCGGGTCGACCAGCTCGAGGAACGTCCGTCGGGGATCCAACGCGCTGACGACGACATCGGCCTTGAGCTCAGTCCCATCGGCCAGGGCCACCCCGGTCGCCCGGCCGGCATCGGTCAGCACTCGTTCCACCGGGGAGCCCACCCGGATCTCGGCGCCGAATGCCTCGGCGGCGCGGGCCAGGACCTGGGTGAACCCGCCGTTGCCGCCCTTGTGGAAGGCCCACGTCCCGAACTCGCCATCGTGCTCGCCGAGCGAGTGGAACAGGAGGACCAGGCCCGAGCCCTGAGATCGGGGGCCGACCTTGGAGCCGATGATCCCCGACGAGGCGAACCAGCCCTTGAGCAGCTCCGACTCGAAGTAGTCGTCCAGGAAGTCCGCCGCACTCCCGGTGAGCAGGCGAATGGCGTTGTGCAGGGTCCGCTTGTCCAGCTTGCGGAATCGCGAGCCGAGGGATGCCAGGGCCAGCAGTTCCTCCGGATCGTCGCTGAACGGGTCGGGCGGGACCATGTCGAGCAGGGGCTTGATGACCTGGCACACGCGGTCCATGTCGTGGCTGTACTGCTCGTAGGCATCCGCGTCGTGGGGGGAGATGCGGGCGATCTCCCGCAGGTTGGCGTCGTGGTCCGCGGTAAACCACAGGTACTCCCCGTCGGGCGTGGGCGCGAAGCGCGACGACATGAGGAGCGGCAGAAACCCGTGCTTGGGCAGCTCCAGCTCCTGGACGATCTGGGGCCGCAGCAGGGACAGCGCGTAGGAGAAGGTCGTGAACCAGAAACCAGGGCGTAATTCCTCGGTAATGGCCGCCCCGCCCACCATGTCCCGCTGCTCGAGGATGAGCGTCTTCAGCCCGCCGCGGGCCAGGTACGCCCCGTTTACCAGGCCGTTATGGCCGCCGCCCACCACGATGGCGTCGTAGGGCTCCGTCATCGGTTCATCATCGGTCTGCGCTCATGAAGCGCCGTTGGTCATGGCCGTCTTCCGCTCCGGGTTGAACAGGGGCAGGCGCGCCACCTGGGCGGCAACCTTCTGATAATGATGGTCGACCGTGAACTCCAGGAACACGCGATTGCCGACCTTGGCCAGGTCGGGCCGGACGCGGGCCAGGGCGATGTGGCGCTGGAGGATGGGCGAGTACATGAAGCTCGTGGCGTAGCCCACCCGTTTCCCCTCGTCGTCGTAGACCATCCAGTCCTCGTGGACCGGGGCGTGGATCTTGGGCGGGATGAGCCCCGCGTCACCGTAGACGCGGTCGTAGTCCTCCCAGTCCACCACCAGCCCGCTCATCTTCCAGCGGGATGACTTGTCGGCGATCTCCCGCTCGAGTGCGCGACGGCCGATGAAGGCGCGGTCGTCATCGGTCAGTCCCTTGAACATCCACGCCCAGCCAAGCTCCAACGGGGTGGACCGATGGGCATCGTTGAACGCGTAGCGGGTCGAGTCGAAGTCCTTGCCCTCCAGCAGCAGCCCGGCCTCGATGCGGAGCATGTACAAGGCGGCCAGTCCGTACGGGAGGACGCCGTGCCCCTGGAAGGCCTCGGTCAGGGTGTCCCACACGGTGAGGGCGTCCGGCGTCTGGGCCCAGACCTCGTAGCCCAGATCGCCGGTGTAGCCGGTCCGCGATACGGTGACCGGTCGTCCGCCGATCTCACCCGTGGTGATGCCGAAGAACGGGAGGTCCTGCACGCTCGGAACCAGGCGGCTCAGGAGCTCTCGTGATCGGGGCCCTTGGATGGCGAGGGCGCCGATGTCCAGGCTCACGTCCTCGACACTGACCTGCAGCCGGCCCACGCGGTCGGCGAAGTAGGCGAAGTTCGGCTCCGCGGAGGTCAGCAGGTACTCGTCCGCGCCTAGGCGCTGGATCACGCCGTCCTCGAACACGAACCCGCGGTCGTCGAGCCAGGTCGTGTACTGGGCGTGGCGGGATGGGCAGGCCCGAATATCGCGGGCCAGAATGCCGGCCAGGAAGCGCTCGGCGTCGCTGCCCGCGAACCGGTACTTGTACAGCGGCGAGGTGTCGAAGATGCCCGCCGCGTTGCGGACCGCGAAGTACTCGAACTTGTCAGAGACCTGGTACCGGTTCGCGCTCAGGTGTCCCGCCCAGTGCTGCCACAGCCCCGTCTCGTTCAGGGCGCTAGTCCGCTCGTGAAACGGGGTCGTCCGAATCATGGGCGGGAAAGTACCACCGCGCGGAGGCGGGCACGCCCGCCGCGACACGTGACCTGTCGCAAACCCTGACCAGGCTCTGAACGCACGAGAATCGGTCTGGTAATAGAACACGTGTGCTATTTTGCCGCGGACCGTCGTGCGAGGAGCCGAATATGCTGGCCAACCGTCCCGCCTCCGCCGAGGATGCGATCGAGGCGCTGCTGGGTGACCCCTGGCTCGAGCCGCTGACCGCCGCGCATCGGACCATCGAGCCTCGCCCGCCTCGCCACGCACCTTGGCCCTCGGACCTCGACCCCCGACTGGTTGGCGCGCTCCGGAGTCGCGGGGTCGAAGCGCTGTGGACCCACCAGGCCCAAGTCTTGGAAACGGTTCGTGCCGGTCGCAACGCGTGCGTGGTGACGCCCACCGCGTCGGGCAAGACGCTCTGCTACAACCTGCCGGTCCTCGACGCCATCGCGAAGGACGAGGCCGCGCGCGCCCTCTACCTGTTCCCAACGAAGGCCCTCGCCGCGGACCAGCTGGTCGAGCTGCGCTCGCTCGCCGACGCCGCGGCGCTGGCCCTGAAGACGCACACGTACGACGGAGACACGCCGCCGAACGTCCGGTCGGTCGTTCGCGCCGCTGGGCAGGTCGTCATCACCAACCCGGACATGCTCCACGCGGCGATCCTTCCGCACCACACGAAGTGGTTCAAGCTGTTCGAGAACCTGCGCTTCGTCGTCATCGACGAGCTGCACACGTACCGCGGGATCTTCGGCTCACACGTCGCCAACGTCGTGCGCCGGCTGCGACGGATCTGCAACCACTATGGTTCCGACCCAGTCTTCGTCTGTGCCAGCGCGACGATCGCCAACCCGCGCGAGCTCGCCGAGCGCGTGCTGGAGGCACCGGTCGAGCTGGTCGACGACAACGGCGCGCCGTCCGGTCGCCGGCACATCCTCGTCCTCAACCCGCCGGTCGCCAACGAGCAACTGGGGATCCGCGGCTCGGCGCTCCTCACCGGGCAACGCCTGGCGGAGCGGCTCATCGGTGGCGGCGTGCAGACGATTGCGTTCGCGCGCTCGCGCACGGCGGTGGAGGTGCTGACCAGCTACCTGCGCGAGACGTTTGCCCCGCCGCCCGGCCATCCGCATACGATCCGCGGGTACCGGGGCGGCTACCTCCCGAACGAGCGGCACGCGATCGAGGAGGGCCTGCGCGACGGCCGCGTGCGGGGCGTCGTCGCCACGAACGCCCTCGAGCTGGGGATCGACATCGGCAGCCTCGACGCCGCCATCAGCGTCGGTTACCCCGGCACGATCGCCAGCACCTGGCAGCAGATGGGTCGCGCCGGCCGTCGGACCGGGACGAGCCTCTCGGCGCTCATCTGCTCGTCGGCCCCGATCGACCAGTTCCTCGCCGCCCATCCCGAGTACCTGTTCGACCGATCGCCGGAGCACGGGCTCGTGAACCCGGACAACCTGCACGTGCTCCTGAACCACCTGCGGGCCTCCACCTTCGAGCTCCCGGTGCCCGCCACTGAGCGCTTCGGCCTCGACGAGACCCCGACCCTGCTCGAGGTCCTCGAGGAGGACGGGTGGATCCGGCGCGCGGACGACGACCGCTACTACTGGAGCCACGAGAACTTCCCGGCCAGTGACTTCAGCCTTCGCACCGGCGCGCCCGAGAACGTGGTCATCATCGACACCACCGGCGACCGGCACCGCGTACTGGGCGAGATCGACCTGTTCGCCGCTCCCCTCCTCGTGCACGAGAAGGCGATCTACATCCACCAGGGCGTTCAGCACCACGTCGACCGGCTCGACTGGGAGGAGCGCAAGGCCTACGTCACCCAGACGGATGTCGACTACTACACCGATGCCGACCTCGGCATCACGCTCAAGGTGCTCGAGGTCTTCGAGGAGACCGATGCGCGGCCGGCCGGACGGCGGCAGCGCGGCGAGGTGATGGTCGCCTGGAAGGTGACCATGTTCAAGAAGCTCAAGTACCACACCCACGAGAACGTCGGCTGGGGTTCGATCAGCATCCCCGAGCAGGAGATGCACACCACCTCGACGTGGATGGTGCCTCCCGCCGAGCTCGTCAACCGCTATGACCGCGACACGCTCGACGGTGCGCTCATCGGCCTCGCGCGCGTAGCACGCACGACCGGCGCGCTCCTCCTCATGTGCGACCCGCGCGATCTCGGGGTCCTCGCGCAGGTGCAGGCACCGTTTACCGGCCGGCCGACGCTCTACCTGTACGACGCGGTCCCCGGCGGGGTCGGGTTGAGCGAACGGCTCCACGACCTGTGGGACGACCTGCTCGAAATGTGCCGCGTCGCGGTCCGCGACTGTCCGTGTCTGGAGGGCTGCCCCGGATGCGTGGGGCCGCCGGCCGAGGTTGGGTCGCGGGGCAAGGCGACCGCCATCGAGCTGCTCACCGAGCTGGCCGGCACAAGCGGATGACCCTCGAGCAACGCCTGGCAGCGATCCGCGTTCAGCAGGGGTACGGGGCGCTGCGAGCCGCACGGAACGATGACGTCGCCGCTCGCCTGGCGGCCTGGGGCGGCGCCCGCCTGACGACCGGGCATGGCGGTCGCGTGGCCCTCGTCGAGCGGCGAGTGGCGTTGCCCGAAGCGGTCGCGAGGCGGCTGGCAGACCACCCGGTGACCCGATACTTCGACACCGAGAGCACGGGGCTGTCGACCGGGGCCGGGACGGTGATCATCCTGGCCGCGGTGGGTCGGCTCGACGACGGCGCGATCGTCGTCCGCCAGGCGCTCCTCCCCGACTATCCCGATGAGCCCGCCCTCCTGCGCACGGTCATGGGGTGGCTGGCCGGCGGCGAGCGGCTGGTGACGTACAACGGACGCGGCTTCGACCTGCCGCTCCTGTCTGCCCGGATGACGATCCACGGGCTGGGTCGTGACCTCGCCGGGCTGCCCGCCCGTCACGACGACCTGCTCCCGGGCGCGCGCCGCCTGTGGCGGCGGGTCCTGGGCAGCGCCCGCCTGGCCGACGTGGAGCGCGGGGTGCTCGACGTCCGGCGGCGCGGGGACTGCCCGTCCAGCGAGGTGCCGCAGCGCTGGTTCGCGTACGTCGCCGGCGCGTCCCCGAACCTGCTGGCGGCCGTGATCGACCACAACGCCCAGGACGTCGCGTCGCTGGCCCTGCTGGACGCCGAGATGGGCCGGCTCCGGTCGGGTGGCTGGCGAGACGGGTCCCTGGTCGACCACCGGGGACTGGCCCTCGAGCTCCTCCGGGACGGCGCGGATGACGATGCGCTCGAGCTGCTGGAGGGCGCCCTGGGCGGAGCCATGGAATTCGGCACCAATGCCGGCGCCGAGCCACTCCGGCTCCGACGCCTGGCGGCGCGCATCCTGCTTGGCCGCGGCGATCCGGACCGCGCGGAATCGCTGTGGAGGGAGGCGGCTCGCAGTGGAACGGTGGAGGCGGCCCTGGCCTGGGTCGAGGTGGCCCGCATCCGGGAGCGGCATGCGAGAGACCTGCCCGGCGCGCTGGAGGCGACACGGGCGGCCTCGCGGGTGCTTGACCTGGCTCTCGCCCTGGGACGCGGCGGGAGCCTGGAGCGGATCGGCCGGACCCGGCTGGTGGTGGAAAGCCGGCGCCGGCGCCTGACCGTGTGGCTGGCTGCAGCCGAGCGCCGCGCCCATCGCGACGGTCGGCGGACGGAGGCTGCCTAGCGCGTGGACCTCGGCCTGCGGGCGGTGGCTCGGCTAACGACGAGCCTCCAGGAACCGGGCCACACCCTCCATCGCCGCGACGATCAACGGTCGCAGATCCCGCAGAAACGACCACCGCAGCTGGACAGCGAACAAGCCCGCCAGCACGTCGCCCGCCCCCACCGTGGATACGCCATCGACTCGGGTCGGAGCGGGCTGGTGCCACCGGTCGGCCCAGTCCCCGCCGCGGAGAGGTCGCATTCGACGGTCGTCGATCCAGGCGCCCTCGACCCCGTCGGTGAGGACGAGCACAGGTCGATCGCCAAACCGGTGACGCAACTCGTCGAGCTGTTTCCATGGCTCGGTCCGCTCTGCAAGATCCTCCCGGCTGACCACGATGAGGTCCATCGCCGAGAGCGCGGCAACAAGTTGCCGGCCCAGGGACCGGAGCCTGATCGCGGATACCGCATGCCCCACCCGTAGCGCTCGCAACCAGCCCTGCAGGTTGGCGGCTCGCACGGGCCGCCAGGGAGCATCGCCGAACAATCGAAGGGCTCCGGGTCCGATTTCACCCGCCACCGGGGCAAACAGGACGGCGCTCGGGCGGGCGAGGTCTAAGAGAGGTTGGGTGATGGCCAGGCGCACGGCAGGTGCCTCGAGGTACAGCCGACGGCCTGAGCGGTAGGCGCGATGGCGAAAGCACGTGGTTGTCCGCGACCGCTGGACGTGCAGCGCAGCCACGCGACCGAGCTCGTCCAGTCCATCTCGCGCTTCTGCTTCCTGGTCGGCGATGGTGCCAACCGCCAGGGTGTACCCGGCCAGCGAGATTCCTCGACTCACGTGCATCACTGATCCGCCGGGAGCTGCGACGCGATTGCTCAACCGGTCGATGGTGAGCGCCCCCAGGACCAACAGATCGACATCCGCTGCCCGGTCGCTCCAACCCGCCGATTCGGGTCCCCATTCGCGCCTGGGTCTATGATCGGTCACGTATGGCCCTGCATTTCTACGAGCTCCATGAAGGCGCGACCGATCTGCTGACCGATGCGCTCCTCGTCAGTGAGCGCGAGTACGGCGGGGAGGAGTTCGCACGCCTGGTTCGCGCGGCGCGCGATGCCATCGTCGACTCGTTCGAGGAAGACACCCTGGTCGAGGCCGTGGCGCGGGAGCTGGAGCGGGCGCACGGGTTCACGTACATCGGCGACGAGAAGCTGGCGGCCTCCATGTCGGTGGGTGTCCGTGACGAGGACACGTTCCTGGTCGAGCAGAGTGAAGAGTTCCGAAGCATCGTAGTCGAGCTCGAGCGGTAATCCCCGAATAGAACAACTGTGCTATTCTGTCCAAAACCTTGGAGGCGGACGGGATGCCAAGGCGGCTTGTACTTCGCAAGCGCTGCCCACGGTGTAGCAAACAGTTTGAAACGCGCAGTCCACCGCAGCGCTTCTGTTCGCTTTCTTGCGCGGCTAAGGGTCCCCGTCCGAATCGACGGCGCAGGTTTATTGAGCCCAAGACATGTGCTTGCGGGCGGACTTTCGTGCCCAGCCTACCGAGGATTCGATTCTGCTCAGTGCTGTGCGGCGTGCGCTTTGGAGGCCGCATCCGCGAGAAGCGATGTCCGGATTGCTCGGAGACATTTGTGACGAAGTCAGCGATCCAGGTGTATTGCTCCATCCGCTGCAGGCGAGCGGCGATAGTGGCGCGAACCGTTAGGTACTGCGAAGAGTGCGGCACTCCTTACCACGGTATTGACTCCAGGCGACGCTTCTGCTCACGCACCTGCGCCACGGACAACGCCAGACGCCGCCAAGGGCCGAGCGCGTACAACTGGAAGGGTGGCAGAACGCTTACAAGTCCCGTGAACGGATACGTCCGTGTTCGGGCGCATGGCCACCCCCGGGCAAAGTCAAGCCCATATGTCTTCGAGCACATCCTGGTCATGGAGAAGCTCCTGGGACGCTATTTGCTTCCTCATGAGCGCGTCCACCACAGGAACGGCCGACGCGGTGACAATCGGCCAGAGAACCTGGAGCTATGGAAGATGAAGGATCCGCCGGGGGTCCGGGCATCCGACTACCACTGCGCGGGCTGCACGTGCGACCGGCGTCCGGTGACCGCCCTTTCAGAGCAAGAGGGCGCGGTCAGACGTTGAAGAGGACTCTGACCGTATCGCCGTCCCTGAGCTGATAACTCCTGCCCTCCGTTCGGACCAGCCCCCGCCGCTTCGCCTCGGCCTCACTGCCCGCATCAACTAGGTCCTGCCAGGTGACGACTTCGGCCCGGATGAACCCGCGCGCCAGATCGGAGTGAATGGCCGCGGCCGCATCCAGCGCCGTCGCACCGGTGGGGATGGTCCACGCACGGCACTCGTCCGGCCCCGCGGTCAGGAACGAAAAGAGGCCGAGGAGCGCGTACGTGCGGCGGATCACACGCCCTCGCGACGCCTCGGTGATCCCGAGGTCCTCCAGGAAGGGCCCGGCTTCGTCCTCGGGGAGAGCGGCGATCTCGGCCTCGATGCCGCCGGCCAGCACGATCACGTCGCGACCCGGCCCGCCGTGCTCAGCCTGGGCCTCGGCTTCGAGCTGCGCGGCCTGGGCCAGGCGCTCCTCGGCGACGTTCAGCACCACCAGCTGCGGCTTCTGGGACAGAAACCGAAAGCCGCGCGCCAGGCGCTCGTCGTCCTCGCTCCAGTCCAGCTCGCGGAGGGGCCGCCCGGCCCCGAGCTCCGGGGCCAGGCGGTCGAGCAGGGCCTCCTCGCGGGCGTTCTGCTCGCGTTCGGCAGTGGTCCCGTGGCGCCCGGCCGTCCGCAACCGCTCCAGGCGGCGCGTGACGACGTCCAGGTCGGCCACGACGTACTCCAGGTCCAGCTCCTCGACGTCTCGCCACGGGTCGGGAGGCCCCTCGGCGCTTGGGCTGTCGAAGGCCCGCGCCACCACGAGCAGCGCATCCGAGTTGCGGATGCGGCCCAGCAGGTCGAGATCCACCGTCCCCTCGCGGGTTGCGCCGGCCGGGATGGCGAGGTCGACGTACGTGACGTCGGCGTACACCTTCTTGCGCGGATGGAAGACCTCGGCCAGGGCGTCGACCCGTTCATCCGGAACCGGAACGACGCCCACGTTGGGCGCTGCCCGACCGGCCGCATGGCCGGACTCGGTCGGGTGTCCGCCGAGGGCGGCGAAGACTGTCGTCTTGCCGGAGCCGGGGAGGCCAACGATGGCGACCTGCATCGGTTAGGCCGGCATCGGTCTGCGTTTCAGGCCCGCATCGGTCAGTAGCCGGCCTCGAGGTCGACCAGGTTCTCGAGTGGCTGGTCGGCGAGGTAGCGCTCGAGGTTGGCCACGAACAGGTCGATGCTCCGATCGAGGACCCGG
>JBIOTW010000078.1:0-5254 GCA_044866355.1 Candidatus Limnocylindria bacterium | reverse complement strand
ACCGCGATCTTGGTCTCGCGGCCGGACTGCCGCGGCTCGCCGGCGTCGAGGATCTTCAGGGACTGCTGCCGCCTGACCAGCTTCTCCTTGAACACGTCGAGGACCGCCTTCGCCCGCTCCTCCGCGTTGGCGGAGATCTCGACGGCCCGGTCGCCCTGCCACCTGATCTGGGCGCCGGTGCCCTTGAAGTCGTAGCGCTGCGCTACCTCGCGGGCGGTCTGGCTCAGCGCGTTGTCGACCTCCTGCCGGTCGATCTTGCTGACGATGTCGAACGACGAGTCGGCCATGGCGGCAGGCTCCTCCCGGGTTCTGTTCGGTGGCGGGTGCTGCGCTATCCTTGCGTCTCGCCGCGCCCGGCTCAACGCGGGGCCACGGCACGGCATGGCAGGTTGTCCGAGCGGCCAATGGAAGCGGACTGTAAATCCGTCGGCGTATGCCTACGCAGGTTCGAATCCTGCACCTGCCACCAGCGGAAAGGTGCCTCTGACCTGCACGTTTGTCCGGTCGGACCGGGCGACCGATGTCCGGCCAAGTCCGGTCGCGTCCGGTGAGTTGCGGGTGTCCGTGCGCAATGCGTGAGCAAGTTGGGCCTCAGCCCAGCGTCGCCTCGATCCGATGCCTTGCGGCCTCGTCTTCCCCATCGACACACTGCGCGTAGACGCGCAGCAGGACGGGGACGGAGTGTCCTGCCCACTCGGCGACCCGCGCCGGCGACACGCCTGCGTTGAGCCATGTTGAGAGACAGGCATGCCGCAGGTCATACGGGCGACGCGCGAGAGAGGTTCCATACTGCTCAGGTGACAGCACGGCGAGTCGTGCGCGGTCCCAGGCCCGGTAGACGGTGCCCATCCCGACCGGGCTGTTGAACGGCGGTGAGATCGGTGCTCCTCGTCTTCCCGTCCTGGCCACGAACAGCCTGTTGTCCACGCCCGTGCCGTACTGCTCGATGTGCCGTGTGAGGGTGGCCACCAGCTCTGGGTGGGCTGGAACCCGCCGCCGGTGACTTCGGCCCCGATGCTTGAGCCCTCGCTCCTCCGTGGGCCTCCCTGAGTCTGTCCAGGCGCTCCCCGCGTCAGACTGTGAACCGCGCAGCACCAGTTCGCCCCATCCTTCACCGGGGAGGGCACAGTCGGTCCGGCGCAAGCTCCTTGCCTCGGAAGGGCGTAGGCCGGCGAAGTACAGGCAGGCGAAGAAGGCCGCCAGGGGAGGGTCACTGGCCCAGACGCTCGCGAGCAGCCGACGCGCCTGGTCAGGGTTGGCGACCACTCCACGGTCGATGTGCACGTCGGGAGCCTCGGCCCTCCTGTGGATGCGCTTCAGCGCATTCACCTCCAGGACCTCGAGCTCGACGGCGTACTCCAGAGCGTTGTGAAACGTGGCGCGCTTCCTGGCGACCGTTGATCGAGCAGCTGGCCTGCCGTCAAGGGTGAGCGACAGCGCGTCGAGCACGCGACGGAGGGTCGCAGCGCTGCTCAAGGCCGACAAGGGTAGGGAGTTGTCCTCGAGCCAGCTGAGGGCCGCAGCATGCTTCTCGGGCACTGGACCATCTCGCGCCGGCCGATGAAACGCGTACGAGTACATCGCCCGCCGAAGGTCGTGCTCGCTCGGCCCACCACGTCGCTCCATGGTGAGTGCGAGGGTCGCGCCGACAAGTGCCTCAGCGATCCCCTTCCGGTGCCGCGGCGAGGCCGCTGGCCACTTCATCCCTGCGAAGTCAACCGCGTGCGCAAACCAGGTCCGAGACCGCTCGGCGACCAGCATCGTCAGGGGCAGTCCCGTGGCGCTGTCAAACGACTGGCCATCTCGAGCCGCGACTACCAGGTCCGTCCGAAACCCCTCCGCGAGCTTCGCGGTCGCGAAAGTCCGTTGGGACCGGCGCCCCGAGACAGCCCATCTGACGATGTAGCTGGTTCGCCGGCTTCCCCGATAGCGCACGATCGACCAGATGCGAACGTCATGGCTGGCCCGGACCTGACTCATCGCGCGCTGACGTCC
Source organism: Candidatus Limnocylindria bacterium (assembly GCA_044866355.1). GTDB lineage: Bacteria > Chloroflexota > Limnocylindria > QHBO01 > QHBO01 > DASTEQ01. Next base: position 3,259 of record JBIOTW010000078.1, on the reverse strand, counting down.
TCCAAGCCGCTGAGCCAGCGCTCAAAGTCGGCGCGCCTGATCCGGATGTCTCCGTTCGGCAGCTTGATGCACAGGGGCGCCTTGCGGGCCGCACGCCAGTCGTAGAAGGTCGACCGTGCGATACCGAGCTCGGCGCAGACATCGGTGATCGTCATGTGGCGGCGCCGAGCCGACTCCACACTGCGATCGGGCGCGGCTGCCATGCACCCTCCCCTCGAGGTCCTGCGTACATGGGACCCGGCGCGGACCCAATTCCGAACGCCCCGGACGTAGTCCGCTTCTAGTCCACAGGCCCGCCTGTGACCATGCCCCCTTGTCGGCGGTGGGGCCTAGGCTCGAGTCTCTGGGTCTCGGGAGGAACCATGGCTGCGACGGGCAACTTCTCCGGCACGGCTCTTCGCGCGCACCGGCACCGCATGGCTCTGACTCAGCAGGACGTCGCCGAACGCCTCGTACGCCTGAGCTGGGCGCAGGAACAGCGCCATGTCGGCGTCAACGCCGACATGGTGTCCAAGTGGGAGCGTGGTGAGAAGACGCCCAGTAGGTTCTACATGCGGTTGCTGTGCTCGCTGTTCGGAGTCACACCGGAATTGCTTGTCCCGGATGGGCATGCGGACTGCGACCCTCCTCGAGCCCCGGTCCTTGCACACCTCCAGCCGCCGCTCCTGCTGTCGCCCGAGTGGAGCGGCATCGAGCTGCTTCTGCCGAAGATGATGGAACAGTGGAGGGACGACTTGCTCAGCCGCCGCACGCTACTGATCTCGATGGGTGTCGCGCCAGCGGCTGTCGGCCTCGAGCAGCTCGACGCCAGCAGGATGGCCCTCGGATCGTACGGCCGGGCGGATTTCAGAGGGGCCGAGACCGTCGAGCGGCTCTCGTCACTTCTCAGCGGGCTGGAGACGTCGTACCACTCGCTTGACCCAGGGGCCTTGCTGAAGCCTCTCCGCGCCCTGACGGCAACCGTGGAGGACATGCTTCCCGACGTTCCGGACCAGCGGCTGCGGCAGTCATTGCTCAATCTGCTCGGGCGGGCCAACCTGCTCGCGGGCCGACTGTCGTTCTTCGACCTCCACAACCCCTTTGAGGCCCGCGCCTACCTTGACCTCGCACGCGAGGCAGCCCTCGAGTCCCGCGATGCCGTTCTGGTCGCTGTCGCCCTCGGGCACATGGCCTTCCTGCCCGCCTCCAAGCGCAACATCGCGGCCTCCCGCTCGTATGTGGCTGCCGCCAGGAACGCGCTGACGTCGCGACCGGCGCCTATCGTGGGCGCCTGGGTCAGTGCCGTGGAGAGCGAGTTGGCTGCCCGACAGGGTGACCTTGCGTCCGCGTTCCGCGCTCTCGAGCGTTCTCGCAGAGAGCTCGCGGCCAGTCCGACGTTCTCGTGTCCAGCGTGGTTCGACTTCTTCGACGCCAACCGCCTCTCGGGGTTCGAGGGCTTCGCGCTGCGGCGCGCCGGCCGGCTGGAGGAGGCGAAGGCCAGGCTCACCGAGGCGCTGGGGGCCGGCTCGACTCTCGGTGTGAAGCAGCGGGCTGTCGCATCGATCGACCTCGCTGTTGCGCACGCCGTCTCCGGTGATATGGATGAAGGCTGCCGGCTCGCCACGAGCGCGGCCGCGGTGCTCGAGAAGGCGAGCTACGCCACGGCACGCGAGCGTCTGGTCGAGTTCCGGGCGGTGGTGCCCGACCCGCGTCACTCGGCGGTTAGGGTGCTAGACGAGCACCTCCGCCGTCACGACTAGGAGCAAGCTTGCCACCCATCCGGACCGTCGTGTTCGACGTCGGCGAGGTCCTCGTCGACGAGTCAACCGAGTACGGCACCTGGGCGGACTGGCTCGGGGTCCCTCGCCACACCTTCTCTGCCATGTTCGGCGCGGTGATCGCCCGAGGGCAGGACTACCGGCAGGTGTTCCAACACTTCCGGCCGGGCTTCGACCTGGCCACCGAGCGGAAGAAGCGCCTGGAGGCCGGCCTCGGTGAGTTCTTCAACGCCCGCGACCTGTACCCGGACGTCCGACCTTGCCTGGAGGCGCTGCGGGCCGAGGGCTACACCGTGGGGATCGCTGGCAACCAAACCGCCCGGGCCGGGGTACTGATTCGGGAGCTGAACCTCCCCGCGGACTTCATCAGCACCTCCGATGACTTGGACGCCGAGAAGCCAGATGTTGCCTTCTTCGAACAGCTCGTCTCTCGCCACAACCTCACCGCCGAGGCGACCGCCTACGTGGGCGACCGGTTCGAGAACGACATCCTGCCCGCGCAAGCCGCCGGACTCACCGGGATCCTTCTCAAGCGTGGGCCGTGGGGTTATGTGAACGAGTCCCACCCCGACGCGGCGCGAGCCGGGATACGGATCGACTCCCTGGCGGAGCTGCTCGCAGCCATCCGGAACCTGTAGCTGCTACACGTACGCACGTATGCCCTCGAACGCGCCGCCGGTCGGACTGACGCCCGGGCTGGCTGGAGGGTCACCGCGCACGCACCGCAACCTGAGAACGCTTGACTGCACAAGGTTGAGGGCAACAGCTGAGGGGCCTACTCGCCAGCGTGTGCGCACCTTCCAGGCCACGCATCGTCGCGGCGACCACAGCCCTGCCCGGATCGTCTCCAGGGCGCCTCGCAGGCCCCTCAGTCCTCTACAACGATCAGGACACACCTCTTGCACCACTGGTGTGACAGCGGACGCGCTTGCAGCATGTCGAGGCCGCCGGCGTCGCCGACGCGAGCGGCAAGGGCCGGCACGCGGGTGTCGCGTGTCCCGGTTGCGGCCCCCTCGCCGGTGATCCCCCGGACGGGCTATCCGGGACGCTCGACGACCGTCTGCCGACCGAGATCAGCATCGTCTCCGTATGTGGTCCCTCTTCCGGGACGACTCCCCGGGTGTAACGCTCGCTCATGCCGAGTTGAGGGCGTTCAGCCTGATGCATCGTTGTGCAATCGGTCGGATCAGCATCCGCCCAGAAGTGGCCGGCACGGTCCCGCCGGTCGCCTCAACGCCGCCCGCGGGCTCCTGCCCCCTTTCCGGCAGCGACAGTTCGTTCTGAGGGATGGATGGGGGCGGGAGTTTCCCTCAGGATGTTGGTTAGGTTCGGGCAAATGAGGCGCGGGGGGATGGAGGTAGTGCGGTGACGGAGATCGTGCCGGTGGTGTCGGGCGGAACGAGCTTCTTCGTCGAGGTCACGGACGCCGGTGGGGTGGGAACCAACGCCGGTGGGGTGGGAACCATCGGTCTGGACGATGTCAAGTCGTTCGACGGCGTAGC
>JBIOTW010000077.1:0-8344 GCA_044866355.1 Candidatus Limnocylindria bacterium | reverse complement strand
CCTTGATCCGACCCAGCGCTCGGATCACGGAGCGGTCGAGAGCCAAGCCGCTGATCGGGAAGTTCTCGACCGCCCGCTGGGTGGTGGCGCCCCATTTGGCATCGGACGGGACCTCGACCTCGCCCATGGAATCGCGTTCCAGCCGGGTGCCCTCCTCCGTCATCGGTTCAGGTTGGTCGACGCGACGAACCGGATGGAAGGCGGGATGAGATAAGGGATGGCGCCCGAGTCCAGATCGGCCACGACCTCCTTGGCCTTGTTCACCAGCTCGCTGACGCCGATGCCTCCGTGCATCGGTTCATATCGGCGCAGATGTGCGATCCCCTCGGCCAGCTTGTTCCGAGCCCCCCGTCGGTTGCGGCGCGACAGGTGCAGGAACCCGGCCGCAAGCTTGATCAGGCCCTGGTAGAAGTCCCGCTCGTCGTCGGGCGCGGCTCGCCACAGCGTTTCCCATGCTTCGTGGGCGTGCCAGTAACGGGCACCGTTGAAGAGGGCGACCCCCTCGCGGAACAGGCGATCCGCCTGCTCCGGAGCGAGCGGCGGCGTACGGCCGCGGGGCTTGGCCTCGTCCTCGGGTGCCAGCGCCTCCGTCATGCCCCCGATCCTACAGCCCCGGTGAGGGGCGGAAGGTCAGCGGAAGGTCAGCGGCAGGTCAGCGGCAGGTCAGCGGGATGTCACCGCTGATATGTGCGGTCCGGGACGCTTGGGTGCGCTCATCACATGCCTTCGTGCTATCGCGCTATCGCGCTACCGTGCTATCGCGCTACCGTGCTATCGCGCTACACGATGTCACGAAGCCCTGTGATGGGAGGCGTAGGACTCCTGGACGCGGCCGATCCGCTGGGGAGCGGCCGTCGGACTAGCGGTGGTGCGGCGTCAGCTTCCCAGGGTCCGGTTCGGGCTCCTCGGGGAGGAGCTGGTGGATCAGGTTGCGATAGCGCACACCGCCCGAGCTGCGGACCAGCCAGCGCAGGTAGTCCGGATCGTGCTTGGCCAGATCCTTCAGGGACCAGCCGCGATACCGGCCGAAGTCAATGACATTGCTGGAAGGCTGCTGCCCTTTGCCGTTGACCTCCGCGTAGGCGGGCGCATGCACCTCGGTAGACGCGTCGGCCCCATTCGTCGGCGGAGGCTGGACCGATGCGCTCCCGGGGCCGACCGGCGTGAGGTGGCGCTCGCGGTCGTACCGGCGGCGGCGCACCGGGGTGCGGAGCAGGTCATATGCCCTGTTGATGTCGGCCATGCGCTGCGGGTCGCCGCCGGGGTTGTCTGGGTGGTAGCGGCTCGCGAGCGCTCGGAAGGCGGCCTCTACGACGATGTCGTCGGCCTGCGGGTCAACCTGCAGCAGCTTATAGGCGTCGAAATCGGTCGACACGGTCTCCACCCCGTCCGGGCGTAGATGGTAGGCCGATCACTCGCTAAATGCCACAAAAATCTCGCCCCGGCCGTTGCCAAAGAGCAACACATATCCGGCTCCGAGGATCCGGTCGTGGAAGTTGTCGCTGAGCCCGCCGGGTAGGCGCTCATCGGGCTCGTAGACGACGTACGGATAGCCCGCCTGGAGGAGGCCGTCCAGGTCGTCGAGGGGGTGGAGGCGGCCCCCGGCCGTGTGGCTGCTGACCTCGGTCTCCTGCGACACCATGGTCTCCAGCATCCCGCCGAACACGCCGATGGGTGTGGCCTCCCATTGCTGGAAGTTGAACGCCAGGTGGAGGACGGGAGTCGTGGAACGCAGGCGCCCGGCGGCCACCTCGTCCCGCAGGCGCTCGACCAGCTCCGCCTGGGGCGGGGTGATGATGGTCCGCGAGTCGGGGTAGCCCTGCCAGAACCCGAGCTCCGCGTCCCGGAGGTCGATCGAGAGGGTCTCGCTGATCCGATGCTCACCCAGGAGCAGGGCCTCGATGGGCTCGAGGCGAACGGGAAGTGAAGCCGCAAGCAGGAAGACGACGACCACCCCGGCCCGCAGCGCCAACCCAAACCGAGGGTTCTCCCAGACGGCCTTGAGCGCGAAGGCGCCCATGAGCGCCAGGAACACGGGCGTCCAGTAGTGCAGGGTCTTGGAGACCTCGAAGTCGACCCCCTCGACCCCGAGGTCGCGCCACGGGATGATGGCCGTCGCCATGACCGCCAGCAGACCGATGACGAAGGCCACCGCCGGCGCCAGCGCGACCGTCGTCCGACCGGCCACGATGCCGCCCACCGCGACGGTCCAGACCAGGATCGGGTAGTTCAGGAAGAAATCGAAGAACGTTGACAGCCACCGCCCCAGCGACGGGAGGGAGAACAGCACGACAGTCGCCACCGCCGCGAGGGACGCGGCCCGCAGGACGAGCACCAAAACCCGGCGGGCTATGTCCGAGCGCTGGAGCAGCCAGACGGCGCCAATCGCGGGCGGGATGACCACCAGGCCAACGGCCGACGGAGTCGAGATCGCGAGCATGGTTGCGGCCTGGGGAAGCGCCAGCACCCCACCTCCCACCAGGGCCAGGACAGCCACCTGCGCGAACCGAGTCGGGTTCAGCGCGACGAGGGCGACCACCGTCCCGGCGGTCAGGACCCCCATCAGCGGATGGAGGAACACGGCCGTGGCCAGCCCGACAGCCAGCACCAGCGGCCGGCTGCGCTCGTTCGCCTCCAGGAGCTCGACCAGGCAGAAGGCAACCAGAGGGAGGACCACGACCGTCGCCCGGTCATCCGCCATCCGCGCGAACGAGATGGTCAGGGTGAAGGCGACGAGCATCCACCACCCCACGCCTCGACCATGGATCGCCACGGCCAGACGGACCATGCCGATCGCAACCAGGATCGTCTCGGGCAGGATGAACGCGGACGTGGCGAGCGCGGCTGACTGCCCACTCAGCACGGTGGTCGACCCCAGCAGCGCCGTGTAGCCCAGGAACATCCGCGACGGCCCGTAGATGGGCGACGGGGCGGTGGTCAGCGTCGCGAACTCGCCAAACGTCCGGAGGTGCTCAGCCGGGGCGACGTGGTTGGGCAGGACGTCGATGAACGGCACCACCGGCGAGGCCAGCTGCAGGATGACCGATCCGGACCAGGCCAGCACCACGAACGCGCCCGCAACCGAGGGCCATCCCAGCTTGATCTCCGGCCGGCCGGCGAAGATCGGTCGCAAGAACCAGCCCAGGCCGATGACGGCCGCGTTGACCGCCAGCAGGACCGGCTGGCGAAACAGGCCCAGGCTGCCGAGCAGCATGAGCGCCGCCAGACCGATGGCCACTGCGCCCACTGTCCCGCCCAGGACCGTATCTGCCACCGATCCATACGGCGCGCCGCGCAGCGCGCGAATCACCACTGCCCCGGCCGCCAACTGCAGGATCGTCGAGCCCAGGACGAGCACCGCGGCGGGCAGCGTCACCGGCAGCTGACTGGCGATTCCGGTCAGCCCACGCTCCCAGCTGGAGGCGAGATTGGTGCCGTCCAGCATCCGGATCCCGATCAGGACGGCGACAACCCCCAGAACGCTCAGCAGCTCGAGCGCCCTGGCGTCCCGTCGGTCAGGCATCGGCGCGTACGGTACAGCCGGGGCATTCTCGAACGGGGCCACGTCCCCGCGAGTTCCGCACGCGGCGTTCACAATCTGCCCACAACCCGGCTTCAGGCTCTCCTCGAACGGATCGCGGACGTCGGTCCTGAAAACAAGGAGAGTCAACACATGTTCGGACGCATCATCGCGTTCCTGCTTCTGGTGGGGCTGGTGGTCCTGGCCGGGACCGCCATCTACAACGCCGGCGTGTCGGCGGGCATCGCCACCGACATCGGCGCTGCCATCGCATCAGGCGAACCGGTGCCCGTCGGCGCATACGGCCCATACGGCCCCTACGTCGGGCATCCCTGGGGCTGGGGAGGCTTCGGCTGGGTCGGTGGATTCTTCGGGATCCTGTTCTTCATCTTCTTCCTGTTCCTGATCTTCGGCCTGCTGCGCGCCGCCTTTGGGTGGGGCCGCTGGGGCCGGGGCTGGGACGGCGACAAGCCGTCCGGATGGGATCACCATCGCAGTCGCCGGCGCGAGCAGTTCGAGGAGTGGCACCGCGAGCAGCACGGCGAGGCGCCGGAGCCGCGGGCGCCCGACAAGCCCGCACCTGACCGGGTCTGACACCGCCACAGGACCGATACGGGCGGGCGGCCGGCGCCGCCCGCCCGACTACCATGCCGCCCATGGCACGGGTCCTCGTCGTCGACGACGAGCCCAGGATCCTTCAGCTCGTCCGTGACTACCTGGAGCGGGCGGGCTTCGCCGTCTCGACCGCCCGGGAAGGGCCTGAAGCGCTCATGCGGGCCCGCCAGGATCGGCCAGACCTGATCGTCCTGGACCTTGGCCTGCCCGGCCTCGACGGGCTTGAGGTCACGCGCCGGCTGCGCCGGGACTCCGGGGTCCCGATCATCATGCTCACCGCGCGCGACGACGAGACCGACAAGGTGGTCGGTCTGGAGCTGGGCGCCGACGACTACGTCACCAAGCCCTTCAGCCCCCGAGAGCTCGCCGCGCGCGTGCGCGCGGTCCTCCGACGCCACGCGGCTGATGCCGGCGGAGACGTGATCCGAGCCGGAGACGTCGTCCTGGACGTGCCGAGGCTCCGAGTCGAGGTCGCTGGACGAGCCATCTCGCTCACCGCCACGGAGTTCCAGCTGCTGACCGCCCTGGCCCGACAGCCCGGCCGGGTCTTCACCCGGTCGCAGCTCCTGGACGCAATCCACGGGGTGGCGTTCGAGTCGTACGAACGGGCCATCGACGCCCACGTCAAGAACATCCGCCGCAAGCTGGAGCCCGAACCCAGGACGCCCCGCTACCTGCTCACCGTGTACGGCGTCGGCTACCGCCTGACCGATGCCTGACCGCCGGCACGAATGGGGGCGCCACGACTGGGGGAGAGACTGGGGACACGGCCGTCACCGGCCGCGCTGGTGGCCAGAGGAAGAGGCGTGGCCGCCGGCCGACGCTGACCGGGCCGAGTACTGGCACCGCAGACGCGGCGGGTTCATGTGGCGCATCGGCTGCTTCTTCATCTTTGCGGTCGTCGTCATCGCGTCGATGGTGACTCTCCTCGCGTGGCTGATCGGCATGGCGCTGAGCGGCAGCGCCCCGTGGGCGGCGGCCATCCTGATCGGGCTATTCGTTCTGATCGTGCTGGGCATGGCGAGTGATGCGGTCCGTCGCGCAGCCGCCCCGGTCGGCGACCTGATCGAGGCCTCGGGTCGCGTTGAGGCGGGCGACTTCAGCGCGAGAGTCCCGGAGGATGGTCCCCGCGAGGTCCGATCGCTGGCCCGCGCCTTCAACTCGATGAGCTCCCGTCTCGAGGAGATGGAGGCGCAACGCCGGTCGACGCTGGCCGACGTCTCGCACGAGCTCCGAACGCCGCTGGCCGTGATCCAGGGCAACGTCGAAGCACTGCTCGACGGGGTCTACTCCGCCGACGCGGAGCACCTCGAGCCAATCCTGGACGAGATCCGTGTCATGGAACGGCTCATCGAGGACCTTCGGACCCTCACCCTGGTCGAGGCTGGCAGCCTGGTCCTCCACCGTGCGCCCACCGATCTCGGCGACCTGCTCCCCGATGTCGCGGCCGGGTACCGCAACCAGGCCGAGCAAGCCGGCGTTCAGCTCATCGTCACGGTCGCGGACAACGTGCCGGTCCTGGACGTGGATCCGGCCCGCCTCCGCGAAGTCGTCGCCAACCTGCTGACCAACGCCCTGCGCCACACCCCGCGCGGCGGAAGCATCGACCTCGCGGGACGTCTCGTCGGCAAAGAGGTGGAAGTCACCGTGCGCGACACGGGCAGCGGCATGAGTCCCGAGCAGCTGGATCGGATCTTCGACCGCTTCTACCGCTCGCCCGACTCCCCGGGGAGCGGCCTCGGCCTCCCCATCGCCCGCGACCTCGTCCAAGCCCACGGCGGGACCCTCACCGCGACCTCCGAGCTCAGCCGCGGCACCACCCTCCGCTTCACTCTCCCAATCAGCGCCCCGAGCTCGTAGCCGAAGGCTCCTCCGCGTCCGTGCCCTTCGGGTCCCTCTGCCGGGTCAGCCAACTCAACCAACGGCCTGTCACAGCACTTCGTGCTATCGCGTTATCGTGCTGCACGATGTCACGAAGCTCTGTGACATCGCACCTCGTACGGCCCGGGCTCGTGGCTTTACCAAGCTGTCCGGCGCTGCCCCAGGTCAGGGCGGCCGGGGCCGGCCGCGCAGCGCGTTGCGACAGCCGCGCCAGGGGGTGGCCGCGGCCGCCATCACGTCATCGGTCTGTATCGGTCCGGATCGGTCCGGATCGGTCCGTATCGGTCAGTCCGCGATCTTGGCCATGACGTGCTTGACGACCGTGTAGTCCTCGATGCTGTAGGAGCTCATGTCCTTGCCGTAGCCGGACTGCTTGAAGCCGCCATGCGGCATCTCGGACACGATCGTCAGGTGGTCGTTGATCCACACCGTCCCGAAGCGCAGCCGCCGCGCGGCGTTCAGGCCGCGCTTGATGTCGCGCGTCCACACCGACGCCGCCAGTCCGAACGGCACGCCGTTGGCCCAGCGAATCCCCTCCTCGTCGTCGGCGAAGTGCTGGACGGTGACCACCGGGCCGAAGACCTCCTTCTGGATGATCTCGCTGTCCTGGCTGACGCCGGTGACCAGGCTGGGCCGATAGAAGTAGCCCGGCCCGTCCGGCGCTGAGCCCCCGGCCACGACCTCGGCGCCGTAGCCACGGGCGCGATCCACGAAGCCGATGACGCGCTCCTGCTGGGGCTGGCTGACCATGGGCCCCATGTCGAGATCGGCCTCTTTGTAGTCCTCGACCGATGCCGGGTCGCCCACCTTGAGCGACTCGACTGCCGGGACGAGGCGCTCCAGCAGGCCCTCGTATGAGCTGCGGGAGGCGATCACCCGGGTGGCTGCCGTGCAGTCCTGGCCGGAGTTGAAGAAGCCGGCCAGCTTGACCGCTTCGGTGACGGCATCCAGGTCCGCGTCGTCGAACACCAGGACCGGCGCCTTCCCGCCCAGCTCGAGGTGGACGCGCTTGACGGTCTGGGCCGCCGCCGCGGCGATCTCGCGGCCCGTGGCCGTGTCACCGGTGAGCGACACCATGTCCACGCCGGGATGGGAGATGAGATGCGCGCCGACGGTCTTGCCCGGGCCCACGATCACGTTCAGCACGCCCTTGGGGAAGATGTCGGCCGCCAGCTCGGCCAGCTTGATGGCGGTCAGCGGCGTCCACGAGGAGGGCTTGAGGATGACCGTGTTGCCGGCCGCCAGGGCGGGGCCCAGCTTCCAGATGGCCATCATCAGCGGGTAGTTCCAGGGAGCCACCTGGCCCACGACCCCCACCGGCTCACGGCGGATCATGCTGGTGTGGGTGGCGACGTACTCCCCCGCCGCCTTGCCTTCAACCACGCGGGCCGCGCCAGCGAAGAACCGCAGGTTGTCGACGCTGAACTCCACGTCGAACGCGGCCACGGACATGGGCTTGCCTACATTGGCCGACTCGAGGCGGGCGAGGTCGTCCGCGTTGGCCTCGATGGCGTCGGCGAACTTGTGGAGCATGCCGCTCCGCTCGGCCGGGGTGGTCAGCGACCACGCCTCGAACGCGTCGCGGGCAGCGACGACGGCCGCATCCACGTCCGCGGTCGTGCCCTTGGGCACCTCAGCGATCTTCGCCTCGGTGGCGGGGTTGATGACCTCGGTCGACTCGCCGTTGGCGGCGTCACGCCACTCCCCGGCGATGAACATCTGGTAGCGCGAAGCGGTGAGCGTCATCGGAATCTCCTGGGCCGTGGAGGTAGCCTCGTGTCTGGCTTGTTTGGGGCGGACCGAATTCTACGCGTCGCCTCGGACGGGGCGGAAGCCCCCGTCTGCCACGCGGGCCATCACGAACAGCAGGTCGGCGAGGCGGTTGAGGTAGCGCACCACATGGGAATCGGGGAGGTCACCGCCCTCGGCCAGCGACACCGCCCGCCGCTCCGCGCGACGGGTGACCGAGCGAGCCAGGTCCAGCGCGGCGCCGGTCTCGGACTCACCGGGCACGACGAACTCGGCCGGCATCTGGTGCGCCTCGGTCAGAGCGTCGATGTCCCGTTCCAGGGCGGACACCATGTCGGCCGTCACCAGGCTGACTCCCGGCTTGAGCCGGTTGCGCCGGACGCGATGGGTGGCGATCTCGGCGCCGACCACGAACAGCTCGCGTTGGAGCCGGATCAACAGGGTCTCGAGCCTGGCCTCGGTCCGGTCAGTGGCGGCCCCGATCGCGGCCCGGGCCACCCCCAGCGCGGCGACGGCCTCGTCGACGGTGCCGGCGGCCTCGATCCGCGCCGTGGCCTTCCCGACCCGGGCACCACCGAA